>CAYPWB010000075.1:0-18374 GCA_964414315.1 uncultured Planctomycetaceae bacterium | reverse complement strand
CCACCTTCACCTTCACCACCGCCTTCGCCTTCACCACCGCCTTCGCCTTCACCGCCGCCTTCGCCTTCACCTTCACCCTCGTCTTCACCTTCTCCGCCGCCTTCACCTTCTCCGCCGCCTTCACCTTCGCCGCCGCCTTCACCTTCGCCTTCGCCTTCGCCCTGTCCGGCGCCACCTCCCTCATTCTCCCGAATGTCGCCGGCGAGCCGCCCGGCCCGGTCGGCCAGTTGATCCTGCTCGGGAGCCAGCCGCTTAGGATCGCCGCTGCCGCCGGCTCGGTGTTGCAGGTTCTCCTGGGTCTTGATCATGCGATTGATTTCCTTGATATACTCCCCCAGTCGCTTCTTCCGTTCCGTCAGTTCCTTTGCCCGGTCCTCGCTTTGCAGCAACTCGAGAAGGGCGCCAAGATCCTTCTGGAGGTCTTCGTGGTTCTCGATTGCCCGGGCAAGCTGATCCTGCTCCAGAAGGTTTCTG
Source organism: uncultured Planctomycetaceae bacterium (assembly GCA_964414315.1). GTDB lineage: Bacteria > Planctomycetota > Planctomycetia > Pirellulales > Thermoguttaceae > PWXP01. The sequence continues at coordinate 17,900 of CAYPWB010000075.1, read as the reverse complement.
AGTCGGTCGAACTGCAGATCGATCAATCGATCCTTGCTCTGCGCGACGGCTTTCCGCAACAGGGCCGCCCGATGCGGATCGGTGCCGGCCGTCAACTCGGCCATACGGAGGAGCACCTGTTCCAGCCGGCGATACTGGTCGGCGATTCGCTGCTGCTCGAGCGCGAGGCGCGCCGCGGCGTCGCCTTCGGCTTCCTCACCTTCGGCTTCCTCGGCTTCGGCAGCGATTGCCGCCTCTTGGGGCTCCGGCTCGGGGTCGGCGACAGCCGGCAGAGCCAACACAACCATCATTGGGAGGGCCATACAGGCCGCCCGCCACCACTGCTTTGTGACTACCATGTCGGTTAGTCCTCCAGTAGATCGAGAACCTTTTGTTTCTGCCGCTGCTTGGTTTGCTGTTCGAGGTCGCCTTGCAGGGCAATGATCTGCCGCAGCATGTCCACGGCTTCGTTGAACGACTCCAGTTCGATCATTCGTTGCAGAACCAGTTGCATGGTCAGCAGCACTTCATCGGCCTGCTGCCGGGCGCGGTCGCGGCGGGCCGTCCTCAACTCCTCATCCTCCAACGATTGCTCCAAAGCGTCAAGCCGGCGTTCGAGTTCCGGCAGGGCCTCATCGGCAATGGCGTGCAACGGCTGGGCAATGCCCTCCGCGATACGAAACCGCAATTCCTCCGTATCCACACGGTTGTTGATCAACTGCAATTCGATATCGTCAAAGGAATCGGCTACGCCCTTCGTCTCGTGCGCGTTCTTCCGGCTGTTCTGGAGCGCCCGCTGCACGCGCAGAGCCATTTGCTGGCGTCTGGTGTCGTCCTGACCGCCGGTGAGCTGCTCCATGGGCGAATCGGCCGGCGCACTTTCGGCCGCATCTTCGGCTTCGGCGCCTCCGGCCGGTTCCTCCTCCTCGGCCGGTTTGGGGCCGAAGTCCATTCGGGCGAGCAGGTCGCGGGTTTCCGTGGCTTCACGGATGATCTGTTCGAACCGCTGCCGCAGGACGAGTTCTCTCGCTTCCAACATGGTACGAAGCTGGTCGGGGGTGACGACCTCCAGTTGCCAGCGGTCGCCGGTGCCCACGTTCGGGCCGCCGGAAAGGTCGTAGCGGTCGGCCGCTTTGACCAAGAGGGTGAGTTTCTGTCCGACCGCCAGTTCGAGGTCGGCGGCTTCCAACGCTTCGTCGTTAAACACCACGGCCGTCGGCGCCGCCTCCGGCTCGCTGATGACCCGCGTGGTCAACTCGGCCTCGTCGATCGCGTGCTCGAACCAGGTGCGCGCGACGCCGTAATCGTCGCGGATTTCGCCGACTACCGGGAGCCGGGCCTGGGGGGTGATGGCCGTACCGATTCCGTGGAGCCGGACCGCCAGTTGCGGAGGTGCGTCGGCAATGGCCACCAATCGCAGTTGCGTCGGCTCGCGGCTTTGAATACCGTCGGTGTCGAACAACGTGAACTGGAGCGTCGTGTCGCCCATCAGGGGCGGCACAGGCAACTCGAAGCCTTGAGCGTCGGCGTCCAGCGAGTCGCTCTCGAGAACGACCGGCGGAGGCGGCGCGTCGTCCAGGACGGAATCGATACGCACCCGAACCAGCGGCTTGTTCGCTCGCGCATGCACCACCAGCCGCGACCCGCGGGGCACCTGCATGACGCCGCTCACCGGCAAGGTGCGATCCGGCCGGCCCGTGTACTCGGGCAGTTGCACGGTCAGGTGCATCTCGTTGATGGTGGGGCTGTCGACGGCCTCGATGCGCAATCCGCGAATGGAAGCATCGCCTCCGTACACGTCCAAGTCGACCGAGGCCAGCACGCTTTCGAAGCGATGGGTGTACTCCTGGAACGGATCCTGGCCCGGCACCGCGTTTCCCCGGCGGCTCATCGGCTCGCGCTGCCGCCGCCCGCCCTCGGCCCGATAACGAACCTCTACGACCTGCGGCACGACCGGCCACGCCGTGTCGGCCTTCGCTACGAGGTCGAATTCGGCGCCTCGGGCCACCTTGACGCGTCCCTCGTCGTCGAATCCCTCGACCACCAGGCGGCTGTAGCGCGGCCAAAGCTCCGGCGAAAGCGCCAAGCTGCGCTGAGCCCAAATGCCGAACGCCGCCGGTTGCCAGAGCGCAAACGCAAGCACGCTGGCCGAAAGCGCGAAAGCGGAAGCCACCCGCTGTCGCATAGGCTTTGGGTTGAACACCTCGCGGAGGCGCACGTCGCCGATTCGCTCGGCGGCTTCGCGGCACGTCCGCTCCAACATTTCCGGGTTGCACTGCGTGGGGTCGGCGTTGCGGCCGGCGAGAACCACCGTGGTCAACAGCGAGTCATCGAGGTTCGGGAACCGGCGTTCCAAGACCGTCGCCATGTTGGCGTCGCCCAAAGGAGCCGCCAACCGGTGCGCGATCCGCCGAACCAGGATGGCCAGCAGAACGAATCCGGCCGCGGCCAGGGCGATCAGCCGAACCGCGGCAGGGGGCTCGAAGAACCAGTCCAACAGCAACGTCGCCCAGAACGCGATCCCCAGCCATACCACGGCCGCGGCGAGCCCCTCGATCCACACATAGCGCCGAATGCGCGCACGAAGTTGGGCAAGGACCCGTCGGATTTGCGGGGCGGGTTCGATTCGGGCAGTCTCGGAAACGGTCGTCATAGTTAGTCTTTTATGCAAGTCGGACCAGGCGGCGGATGAGCCATTCGACAAACAGGAGGCCGCACAAAACGGCCATCATCCAGGTAAGCCACCAACGCTGCCACTCTCTGCTGGGAGCAATGGGTACGATGCTGGTGCGGGTACGGTCTTTCAGCAATTCCGTTACCGCCGGCTTTTCCGGCGGGGGGGTCGTAAGCTCTTCCACGCCCAAGTAATACACGGCCGACTCATCGTCGTCGACGCGGGTGCCCTGGGCAAGCCGTTCAAGCAACGCGTCGTTCCGTTGAGGATTTTCCCTTTCCAATTGCGGAATACGCACCATAATGCGCCGCGTCAAACGTTCGTCAGTGGTTTCGGGGATGGGCAACTCCAATCGATAGTCGCCTTCCTTCAGCACCGTAAACTGCCCTACGAAAGAGCCGATCCGAGCCGGGTCGGCTCGCAGCGTGACGTCCTGCACGCGACCGCCGGGCGCGACCACTTGAAGTTGCACGCTGGGCGCTTCCAACGGGTCGAGTTGCGCGTTGGTCAGGCGGTAGGCCTGCACTTCGACCGAATCGCCGACCAGGAAACGGTCCTGGCCCACGAGCAGCACGCCACGGGTCGAGCCGCGCAGCAATCGGCCCCGGGAAATGTGCCGGATGAGCTTCGTGTAGAACTGTTCGAAGTACGTGTCATCGAGCGCCCGGAGCCGCCACATCTCGCCGCTGCCGGCATAAAAGACGCGGCCGGAGGCGTAAAACTGCCATGCGAAATAGACCGGTTGTTCGCCCCCGGCGGCCGCCTGCGGGTCGGAGAACCGCGCCAGCACGGTCGCTCCATTTTTGGCGCCCCGCAAAGGGGTGAAGCTGTACACACCCGGGAACTCGCGCCACGCCTCCCGGCTACTCGTTTCGGTGTCGCCCAGCCAGAGGAACTCGGCTTCCATACCTTCGCGGGTGAACTCCAGCGGCCAGGGTTCCCGCGAGCCGTAAGCCGTGGCCTCGATGCCCGAAAAGCGCCGTTGGAACTCCACCGGGTACAAGGCTCGGATGGGCGCCATCGCGGGGCTTTGAACCCAGCCGGCCACGGTGCGCCCCGTGTACACGGGGCCCGCAACAAGGATCAGCCCGCCGCCCTGCTCGGCCACCCAACTTTCCAATAGCTCGATTTGCGGCGCCGACAACTCCTGCCAGTCGGGATCGAACGCCACGACGCAATCGTAGTCGTACATTTCCTCCCGTGTGATGGGAAAGTCGTCGAGAATCTGGTCCGACTCCTGCGAGATGCCTTCCTGGGCCGTCTGGAGCAGGACGTCGACCTCCACCGAGTCGTCCCGATAGAGCACGTTGCGGAGGAACTGATATTCGCGCATGGGGCCGCCTGCGAAAAGCAGCACACGCGTCTTCCGATCGACCACCTCGACCTCAACCTCGCGCAGGTTGTCGTCGGGGTTGCGGTCGCCGGCGACGTCTTCGACGCGCACGGCCAGAATGCGCCGGCCGACCTCATCGGGCGTAATCTCGAAGCGCACGGGCAGTACTTCGCTGCCGTCGCTAAGGGTAATCTCCCGCGTTTCCCACACCTCCCCGCTGCCGGGTTCGCCGTTCGATTCGGCATTCCGGGCGAGCAATTGCAGGGAAACCGTTTGGCCCGCCATCCCCTGCGCCTGCACCAGGGCGGTAGCCGTGTAGCGATCGCCCGGGTAGGCTCGCTCGGGCGCCATCAGGTCGGCGATGCGCACATTGGGCGGAAGGCGGTCTGAGCCGAGCCCGACCGGAAAGATCGGAATTTGTGCCTCCCGGGCCAGTTCGACCGCCGCGTCGGCCGATACGCCCACGTTCTGGCCGCCGTCGCTGAACAGCACGATTCCCGACACGGGAGAGTTGCGCTCGTCTTGGATGAGCTGCGCCAAAGCTTGCCCGAGCCGGGTTTCCGTGCCGCCCGGCTGCAGGAATTCCTCCCAATCCGGGGCTGGGTCATCGGCCGGCTCGGCCTCAGTGCCTTCTTCCTTCGGAACTGACTTCGCCAGCGACACGCGTGCGTCGCGGTGAAGTTGCTCGTCGAAACGAAATACCTCGACGTCGTGCGTTTTTCGCAATTCGTCCAATAGCGGCGAAGTGCCGAGCAGGGAGGCGACCTGCTGCGAGCGTGTCACGGCGCCGCTCGCCGCCGGTTCGTCGGAATCGAAGATACCCATGCTCAGGCTGGTGTCGGCCAGCACGAGGACCCGCGAATTGACCGTGGTTTCCCGTTCCATGCGCCATTGGGGCTGCAAGTACAGCACGAGCAGGGCGAAGAACACGGCGGTGCGCAGGAAGGTGAGCAGCCAACTGAGCGGCCGGGGGAGGTCCACCGAATCGCGAAGGTACATCGCGCGAACAAACAGGCCGACCAGCACGAAGGCTGCGATCGGCAGGATCCAGTCGCTATTCGACTGGATGCGTCCGAACTCGAACGACTCGCGCACGGTCCCCGCGGCGGAATCGACGGCGGCAATCGGCATCAGGAAGAAGGACCAGTTCATGCGGCACCTCCTTTCGCCATGGCGGGCCGGGCGACAGGCGGGTGATAGCTTGCCCACCACGCCACGACTTGCTCCAGCAGAAGCAGGACAACGAGGAAATAGAGGATCGCCTCGGCCAGGTTGTAGCCGGGATCCTCGCCCAGCACGTAGCGGAACGTTGCCGCCTGTTCGAATTGGTAGGGGACGCCGTCGAGCCTGGAGGCCAGTTGCGGCCCGCCCAGCGTTTCCAGGTTGCCTTCGTCCGGCTCGACGTTCACGGCCATTTGCCGAATTTCCGTGCCGCCGTCGCTACGCTCCAGTTGCACGCGGTAAATGCCGCTGCGCTCGGTCTCGTCCAGACGAACGAGCGACGTGCCGTCCGCCTGGGGCACGGCCTCGGTGACGGTCGAGGCGACGGTGTCTTCGTCGGGGCGGAAAACCAGCACGCGCGATCCGTAGACGCCCGGGTCCAGTTCCACCCGAACCGGCGCGCCGACACGCATACCGCGCTCCTCGCCCGGCTGGCCGGCCAGAAAGGCCTGGGTTTCCAGCATGGTCACCACGTAGCTTGGGTTATTGCGCCCCCAGTTGTTCCACGTGGGCGCGGCGGTGGTCAAGTACGCGACGACGCGGCCCTCCTGGTAGCGGCGAGTAACCACCAGCGGGGCTCCGTTCCGCAACTGGGCGATGACCTCGGTGCCGGAGTCGGCCGAGGGCTCCCAGCCGTCCACGACCGCGAAATAGCGCTCCACATTCACCGTGGACAGGAAGGGGTTCCGTCGTCCCGCGAAAACGCGGAAGATTTCGTGCGGTTTCGCCTGAAGGTCCGGCGCTTGCTGCAAACGGTCGACGAGCAAGTCGGCCGGGCCGGCGACCGGCACGGGCATAAGCCCTTCGCCGCCGCGATACAACTCCTCGTTGAGAAACCGGCTGCCCGACTTCTCGCCCAGAAAGATCCCCAGCCCCCCGCCCGCACGCACGAACTCTTCCAGCGCCGCGACGGCCGACCGGTCGAGGTGGGGGACGTCGAGCAGATAGACCACCTGGTAGTCGTCCAAGGGGTGGATGCTCAAATAGCGCGGTGTTTCGATGACCGGCCGAATGCCGGTTTGCACCCGCCCGCCGGGCGAGAGCGCCATGGCCAGGGCTCGCGCGTCTTCCGCCTGCTCGTCGTCGATCAGAAGCACGGGAACGTCCAGGGGAACGTCGAGTGTCAAGTGCCGGCTGTTGTCGGCCGTCACCGCGTCGCTTTCCAGCCGAGCCGCCAATTGCTGCGGGCCGGCGGCGGCGAAGCGCACCATGAAGCGCTCTTCGACCGTCTCGCCCGGAGGAATCTCCGCAATTCGCACGGCCGGACGCGGATGGCCGTTCTCTTCCAAGAGCACCGACACGTCGCGCGCCGGGTTGGTTCCGTAGTTCCGCACGCCCACTTCGACGAACACGGGCACGCCGACGGCGCGGGTTCCGGGAGAAGCGCGGAGCGACACGATGGCCAGGTTGTCCCGCTGTTGGTCGACGCAATTGACCATGTGCAGTTCTGCATCCTCCGCCGTGATTGCCTGCATGCGGCTGCGCAGCTCGGTCGGCTCGTTCCACTCGCGGGTGCGGAAATCGGTCACGAGGTACACGATGCGACGCTCGTCGTCGGTATTGCCGAGCAGGCGTTCCACTTCGGCCAGGGCGGCCAGCGGGCCGGCGGCCGTTTCGGAAGCTCGCATGCCGTCGAGCATTCGCTCCAGGTCGGCCTCGAAATCGCGGTCGACCGCCACCTGCAGCATATCGATTTCGCTCCCCCGCTGTTCCCGGCCCACGCGCGAGAATCGTAGCAAGGTAAACTCCTGCGGTTGCTGCTGGCCGGCGGCCTGCGCGCCGATGCGCCGAATGACCGCCTTCGCCTGCTCCAGCGCGCTGGTATCGGCCCAACGGTCCGACATCGAAAAGCTGTCGTCCAAGAGCACGATATGATGCGTCTTGGAGCCGCCGAACAGCCGTCCCAACTGGTTCCGCAGCAAGGGCTGCGCCACGAGCAGGACGACGGCCGCCACGGCCAACATGCGCATCAGCAGCAATAAAAGTTGCTTCAGCACGATCCACGTGCGGTTGCGCTTCTGGCTTTGCAGGAGAAACTCCATCGCGGCCCAGGGAACGCGCCGATGTCGCAACATGTTGATCAAGTGAATCAACACGGGCACGCCGACCAGCAGCAATCCCCAAAGCAGCGGTTGAAAGACAAACCCGGGCATGAATGGTGCTCTTTGTTTGCGTTAGTTCCGATGATGCGTACCAAGCCGGTTACTCAAATACGCGGCCAGGGCGGCGTCGAGCGGCTCGCTGGTGCGAAGCAGCCGGTAATCGACCTTGTTGGCGACGCAGCCGTGGCGGACCTCCTCAAGGTACTGGCCCAGGGCCTCCAGGTAGCCTTGCCGCAGGGCGCGCGGATTACACCGCAGCAAGTCGTCGGTCTCCAGTCCCTCGAACCGCGTGGGACCGGTGAACGGGAAATCGAGTTCGTCGTCGTCCATCACGTGGAACACCATGACGTCGTGTCCCCGGCTGCGCAGCAGTTTCAGGCCGCGGATCAGGCCCGGACGTTCCACCAGCAAATCGCTCACCAGCACCACCATACCTCGCCGCGGGTAGGTTTCGGCCACCAATTGCAGCACGGGGAAGATCCCCGTCTTGTCGCGAGGCTCGCTCACGTCCATGGCCTGGATGATGGCGTCGAGATGCGTGCGTTTGGTGCGCAGGGGGACGATGGTGCGCGGCTGCTCGTCGAACGCGACACAGCCGACCGAGTCCTGTTGGCGCAGCAGCAGATACGCCAGGCACGCGGCCACCGTGCAACCGTACTCGTACTTGCTCAGCGCCCCGCGCCCGTACCGCATGCTGCCGGAAACGTCGCACAGCAGCGTGCAGCGGAGGTTGGTGTCCTCCTCGAACTGCTTCACGTAGAAGCGGTCCTGTTTGGCCCACACTTTCCAATCGACGTAGCGCAGATCGTCGCCGAAGGTGTACTCGCGGTGCTGAAGAAACTCGACCGACTGGCCGAAGTAGGGGCTCCGATGCATCCCGCTCAGGAATCCTTCGACAATATGATGCGCGCGCACGTCCAGCCGGGTAATGCGCCGGATCGCTTCAGGATGCAGGAATCGCTTGGGGTCGGGCATGGTGGGGATCCGCTAGGCTGCAAAGATTTTCTGGAACCGCTCGTCGCGGGTCAATTCGTCCTCTCGCGAGGGCGTCACGTCGATCAGCCGTTCCACCAGTTGATCCGTCGTCATGCCTTCACTCTGAGCCGTGAAACTCAGCACCACGCGGTGCCGCAGGACGGGCTTGGCCAACGCCTGGATGTCTTCGCACGTCACGTGCGTTCGGCGGTTCAACAGGGCCCGCGCCTTGGAACCGAGCACCAGGAACTGCACCGCGCGGGGCCCGGCCCCCCAGGCGATTTGATCCTGTGCGAAGTCGGGTACTCCCGGTTCGCCCACCCGCGTCTGCCGCACCAGCGACAACGCGTACCGAATTACGTGGTCGGATACGGGCACCGCACGCACCACCTGCTGCAAGTCGAGAATCTCCTCCGCGGTCAGCACGGGAACAATGTTGTCCTCCATGGTGGTCGTGGTGCGGCGGGCGACTTCGAACTCCTCCTGGAACGTCGGGTAGTCGACGAATACCTTGAACATGAAGCGGTCCTGCTGCGCCTCCGGCAACGGGTACGTTCCCTCCTGTTCAATCGGGTTCTGCGTGGCAAGCACGAAGAACGGGTCCGTCAGAGTATGCCGGACCCGACCGACGGTCACCTGCCGCTCCTGCATCGCCTCCAACAGCGCCGCCTGGGTTTTCGGCGGCGTCCGGTTGATCTCGTCGGCCAGGATCACGTGGCTGAACAAGGGCCCTTCAAGGAACCGGAAATCGCGGGCGCCGGTCGTCCGGTTCTCCTCGATCACGTCCGTGCCCGTAATGTCGGCAGGCATCAAATCGGGCGTGAATTGAATGCGGCTGAAGCTCAGGTTCAACGCGCGGCTCAAGGTGCTGATCATCAGCGTCTTGGCCAGGCCGGGAACGCCCTCCAGCATGCAGTGCCCCCGACTGAAAAGCGAAATGAGCAATTCATCGATCACCGTCGTCTGCCCCACGATCACCTGGGACAATTGTTCGATGATCCGTTCCCTCGCCGACGAAAGCTTCTCAATGGCTGCGGATTCCGGTTGGGCAAGTCCTTCTTCACTCATGGTAAACCTCGGGGTGCGGTTGGGGCGACAAACGGGCAGCGACCTGCGACGCCGCGGCGCCGTCGGCCGCGGCAATGTGCGCTATCGCTGGTAAATGGGTAACGTGGCTTTTTCCAGTTGCAGGATGGTCAGGTTGATGGCGGTGGTATACACCGGACCGATATAGCCCTGGCTCCAGTAACCTTCCGGCGTGGCCTCGGAGACGATCCGGGCATAAATCCGATCGCGGTACGTCTTCCAATCTTCACCGCCTTCGCGGTACAGGACCTGGGCGTAGTAGTAGTGGGCGTAATGCCAATGCCCGCTGCTGGACCCGGAAATGTCGAAGAGGTTTTTCTTGCAGTAGGCGAGGAGTTTTGGAACGTACTCGCTGTCGTACTCACCGGCGTTGAACAGGCAAGTGACGGCCGCCGCGGTAATGGGGGCACGCCCGCCGCCGCCCGCGCCCGCAAGATTGTATCGAACACCGCCGTCGGGACCGGTGCATTTGCGGATGTAGTCGACCGCCTTATCCACGATTTCCGTAGGAACCGGGATCCCTGCGTTGCGGGCGGCGCGCATCCCTTGCACCTGAGTCACCGTGGTCGAGCCCTCGTCGAACCCGCTCCCGTCCTTGGAACTCACATAGCCCCAGCCGCCGGCATCCGTTTGCGATAGACCGCAGAACAGCGCGCCGCGTGTCAATACATCGACCAGTTCGGCTCGGCGGTCGAGGTCCTCCTCCTCGCCGAGCACCTGGGAGAGGAACAGCATCGAAAAGCCGTGGCCGTAGGTGTATCGGTCGTCGCGGGACGGATCGCCGATCAGGCCGTTAGGCCGGCTTCGACTCATCAGGTAGTCGACGGCCGCGCGGATGTTCGGTGCGTACTTCCCCTGCATGGTGGTGGAGCCCTCGCACAGCAGGGCGTTGCCGGCCATCGCGGTCATCGAGGTCGGATACCGACCTTGCTGGGCCGACCAATGGCCGATGCGCGACTGCTGGTTGGCAAGCCACTCCAACCCTCGTTCGGTGGCCCGGCGAACCTCGGCATCGTCCACCGCCACCGCGGGCGCGGTGCAAACCAGCCACACAATAAGGCAGACCGTCATCCTTTTCATATCAGTCGACTCCATGCTACGCGAAAACGACACTCCTACGGCAGGACACGACTGCCGAGAAAACCAACATCTGCTTCGCTTGGGCGAGCGTTTCCCGACCCAAGCGGATCCCACGATTACTCCACGCCGGCTTCATGCGGTTCGGCCGTTGGCCGCGGCGAGTTCCGACGCTGTCCTTCGAGCGACGAGCCGACTCTCATTATGGCTCCCCCGAACGCCCGGAGCAAGGCAGCGCTTGGCTTCAGCGGCACTTTCTCTTCCGGCGCCGAGGCCTCTGCCTCTTCGGCCTTCGGCTCCTCGGGCGGCAGCGGCTCGTCGGTCAAGGTCAACTTCACGACGTTCCGTTGCAACTGGATTTCGATTGAACGTGCGTCGGGATCGCCGACGATTTCAAAGGTGCCCGACGGCCCGGGAAAGCTTCCGCGATAGAAGACCCGACCGCTGCGTTTGTCCACGCAAACCACCTCGGCGGTGAACCGGTCGGCTCCAGCCTTCTGCGGGTCGTACACCTGGCCGGCGAAGACAAAAATGGGCAAATCCTCCGGCTGGTGGAGCACGAGCCACTGCGACTCGACCTCCGCGGGCTCGGGCCACAAGGGCGTCCCGTCCAAGTCGAACGCGTGCACGCGGCCGCCGTCAATCGCCTGGCCCAGCGTACCCGGCAAGGGATTGTTCCGCTGAGCCGCGTTCCTCGGCCGGGGGCGGTTCGTGACGACCAGATACTGCCGGCCGGAGCGCAGTAAATGCATTTCGGCGGCGTCGGCTTCGCCGGGCAACCTGGCGTCAAAAAGGACGCGGCCGTCTTCCATTCGGACCAGTCGCAGGTGCCCGTCCGGCGCAAGCAGCCCGATCAATTCCTCGCCCACGTGCGCCGTTTTGCCAGCCTTCGTTCGGATCGGCCCCCAAACATACTCCTGCTCCAAGGGGTCGAACAGACCGATCACTTGCCGTCCGTCGGCGGGGTGCACGAAGGACACCACGATATTCCGCCCGATCGTCGTCATTACGGTTTGGGCGAACCGGCGCTGCACGGCGGGAAGCGGCTGAGCCGGAGTTTCGTCGAAACGCTCCGGGCTCGGTAGCGGCCGCTTACCCACCAGCGAACCGTCCACCGCGTCGAGAATAAGAACTTCGCTGCTTTCGGGCGAGGCAACCATGACATACTCGCTGTCGCCGAACAGGGTGGAGTCGGGGGAAACGCCGTGACGCACCCAAAGCGTTTCCCCGGAAACCGGCTCGACGGCGATTACGTTGCGATAGTGCTGGAAACACACATAACGCGGCGTTACGGGGCCGAGGGATCCCGACTGCTGCCCCCGGGGCGCGACCACCGCAAACGCCTGGGGAAGTTGGATTCCGCCCTGCGGATTGAGTTGGAGGATCGACTGGTCGAAGCCGCCCTGGGTCAAGTCCTGCGACCACAGGATGCGAACCTGCCCTCGCCCTCGCTGACCCAGCGCGTCGACCGCCACAATACGGTGCCCCAGCGAAATCACCATCAGATGGCCGAAGGCGCGGGCGTAGGTGGTCGACGGGTTGAAGGGGAACGAGTGCTGGCTGCCCGGCTCGACCAGGGGGAGCGTCCAGCGCACCCGCCCCTGGCCGTCGGTCGCCGAAATGGAGCGGCGCGTCTGGTCCAGCCGGATGATCGTATCACGGAAGAACGGCCCGGGATCGCCCCGGAAATCGAGTGGGAACCGCCCCTGCGTTTGTGGGCGATTGGCGGCGATTTCCTGCACGTCAATTCGCCCTTGAGGCCACTCCGACCCGGCGCCGGCCAGCAATGGGGCCGCGCGTCCCTCGGGCAGTGCCTCGACGAGTTGACGCCCGGTCCGACCGTCGCCGCACTCGACGTCGGCGTACTGCTCGACCAGGTGGCGGTAAGCTCGGGCCGCCTCGGCCGGCTGTTCCGCCTCGTCGAGGAGTTTCGCAATACGAGCCAGAGCCGTGCCCGATGCCGTTTCGGCGTCCCTTCGATCCGACCAAAGCGCCAGTTCGACTTCGAGCAGTTTGCCCGCGTCGAGCAACGACTGAACCAGCGCGTCTTTCGCCGGATCCGTGCCGGAATCGTGCCCGAAATAGTCGAGGAACCGCGTCAGAGCATCGACGGTTCCGGCATCGACGGCGCTGCGCATTCGAGCGGTGACGAGCCGTTCGATTTCGGCCGCTTCGTCGCCTTCGGCATCGGCGCGAAGCGATGCAAGGCGGGCGCGGATCCAACGGTCTCCCCGAACCGACAATGTCTTGTCGACGGGTTCGAGCCGGCGGCTCTCCTCGTCCAACTGGACCAACTTCAGGTAATGCGCGAACGCCTTGCTCCAGTGGCCGGCCCGCTGGAATCCGTCGGCCATTACGCGAAGGAACTCGGCCTCTTCCCGCGGCCGGCTCAGCAGCGGTTCGATCTCGTCCACCCGGGCCAGATAGGCGTCGAAGTCGTTCTGTAGCCCGTCAAGCAGCGCATCACGCAGCAGGTCCACCGTGTGTTGGTCGATCGCCAGTTCGTAGGAGCGGGTCAGGTGCTCGATGGCTTCGTCTCGTTTTCCTTCATCGAGGAGCAATTCGCCGCGAAGGGCAAGTGCCTCGGCATCGTCGGGATCCTGTGCCAATCGGCGCGCCACTTCCTTGCGCAGGGCGTCGATCTGGTGGAACGCGGCGAGCCCCCGCGCGCCCTGCGAAAGAATGAATCCTTCGTACGCGACGAGGTTGCCCGGAACCTGCTTCTGCCGCGACCGCGCCACGTGGGCCGTCCGTCCGCGGTCCAGGTCGATGGCCACGATCTCGGCCGAGGTGAGCGGCAAGAGGTACTGATTCCCGGTGTAAAGGCCGTGTCCACTGGGAATGCCGCCGTCGGGGAATTCGAGGACTCGGCCGTCCCAGGCAGGCTCGCCGTCGTCGAGCGCCAAGGCCCGTACGCGGTCTCGTCCCACCAACACGACCTTTCCTTCGTGCACGCATGCGACGTACAGATCGTTCTCGCGGGCCGCCGACCAGCGAGGCCGCCCGTCTGCCAGGTTCAAGCAATGCAGTCGATCGGACTCGACCGGTGTGAGGAGGACGTGTCCGTCGACCACCATCGGATTGGCGTCGATCCAACGAAGCGTTGGCGACTGGTGGCTTTGAATGGCCACGCCGAACTGCACGGCAAAAAAGGGCCCCCGGTGCCGCGACACGGTCGATTGTCCGTACCGGTAACCCCACAGCAGCGACCGGGTCGCCAACTCGACGGCCACGACCGCCCCGGCGGAAGTAGGACACACCAGGATGCCGTCGGCGTACGACGGCGACAGCCCGGAGAGCCGCCGTAGCGGCGATTGAACGATTCCCTGCTCGACCATCGCGAGCGACTGCGACCACAGAAGCTCGCCGGTCGCCGCCTCCAACGCCAGCAGCCGAATCTCTCCTTTGATTTCCGCCAACACGAACAACTGGCCCCGAAGCGGCAACGGCGGCCCTAAGAAGAACGTCTCCGCCAAACGCAAGGCGTATTCGTCTTCCGGCCCGCCGAGGTGCCATTTGAGCTTGCCGGTACGGATGTCGTGCGCCGTCAAGCGGTTGTACGCCTGCGGCTGGCCGGGCATGACGCGTACCGCGCCGCGAACCACCTGCCGCGTGCGCCGCAGGCCCATCGACGCCGTCAAGTCCTCGACCGCGTACACAAGCTCTCCGTCGCTGCTGAGGGAGCCGAACGTCCTGTCCTGCAGGACCCGCTCCCGAACCGCAAACGGAAGTTGCTGCCGCTGGGCCTGGAGTGCATCATCGGTGGGCGACGCCTGCAGCAACGATTGAAGAGGGTCGTCGACCGGCACTTCCCAAAGCCGTTTTCCGGTATGGATGTCCACGGCCAAAAGGTTCCGTGTCGTGCGCATGAGCACGACCTCGTCGACCACGAGCGGATGCAACTCGGGAACCGGCGGCACTCCCTGTTCCTGGTGAAGTTGCTGCTGTTGGGCAAGCAACCGATCGACGAGGGGGTCGGCGGCAAGGGGGACTTCCCAACGGATATTCATCAAGGGCGGTCCGCCGGGGGACGTGGCATTCCGGGCGGGGTCGCCCCGCACCATGGTCCACTGCTCGGCCTCGGCCGGGCCGGGCGCTACAAGCGGGCCTGCGCAGCCTGCCAGCCAACCGGTCGCGTCTTCTCGGGCGGCAAACCACGGGAACTCGCGATTGCCGATGCGAAGGGGCTTGTTGCCTCGAGCCTCCTTCAACGCGACCAGCAGCTCGGTCGCCCGGTCGGAGAAACCGGCCTGGAACCAGGCGGTCGCGGCGGCCACCGACAGGGCCGGCTCGAACCGCTCGGCGCGTTCGGTGGCGCCGTGCAGGCGGTCGAAAGTCAATCCCGCGGCCAACGGCCGACCGTGGTTGAAATGGTGCATCGCCAGCAGGAACGTGCCTTCATAACCGGCCTCCGTGTGAAAAAAGCGGCGCGACACCTCGGCAAGCCGGACCACGTCGCCTTCCTCCACAGCCTCGGAAAGCATCTTCCGCGCGAGCGGACCGAACTGCAACTGGTACAGATCGCGACCTTTGTCCGGCATGCCCCCGATTAGCCGCTGGGCTTCCACTTTGAGACTTCGGTGGATCGGCGCATCCCGGTCGGGCTGGAAGAAGAAGTCTTCCTCCGCGTCCAGAATCGTGCCCAGGTAACGCACCGCCTCACCGAATCGCCCTGCAGCCAACAGTTCGCGGGCAGCCGACAACCGCTGAAGGGTCCTTCTTGGAGCGGGCAAGAAAACGTTCTCGGCCGGTTGCTCCTCGACCTCCGTGATGGCGGGGGTAAATTGCGCCGGAGTGATCTGACAAAAAAACAGGCTTCCACACACCAATGCCGCGGAAAACAGCACCACAATCCTGCCTTGGAACGGCGAAAGCAGCGCAACGGGATTCCGTCTCCCAGGCTTCATGTTCAACACTTTTCTGTTCCGTAATTCGCGGGCGTTTGCCAATGCGGCCCCGGGGTTGCTTATCCTCTATTATAGCAATCTCCCGGTTTCGAGCCGCAGGAAACCCGCCGGAAGCCCCCGCGGGCTGGATGCGTTCCCCCTATTAGGACGCGACCAGGGCAGCCGCTCGTTCCGGTGGCAGGGGAAGAACACGGCTCGCGGCCGAGCCGCGACGTTCCTGGCCCCCTTTCCCCTTAGAGTACCTTGCCGGTCGTTTTGCTCCCGGCGAAGCGCGCAAACACAGCCGGCGGAGGTCAGGTTGCGGTTGCGAAGAGGGCCGAAAATGCGCAACGGTCATGCCCCAAACGGCCCTTTCGGCAAGAAAATGCGGGAAAAATGGCCCCCTGAACGGTGAATTCCCGAAAATTCCGGGGTTTTGAGGCGATGTTCATCTTGCTTTTTTCCGACAAGTGACTCTAATCATTACGTTCACTTTGTTGGACGTGTCGAGTTTACCCGTTTTCCAGAACCTTGCATGGAGGGATACCGCCCATGGCCAAAGCCGCCAAGAAACCACCCACCAAGACCGAAATCTTCTCGAACATCGCCGAGTCGACCGACCTGACGCGTAAGCAGGTCGCCGCCGTCTTTGCAGCCCTCGATGGCGAGGTGAAGAAGGCCCTCAGCCCCCGCGGGCCCGGCGCCATCACCATTCCTGGGCTGGTCAAGCTCCAGAAGAAGAAGGTTCCCGCCCGACCGGCCCAGAAGAACTGGAAGAACCCGTTCACCGGCGAACTCCAGGAACGGCCCGCCAAGCCGGCGTCCACCAAGGTGGTCGTCCGCGCCCTGAAGAATCTCAAGAGCATGGTCTGATCCGGGGCCGTTGGCACCCGTCGAAAGAGCACGAGCGCGGGGGGGCGCCGCCAAGGTCCGAAGGGGGCCACGGCGGTAGTCCCCCGCGTGCGTGCGCCCCGTGCAAAGGGCTCTTGGAATGGCTTCCGATCGCACTTTGCGGCCCAGTGCGACCTTCTGCAAATTCCCGCTCTGGGATCGGAATTCCCGCATCCTGGTGCTATTTCTCCTCGGGCACTTGGCGGTTTGGACGGCCCTGCCGCTTCTGCTGCAACCGAATCTGCCGCTGGATACGATTGAAATGTACTCCTGGGGCCAGGAGTTGGAGCTGGGGTACTCCAAGCACCCGCCGCTGCCCGCCTGGATCGCGTATGCCGTGGCCATCCTGACCGGCCATGCGGCATGGGGCGTCTACCTCGTGGTGCAAATGAGCGTCGTCGTGTGCTTTTGGGCAGCGTGGCGGCTGGGCCGAGAAATGCTGCCTGCCCGGTTCGCCTTCCTGGGCGCCGTGCTGCTGGAGTGCTGCTATTACTACAATTACGAGGCGCTCGATCTGAACAACAATACCGTCCTGTATCCCTTTTGGGCCTTGGCGGTGCTCACGTTGTATTGGGGTATTACGAAGGATCGGCTGCCGTATTGGATTGCGACCGGCGCGTTGCTCGGCCTGGCGATGCTCTCCAAATACTCGGCGGCCGTGCTGGCAGTGAACATGCTGCTGTTCGGGCTGCTGCACCCCGACATGCGCCGGCTGTGGCGCACGCCGGGGCCGTATCTTGCCGTGTTGGCCGGCCTGGCGGTCTTCAGCCCGCATCTTTGGTGGGCGGCCGAGCAAGGCTTCCCTTCGATCCGCTACGCCATGGAACGAACCGGAGGGCATGGGCTGTGGTTCGGTCGTATTGTCTTCCCGCTGGAGTTCGCCGGCGCTCAGGTCCTTGCGCTGTTGGCCCCGTTCATCGTTCTCACCCCCTTAGCCGGCTGGCGGCCGCGGCTGCGAGCGCGGGCCCCTTCCGAGCAATTCAATCGCGATTTTCTCCTGGCCATGGTGCTCGGCCCGTTGCTGTTGCACCTGATCATCTCGGCCGTGCTGAACGTGCGATTGAAAAGCATGTACGGCTCGCACTTGTGGACGTTTGCCGGCCTGGCGATGGTGTTCTTCTGGACAATCCACGAATCGCCGCAGCGGTGGCGGAAGACGTGGGTCGGATGCGGCATTGCGGCGGCCGTCATGGCCTCGGTCTTGGCGGTGAAGAGCCTGGCCGGTCCGTCTTTCGGGGTGGTACATCGTATTCACTTCCCGGGCCGTGCGCTGGCAGCCGAGGTTGAATCGCTGTGGCGTATTCACGATGCGAGCCCCTTGCCCACGGTGGGCGGCGAGGGTTGGTTGGCCGGCAACGCGGCCTACTACGGCAACTGGCATCCGACGGTCTATGCGATCGACGTGTGGCCGGAATCGTCCGATGCGGCGGAGGCGTGCGCATGGATGGACGACGAGCAATTCGTCCGGCAGGGCGGCATCCTGCTCTGGGACGCCGCCGACCACCCCACCATGCCGCCCTTGCTTCGGCGTCGGTTTCCCCGTCCGGCAGCCGTTGCGGTCGTGCAGATTCGCCCGCACACGTATGCCGGCGTCGAGCCGCTACAAATCGGTGCGGCAGTGTATCGGCCAGTTCGATAGACCGGGCGGAAACGTCTCTTGGGATGGCAGGTGCCCG
>CAYPWB010000074.1:0-18717 GCA_964414315.1 uncultured Planctomycetaceae bacterium | reverse complement strand
ACCCTCTCCCAGAGGGAGAGGGGACCTTGTGATCCCGATTTGCAAAAGTCCTGGTGGAACAGAACATAATGCTTGCACCCATCCGGAAAGCTGTTTAGGATAGATGTGGATTTGTTCCGGGGAGTCCAACCCTCCAATCGGCCATTGGTGAACGGGATATTGCTCCCCCTCGGGCGATTTCGATAGGTCGCAATTCCTTTCGGGCGTCTGCGTACTGGTTTTGCCGCCAGGATGCGCTTTTCGAACCGTCTCTGCCCGTTCATTGGGCACTCGAACCCAAGCGAGGTCATATCATGAACAAGCGACTCTGCAACCGGCGGTCGACCGTTTTCCGAAGCCTTCTCCTGAGCGCCCTGGTCCTGCTGATCGGCAGCCGCGCCGGGGCAGCACTTGTCTCGCAGTTCACGTTCCAGAACGATACGATCGGGGGCACTACGGTCAACGACGACGGACCGGGCGGCAACCCCGGCACCCTCCAGGGCAACGCGGCGATTGTCGACGACGAAAGCCTGCGCGGCAACGTGCTCCTGCTCGACGGCTCCGGCGACTATTCCCGGCATCCGGACAGCCCAAGTCTCGATATCAGCGGCTCTTCCTTGTCGCTAACCGGCTGGGTCTATAAGACCGACACCAACGACGGCACCCTTGTCGGCAAGGAGTTGGACAGCAGCCAGGCGTGGGGACTGGAGGCCAACCCCGGCCATGTCCGCTTCTTCATCTGGGGAAATGGCGGCAACGGCAACCTCGACAACGTATCGGGCTTGTCCAACGACACGTGGCACCACGTCGCGGGCACGTACGACGGTTCGAACATGCGGGTGTATATCGACGGGGTTGAAAGCGGGTCCTTATCCTTCAACAGAACCATCACGACGAACAACGATCCGCTGGGAATCGGCTACTCGAAGATCTCCGGAAATTCAGACAACTACCTGGCCGGCAAAGTCGACGACGTGGGCATCTACAATTCGGCTCTGTCGGCCGAAGAGGTCGCGATCGTCCACGGGCTGGGCAAGTTCGCGGGAGTCGACCAGGCCGACCCGGCCGTCGCCGATACCTGGGCGGCGTTCCAGGCCGGGCCCGGCAGCACGATCGAGGTCGACGGCGAACAGTGGCGCTATTCCGGTGGGCTGCCCGGGCCGAAGGGCTCTGCCGGCGGCGATGTCGACGGCGGCAACGCCTATATCGTGCTCGACGGCGCGGGCAACGGGCTGCAAACGACCACGCACTATGCGCGAAACGTCCTCGACTCGAGCCCCCTGGAGTATTACCAGTTCGATACCCTCGGAGGGCGCCAAGGCGATACGCTCGTGCAGAACGGCGTCGACATCGACCAGCGGATGCCCGCCCCCTCGCTCGACGAAGCCGGCGGTTTCCACGGAATGCAGGCGAACAATTCCTGGGCCAACTTCGACGGCTCGGGGGGAGCCACGTTGACCGACGTAATTACCGATTGGGACA
This sequence comes from uncultured Planctomycetaceae bacterium, assembly GCA_964414315.1. Lineage (GTDB taxonomy): Bacteria > Planctomycetota > Planctomycetia > Pirellulales > Thermoguttaceae > PWXP01. The sequence goes on along the minus strand of CAYPWB010000074.1, from coordinate 17,256 downwards.
GCGAAGCGGGAAGCGCCAGCTACTGGGTGCGGCTCGACGGCGACGGCAACGGAATCCAGACCGGCCTCATGGGCAAGCCGACGGGCGTGACGGGCGACTTCGACGCAAGCGGCAACTTCATCGGAACCTTCCAGCGCACCAATGGCTCGTACGGCGTGCGGGTCGGTACGACAACCCTTAGTTCCGATAACGGCGCCATGAACATGGACCAATGGCATATGCTCACGTTCACCTGGGATCGGGCTAGCGGGTCCGGCGATGGCCAAATTCATGCCTACTTGGACGGCAACCGCTGGGCTTCCATCAACGGCGGCACGTGGGACCAGTTCACCGTGAACGACGCCGCCCGGTTCGGCAAAGAGATCAATGAAGGAGGAGGAAACTCGCGTCGGCTGAAGGGCTCGGCCGACGAATTGGCCATCTACGGCCGTGTGTTGGCCCAGGACGAGATTCGCGGGCAGTACGAAGCGGCCGTTCGCGACCCCGAGGCCCTGACGCTGGTTCGCTACCACGATGGAACGGCAACCACGGCGCCGGTCGCAACCTCACCCTGGATCGATGCCGACCCGATGGCATACGACAGCAGCGAAGGCTTCCGCGTTAGTTGGGGCGATGCCGGAGACTCGCCGGACGGATACCTTGCCGGCTCGGCTCCGGGCTCCCAGTGGCGGCTATTCCGGGCCAATGGAATCGACGACTCGCTCAGCTCCGCCGACGACTACGCGGCATTCTCGTTCACCGTGAGTCCCCAAGTGCCCATCCTGGACCTCTCGATGCTCGCATTCGACTGGGCCGGCGCCGCCAACCAAGACGGTGGTGGAATTCGAGGGGCGTACGAAGTGTTCGTCGACGTCAACGGCAGTGGGTTCGACTCGGTGGGCGGACGTTCGACGCTCCTGCCGCTGGTGCCCAGCGATGAACGGCGGACCTGGAGCCCCGTGATGACCGAGTTCGTGGACCTTTCCGACCTGGACACCCTGACGGCCGGAGATTCGGTCGAGTTCCGCATTGCACTGGCGGACAACTCCGGGGCAAACGGCAAAGGAATATTTCTACAGGGGATCCACCTTACCGGAGTCATCCCGGAGCCTTCGAGCGCCCTGTTGGCCGTGGTCGGACTCCTTGCTCTTCTGACCACCTTGCGAGGCTCGCGTCGCCGCGCGACGGCGGCGTGACTTCAGGCAGCGGCTACCATCCGCTCCCAGATCAGCCGCTGCTCGATCAGGGCCTCGACCCGATCGGGAACCTGGTGCGACACTTCGAGCAGGGCCCAACCCTCCCAGCCCGCTTCAACCAGCAGGTCGGTCTGGAGTTGGTAGGGGAACGCCGTATCCTTGAGGTTATGCAGGTGCAGCGTACGGCCCAGTGTGTCCCGGACCAGGCGGAAACGCGCCTCAAACTCGGCGGCGTCGCGGGCATCGCTGTTGAGTTTTACGCGGACGTTGGGCTGTGCCACCTGCTCCATGATCGCCGCGATGGTCGGCAATTCGCCGGCCGGACCGTGCGCCTCCAGGCGGATTTCCTGGCCGTAATCGGCGGCGAAGGCGCCGAGTCGATCGAGCGAGCGGGCGATCTGTTCGATCGTCTTCTCCCGGGGCACGTCGGCATGGAATCGATTGGGAAAGACGCGGACCCCGCTCCCGCCCACGTCGTGGCTTAGTTTCACGTGCGCCTTCGCGCACTCGATCGCCGCCTTCAGCGTTTCCGGATCCGGCGAATCCATCCGCTCTCCGCTGGCCAGGCCGACGAGTTGGATCGGGCTGTCGGCGAACTGTTGGCGAACCGCGCGGCGCTGAGCGGCGGTTAGTTTCAACTCGACGCCGTGCGCGTAGCCGAGGCTGGTGCGCAGTTCCGCTCCATACACTTCGGCCTTCCGAAGGTTCTTCACCAGCGTGGGAATATCCCAGTCCTTTCCCCAGGTGTAGGTCGTGAATCCGAAACGCAACGGGCTCTCTGGCCGGTTGGATGATTCGGCAGCCGGCAGGAGCCGGTCGGCCAATGTGGAAACCGCGCATGCCCCGGCGGCTGCCCGAACCCCCTGAACCAGAAACCGGCGACGAGAGACACCGGCAGACATCGACGGCTGAACACGAATCATGGAGTCTTTCCTTCTGAAGCAATTATCGGGGTGTTACACTTCTTCGGGCACCACAAACGGCACGCGGTAGTGGCGGGTGATCAGTTCGTTGCCCTCCTTGGCGAACTGGCCGGTGAACTGTTCGCTCGCCGGGTCCAGCGTCAGCGTGGGGCCCATGACGGCCGACGCGTCCGCCAGGTCGACACCGTTGGCCGACAAGTGTTCCTGAAAGCGCTCGTAGACCGCCGCAAAATCCTGCCGGCCGTCGATCCGTTCACGAATGTCGCCGTTGCCGGCCTTCTTGCCGAGGCGGTAGGAGGCGTTGCACAGATGCACGAGCGCCGCCGACAGGTGCCCCTGGGCAATATCGCACACCGAATCGACTGTTTGCCGATTGCGGACCGCTTCGAGGAAGCCGGCCTCCGGGTTGGGGACGCTCGGTTCGAAACTCTGGATGAGCTTGCCCTCGCGGTCGAACGCCTGATGATTGACCACGTAACCGCCCTCGCAATGCACCACCATGCCCACCCGAATGCCGCGGAGGGAATCCATCGTCGCCGTCGGATTGCCGTCCCATGCGTCGGCAAGGTACGATTTGTCTTTCGGCAGTCCTCGGACTTCGAAGAGGATCGGCGCCGGCTCGTAGTCGAGCAGCATAAGCTGCGAGTTGGGCGTCTGGCCGTCATCGTCGTAGCCGAAACGTCCGCCGAGGCTCATCACGCGCCGCGGCAGCGTGTCCTGGCCGACCGCCATTCGGCATCCGTCAAGGGCGTGAATGCCCATATTCCCCAAATCGCCGTTTCCGTAGGGCCAAATCCAGTGCCAATCGTAATGCAGGTATTCTCGCATGACCGGTAGCACGGGGGCGGGGCCGCACCAAAGATCGTAGTCGAGGCTTGGGGGGATGGGCTGCGGCCCGGCAACCTTGCCAATGCTCGTGCGAGGCTTGTAATTGACGCCATGTACGTACCGGAGCTTGCCGAGGTTGCCCTGGCGAACGTATTCCAGCGACTCGAAAATGCCGTTGGGCGAGCGCGACATCGTGGGCGAATGTACGACGCGGCCGTACTTTCGGGCGGCTTCAACCATCTTCCGGCCCTCGTAGATATTGTGCGAGGCCGGCTTCTGCACGAATACGTCTTTCCCCGCCTGGCACGCCCAAATGGTTACCAGCGCATGCCAGTGATTCGGCGTGGTAACGACCACTGCGTCGATATCCTTGTTCTCCAGCAGCTTCCGCACGTCGGTGTAAGCTTCCACGGGCTCGGACCGCTTCCGGCATTGCTCGACCACCGGGTCCAAGTGCGCGCGGTCGACGTCGCAAAGCGCCACGACCCGGACCCCGGGCAACCGACGGAAGGCGGCAATCTCGTGTTTGCCCATGCCGCCGATCTTCACGCTCGATCCGACACCGACAACGGCCAGCCGGATATCCTGATTCGCACCGAGTGCTTGGGCGCGCGGCGCCATGGCCAGGCCGGCGCCCAAGATGGGCAACGCGGCGCACTGCGCTGAACGTCGAACGAAAGTACGTCGGGTGATGTTAGGCACGACCTCTCCTTGAACTGGCGTCGATTCGCTAATCTTCCTCGTCACGGCGTTCGTCGTTCGAACGCCGGATATGCTCGCGCAGTTCCTCCACTTCGTGGTGGAGCCGGCGAACCTCTTCGCGCAACTCGCGCACGGCTTGCTGCAACTTCGGCATTGCAGCGCCGTGGGGAAGCTCCACATGCCGCGGCCGGTCGGGATGCTCCAGGTGGAGGACTCGAGCTTCGCGCAACCTGCGCTCGGCTTCGTGCCGGACCCGCTCCGCCAGGTCGTGGAACCCGCCGGCGCGGAGGTTTTCCACCGCTTGTCGCAGATGTCGCAACCGCTGGGTTTCCTCATTTTCCAGAAGGCGGGCCGGTCCCGAACGTTCCCGGAGCAACTCCATGATCTCCTGGAACTCGCGTTCCAGACGGCCCGCTTCTTCGCGCCGACCGCTCGCGCGGGCATCGACCATCGCTTCCTTCAGCTCCCGGAGTCGGTGCATCCACCGTTCTCGCTCGCGATCTCCTTCCCAATCCTCTTCCCAATCCTCTTCTCGCTCCCGCTTCTCCTCGCGGTCTCGTTCGCGGTCTCGTTCGCGGTCCGGTTCGGGGCGGCGCGGTTCCATGAGTTCTTGAACCCGCTCGCGAATTTCCCGCATCTCATGCTCCATCTTCTCAGCGAGGTCGCGCTGCTCGGGGCGCAATTCCCGCAACTGATGCTGAAGCTGCTCGAATCGCTCTTTGAGCTTGCGGGCAAGCATTTCCCTTTCGGCCGCCTCTGCCTCCTCCGCCCGCTCGCGTTCGATCGTGTTCGACTCGGGCTTCCGCTCCCCGGCGGCCTCTTCCTCGGAATCGGCCGCTCCGAGATGGACACCGGCCGCAAGCGTTGCGCCCGCCAGCACCAGGGCGGCCAAAGCCGGCCGCCACCAACTCGTCAGTCCACGCATTGTCGGTCTCCTTTGCAAAGATCGTGAAGAAGAAACTGCCCGCAACACCCGTGAATCTACCGGGGCCCGCGAGGGGTGTCAACAAGACCGTTCGGCGGTGTCGCCCACGAGCCGATGGCCATGTCCCGCACTTCCCCTTGCGAGGGAGGCCCGAGGCGATACCGAGCGGGTGGGGGCGAGACAATTCGCTTTGGTTCGACCCGTCGGCTCGGCGGCGTGTATGGCCCCGGCCTACGCCGGCACCCGCCGGTCGCGCAGCCACGATTCGGTCATGTACTTGGCGGTGAGCAACTCACCGGCGCGGGTGCGAACGGCGTCGGGGAGTCCCAACGGTTGCCAGTCGCCGCCGAGCCGGTTGCTCAGTTCGTCGAGCCACCGGCGGGAAAGCCCGGCGGCGTCGATTGCGCGGTCGGCCAGTTCGCCGGCGCCCGGCAGATGCCGTGCCGCGTCGGAAGCGGCCAGCAGGACGCTGCCGTGCTGCAAGACGGCCCCGCGCCGCCGCCGCTGAGCGCTGCCGGCCAGTTTGTGGCGGCCGACAATCACATCGCCGGGCGCGCGGCGTTCGAAGCAGAGGAACGGCTCGCGTGCCGGCCGATTCGGCCCGGCCACGAACAATTGCGGGTCCAGTCCCCACGGCGCCAACACGGCCGCCACGCTGCGATGCACGACGCCGTACAGCTCATCGCGGCTGCGGGCCAATGGATGGTCGCGGGGCAGAATGACGCTGTAGGTCAACTCCCGGTCGTGCAGAATGGCTCCGCCGCCGGTCAGCCGCCGGACCATCGGCAGCCCGCGCTGCCGGTAACGCCCGGCCTGCTCATCGTACTGCTGAAAGTAGCCCAACGAAATGGTCGGCTCCTGCCACTGGTAGAACCGCCAGTACGCCCGGCCGCTGTGCGCCGCATCGTCCAATAGCGCTTCGTCGACGGCCATATTCCACGGCCCGGCAAGCGGCGGATCGATGAGTACGTGGTAGGCGGGCATGGGAGTTGGAAGTTGGGAGTTGGAAGTTGGGAGTTGGGAGATGGGAGATGGGAGTTGGGAGTTGGGAGATGGGGGTTGGGGACGCGCTCGCGCGGCCGACCTTACTGCGCGGGCGCTTCCCCATCTCCCAACTCCCAGCTTCTATCTCCTAGCTTCTATCTCCTAGCTTTCAGCACAGGCTGGCGGGCGGCTTGGACTTCGTTGGGGCGGCTCACCGGCGTGGTGTGCGGGGCGTCGTGCAGCAGATCGGGGGCTTCCTCGGTAATGCGGAACAGGGCCTCGGCGAACGCGTCGAGCGTGGCCTTGCTTTCGGTTTCGGTCGGCTCGATCATCATCGCCTCGCGCACGATGAGCGGGAAGTACACCGTTGGGGCGTGCATGCCCCGGTCGAGCAGCCGCTTGGCGATGTCCATGGCCGTAATGCCGTGCTGCGTTTTCAGTTCCGACGCCGTGGCCACGAACTCGTGCATGCAGCGGCCGCCCTGCGGCACGGGCAGGAACGGTTTCACGCGGCTGAGCAGGTAATTCGCGTTCAGCACCGCGTTTTCGGAAACCCGGCACAGGCCGTCCGGCCCGTGGGTGAGAATGTAGCAGAACATCCGCACCAGCACACCCGTGTTACCGAAGAACCCTCGTACACGGCCGATCGACTTCGGCCGCTCGTCGTCGAGCCGGAAACGGTCGCCGTCTTGGACCACGATGGGCGAGGGGAGGAACGGCGCGAGCGCCTCGGTTACGGCGATGGGGCCCGCGCCGGGGCCGCCGCCGCCGTGCGGGCCGCTGAACGTTTTGTGCGGGTTGAAGTGCATCAGGTCGGCGCCGAAGTCGCCCGGCCGGGTCTTGCCCAGGATGGCGTTCATGTTGGCCCCGTCCAGGTACACCAGGCCGCCCACCTCGTGGACCATGCGGGTGATCTCGCCAATTTGGCCCTCGAACAGCCCCAGCGTGTTCGGGTTGGTAATCATCAGCACGGCCGTCTGATCGTCGAGCTTCGCCGCCAGGTCGCCCAGGTCGACCAGGCCCTCGGGCGTGCTGCCTACCGAAACCGCCCGGAAGCCGGCCATGGCCGCGCTGGCCGGGTTGGTGCCGTGGGCGCTGTCGGGCAGCAGGACCGTGCTGCGCTGCTCGCCGCGATCGCGATAGTACGCCGCGGCCACCAGCAGCGCGGTCAACTCGCCCTGCGCCCCGGCCGCCGGCTGCAACGACACGCCCGGCAAGCCGGCAATGGCCGCCAAGAACGACTGGCATTCGTACAGCAGTTCGAGCATGCCCTGGATCGACGCCTCGGGCTGATACGGGTGCAGGTCGGCCAGGCCGGGCAGCGACGCCAGCCGCTCGTTCCGCTTCGGGTTGTACTTCATCGTACACGATCCGAGCGGGTAGAAGTGCGTATCGACCGACATGTTCCACTGCGACAGGTTCACGTAATGCCGCACCACGTCGGGCTCGGAAAGCTCCGGCAGCGGCGGCGGGCTTTCGCTCAGCGCGTCGGCCGGCAGCAACTCGGCAAGCGGCCGCTCGGGAACGTCGCACGCCGGAAGCCGCACTGCGGCCGCCCCGGGCCGGGAAAGGTCGAACAGAAGTTGCGTTGCTTGTTGGTTTCGCATAGTTTAGTCACCTTAATGCGCCGTTGGGATTTGTCAATGGGTAGCCCGCAGCCGATGCCGCAGGTATAATACCGAAATCATGGATCATGCATTGGAACAGTCGCTGATCGCCGCCGCCACCGCCGTGTTCGGGCCCACCGAGGTGTTCCTGGCGTACGCATTCGGCAGCCGGGTAGGCGGGCGGCCCGGGCCGCGAAGCGATCTGGACGTCGGCTATTACCTGAACGACTTTCGCCGCCGGCCGCCGCTTTCGATTCACCGGGAAATGGAATGGGCCGACCGGCTGTCGCAACGCCTCGGGCTGGAAGTCGATCTGCGCGACCTGGGCCGGGCATCGCTGGAATTTCGTGGGCGCGTCCTGGAACAGGGGGTTCGCATCTACTCGAGCGACGAGGTGCAGCGCGTCGGCTTGGAGCGGGACCTCCTCTCGCGATACCTCGACTACAAGGACACCTTCCGTCGTATGCACGACCTGAGGTTGGAACAATTCGCCCGCCGGGGGTTGAGTCATGGTAGATCGGCCGAAATTCGACAGCATGCTGAGTAACCTCAATGCCTACGTGGCCGTGTTGAAGGCATTGGCTTCGGTTTCCCGCGATGTATTCCTTGCCGACCCCGACAAGCGCGGCAACGCGAAGTATCACTTTGTGATCGCCATCGAGTGCTGCATCGATGTGGGAAATCACATCATCGCCTCGCAGCGTTTCCGTATTCCGATCGACAACGCGGATGTGTTCACCGTCCTTGTCGAGAACGGCTTCTGCCCTGAGGAGCTTCACGAATCGCTCCGTGCGATGGCGCGGTTCCGTAACCGATTGGTGCACCTCTACTGGGAGGTCGACGACGAATTGCTGTACGGCTACCTCCAAGATCGCCTCGACGATTTCGATCGATTCACGGCTGCCGTAAGCGCTGCGGCGACCTGAACTCCAACAGGGTGTGCCAAGTCGACGGCGAACGCGCTGCTACACGAGCAGCGCCGCCAACCGGTCGATGTCGGCCCGGGTGCGTTTCTCAGTAACGGCTACGAGCAGGCAGTCGGCCAGTTCGGGGTACCAACGGCCCAATGCGGGGCCCACGAGTGAATCGGCGGCCAGGGCCTTTTCGATCACGCCCGCCGGGTTCGCGCCGGCGGCGCGCACGGCGAACTCCTTGAAAAAGGGCCGCTCGAACGCCGGCCGCAGCGCCGCGCCGGAGGTCAACCGCTCCATCGCATAGTGGGCTTTCTGCGCGCAAAGTTCGGCCGCCTGGCGGATGCCCTGCGGACCCATCAGCGCCAGGTACACGCTCGCCCGAAGCGCCAGCAGGCCCTGGTTCGTGCAGATGTTGCTCGTGGCCTTCTCGCGGCGGATGTGCTGTTCGCGGGTTTGCAGCGTCAGCACGTAGCAGCGCTTGCCGCGGCGGTCGGTCGTTTCGCCCACCAGACGGCCGGGCATGCGGCGAACGAATTGCTCACGGCAGGCCAGGATGCCCAGGTACGGACCGCCGAATTGCATGGGGCAGCCGAGCGATTGCCCCTCGGCGGCCACGAGGTCGGCCCCGTACTCGCCCGGCCGCTTCAGCAGCCCCAGGCTAATCGGGTCGACCGCGGCCGCCAGCAAGGCGCCTTGATCGTGCGCGATGCGTCCGAGTTCATCCATCGGCTCCAGGCAGCCGAAAAAGTTCGGCTGCCCCACCAGCAGGCACGCCGTCTGTTCGGTCACGGCCCGCCGGGCATCGTCCGGCAGGATAGCCCCCTCGGGCGCGTCGATCAGGTCGACGGTCACATCGAGGTTGGCCAGGTAGGTTTCGAGCACTTGCCGCGTTTCCGGGTGGATACTTCGCGCGACGGCCACCCGATTGCGGCGCGTGGCGCTCAGCGCCATCAGCACGGCCTCGACCGCCGCGCTCGCGCCGTCGTACAGGCTGGCGTTCGATACATCCATGCCCGTAAGCTGCGTAATGAGCGTCTGGTACTCGAACATGGCTTGCAGCGTGCCCTGGCTGGCCTCGGGCTGGTAGGGCGTGTAGGCCGTGTAGAATTCGCTGCGCGAGGCGATCGTATCGACCACCGCCGGGATGAAGTGGTCGTAGCTGCCGCCGCCCAGGAAGCACGCGGCCTGCCCGGCAGGAAGGTTCTTTGCCGCCAGCGCGGTTACGTGCCGGGTCAGCTCCATCTCGCCCATGCCGGGCGGCAGGTCGAGCGGGCGTTTCAGCCGCAGCGCCTCGGGAATCATGGCGAACAGCTCGTCGATCGAGCTTACGCCGATCGCGTCGAGCATCGCTTGTTGGTCGGAAATGGTATTGGGAAGATACGGCATCAAGTTCATCCATCGTGCGAGTGGCTTACCGTGGGACAAGCTTTCAGCTTGTCATTGCGTGGTAACCGTTCACAGCTCGGCGGCGCGGGCTGTTTTCTCCGCTGCATGCGAGGGGGACAGTCCCATTTTCGCGGCTGTAGCCGGCGGCCGATTGGGCGAATCGCCCTTTGTGCCGCGAAAATCGGGACAGTCCCCTGTGAACGGTTACCATTCCGTGGGACAAGCTTTCAGCTTGTCATTGCGTGAGACGAGCTTCCAGCTTGTCAATCCAGCCGTGCGGCCCGACGTTCGGAAAGGGACAACCTGGAAGCGTGCCCCACGGAACGGGGTTCGCCCGCCTCATTCGTGTTCGCGAACCTGGGCTTCGTACGCCGCGCGGTCCATCAACTTGTCCAGGGCCGGCTCTCCGGCAAGTTTGATCTTCACGAGCCAGCCGTCGCCGAAAGGATCGTTGGAAATGACCTCCAGGTTCTCGACGAGTGAATCGTTCACTTCGACCACCTCGCCGTCGACGGGGCTGTTCAGATCGCTGACCGACTTGACCGACTCGACCTCGCCGAACGGCTCATTCGCCTTCACCGCCGTGCCGACCGAAGGCAGGTCGATATGCACCAGGTCGGTCAGCAGCTCTGTGGCGAAGGCCGTAATGCCCACCGTGGCGAGCTTTCCGTCGGGCGTTTCCTCGGTGTGGATCCACTCGTGGGTTTCGGTATAACGCAAGTCGTTCGGGTTCACGTTCAGGCTCCTTTGTGGTTACGACGGTAGAAGGGAAGCGGCACGAGTCGGGCGGGCTCCGTCCGGCCTCGCACGTCGACCGACACCACCGTGCCGGACTCGGCGTACTCGCGCTGAAGGTAGGCCATGGCGATCGGCTTCTTCAAACTGGGCGAGAACGTGCCGCTCGTGACCTCGCCGATCGTTTCGGTGCCGGCCAGGACGCGGGCGCCCTGCCGGGCAACGCGGCGGCCGACCATTTCCAGGCCCACGCGAGCGCGATTCGGCGGTTGCTCCTGGATCGTCCGCAACGCGTCGCGTCCGGGGAAGTCGTACCCGGTCAGGTGGCAGGCGAAGCCGAGCCCGGCCTGGAACGGGTCGATGTGCTCATCCAGTTCGTGGCCGTACAAGGGCATGCCCGCTTCCAGTCGGAGCGTATCGCGGGCGCCGAGCCCGGTGGGCACCAGGCCCAGCGGGCGGCCCAGCTCGACGATGGCGTCCCACACATCGGCGGCGATCGTGGCGCCGACGCTCAACTCGAACCCGTCCTCGCCCGTGTAGCCGGTGCGCGAAATAATACCGCCCTGGCGCTGGGCGGCCGGATGCAGGATTCGAGCCTGGGCGCCGCGATAATAGCGCATCCAGGGCAACTCCACGTCGACCAGCGGCTGCAACAACTCCACCGCGCGCGGCCCCTGGACCGCGAACATGGCCCAAAGCCGGGTCACGTCGGTGAACACCACCTCGTGCCCGGGCCGCTCGGCACGTTCCGGGGGCAGGTGAGCGTGGACCCAATCGACAATCTTCTGCCGGTTCGACGCGTTGACGACCATCACATAGAACGGCTGCCCGTTCGCGTTGTGGTAGTAGCCCACCAGCACGTCGTCCATAATGCCGCCCTGCTCGTTGGTCACGAGTGAGTAGCGGATTTGCCCCTCGCGCATATCGCCCACACGGCGGGTGAGCAGTTCGGCCAGGAACACGGCCGCTCCCGGCCCTTCGAACCGCAGCCGGCCCATGTGCGAGATGTCGGTCATGCCCACCGCGCCGCGCGTTGCCAGGTGCTCGTCGATGATCGACGTATACTGAATGGGCATCGACCAGCCGGCAAAATCGACCAGGCGGGCGGCGTGCGCGGAATGCCATTCGTGTAAGGGAGTACGAAGGGGTGCAGATTGCCGTTCGTCCATGCGAAGCTCCAGGGGCCGTGAAATAAGCCCTTCATTCTACCATCAATGGGCCGACCCGCCAGGACTACCGGAATGGGGGCGTGATATTCGTATGCGAGCGGGGGGGCTGTGAGGCCCCGGTTTCTGCCCCACATTCCACCGCAGACATCACTTTCCCCCTTCCGCCAACCCGTGCCGACACCCTTGACGAATGCATCCAAATAGGGCATACTTGTATGCATGAGAACGACGCTCAACATTGACGACGAGATCCTCGAAACGGCGTCCCGCCTCACCGGGGTTCGGGAAAAAACCAAACTGGTTCGCATGGGTCTGGAGAGCCTGGTCGAGAGGGAGTCGGCCCGGCGGCTCGCACGGCTCGGCGGAACGGAGCCCGAACTGAAGCCCGTACCCAGGCGGAGATCCCCCGGATGATCCTCGTCGACACGTCGGTCTGGATCGAGCACTTGCGTCGGGGCGAGGACGGCTTGCCGGAGCTGCTCGAAGAAGGAAAGGTCGCGGTTCATCCGTTCGTCATCGGAGAACTCGCCTGCGGCAACATCAGCAACCGTAGCGAAGTCCTTTCCCTCCTCCACGCATTGCCGGCGGCTTCGCGCGCCGACGACGCCGAAGTGCTCCTGTTCATCGACCGGCGCAGCCTGATGGACCGCGGGCTCGGCTGGGTCGACGTCCACCTCTTGGCCGCCTGCCAACTCGATTCGCTTGCCCTATGGACGAACGACGCCCGCCTGCAGGCCGCCGCCGAGGAGCTTGGACTGAGGAACGGCCGGCAGTGCTCTTAACGGCCGGTCGAACTTTCCGCTACGCACGACAAGGAACCCACCATGCTCGCTTCGATCCTCCCCCGCTTTTCCCTCGCCGCCGCCCTGGCGATGCTTTGTTCGCCCGGCCCGGCGGCCGAACCGCCCTTCGCGTGGCAGCGCGATTACGCGCGGGTAACCGAACAGGGCGACGTCGAGTGGACGCCCCAGCCGTTCCACTTCACGCCCGGCCGGAACGTGCGGTACATCGACTACGAGAACGGCAACGACTCCAGCGACGGCCGCTCCACGGAAACGCCGTGGAAGCATCATCCATGGGACCGCAGCGCCGCGGGCAACGCCGCCGAAGCCGAGGGCGTCGATACCTACGTGTTTAGGGGCAGGGTGATCTATCGCGGGCAGCTTACCGTAAGGGAGAAAGGGCAACCCGGCAGCCCGATCCGCCTGACGCGCGACCCCGCCTGGGGCGACGGCCCGGCCACCATCGCCGGCTCGGAAGTGGTGACCGGCTTCACCCGCGGAGCCGATCACCCGAACATCCCCGAGCCGGAGGCCGTGTGGCGAGCCTCGCTCGATTTCACCCCGCGCACCTTGTGGCGGATCGATCCCGACGGCGCGGCCCACCGCATTCCGCTGGCCCGGCACCCGAACTGGAAGAGCCGGCCGGACGACCACAAGGCCGAATGGTTCCGCTGGACCAACGATCCGCACCCGTTCAAGCCCCGCGAAGGCTTCGCCGCCAACGACGCAGAGAACCTCAAGGGCGTCGACGACGACTTCGTCCGCGGTGCGCTCGTCTATTCAGAGTTCGGCTGGGTGATGGGCACGCCCTATCCGGCCCGGGTCGATAACTTCGACCCCAAGGACGGCTCGGTCCGGTTCGGCGGCTGGACGGGCGGCGGCATCGCGTCGGTCATCTTCCGCGGCATGCGGTATTACCTCGAAGACAAGCCGCAGTACCTCGACGACCCCGCGGGCGAGTTCTGGTTCGACCGCAAGGGCGACGGCGGCACGCTGTACCTGCGCCTGCCCGACGGCCTCGACCCGAATACGGTGCGCATCGAGGCCGGCCGGCGGTCGGACCTCATCGTGGGCGACGACGTGGCGCACCTGGAGATCACCGGGCTCGACTTCCGCTGGACCACGCAGCCGTGGAATCTCGACGTCGTGGCCTGGGACTTCCGCACCAAGCCGTTCGGCTATCGGCCCGAGGCCCACCCGGCGTGCATCCGCTTCTGGGGCCGCGGCGAGGGCATCCGCGTGGCACAATGCACGTTCGCAGACGTGGTGATGGGCATTCGCATGCGAGCGCTGGGCGAGGGCTCGACGATGCGCGACATTACGGTCGAGGACAACGTGTTCCGCAATGCCGACGTGGGCGCGGCCCACTTCCACGACGGGGCCGGCTGGGGGTTCTCGCATCCGGTGGGCGTGCTCGACAACGTGCGGCTGTACCGCAACCACGCGGCGAATATCGGCTTCCGGCCCACCCGGTTCGAGCGCGGATGCGCCTTCGATTTGCACCATCCTCGCCGTGCGCACGTCGCCGGCAACATCGTCGACCGCAGCGCGGCCCAGGCCGTCAACGTGCGCGGCGGCAAGAGCGATACGCGCGGCAACGTCCCCCTGGTGCGCGTGCTCGTCCACCAGAACAAGGCGTGGAAGACGATGCAGAACGGCAACGACTTCGGCGGCATCGAAAGTTGGCAGCACGGGCCGGTGTACATGTTCAACAACCTAAGCTTCGACGCGCGCGGCCAGTGGGAAGGCCGGCGCGCGTTTCACGGCAGCAGTCCCGGCTTCGGCCACGCCTACTACCTCGACGGCGGGTTCAAGCACTACGTGTTCAACAACATCGCCTGGGGGCGTTCGAACGACCCGACCAGCCCGTTGGTGAACTGCTCGGCCTTCCAGGAGATTTACAGCTACCAGAACGCGTTCTTCAACAACACCGCGTACAACTTTTATGTGGGCTCGCGGCGCCAGAGCCCGCACGCCGGGCGCAACCAGTACCTGGGCAACGTGTGGCAGGGCATAAGCGAGCGGGTATTCCGCCACGCCGATCCGGCCCGCACCGAGGCCGACGGCAACGCCGCCCACGCCGGCCCGCAGAAGGCCGATTTCGCCTACGAAACCAACGCCTACGCCCGAAACGTGTTCCACGACGTGGCCCAACTGGGCGTGTTCGAGGCCTCCGGCCGCTGGCTGAGGGGCCTCGACGACTTCCGCGCAGCCTTGCAAGCACGGGGCAGCCTGGCGGCCGAGTTGGGCGTGATGGACGAGGCGCCGCCGCTGCGAGAGCCCGCCCGGGGCGACTTCCGCCTGAACCCCGGCTCGGCGGCGATCGACCGCGGGGCGGTGGTGTTCGTGCCGTGGGCCCTGCACGGCGTGGTGGCCGAGTGGCACTTCTACCACGCCGGCGACGACCCCGCGCACATCCTCGACGAACACTGGTACGCCAAGGACTACATGACCGACCGCGACCAATACTATCGGCGGCCGACCTATCCGCTTACCGCGGTGAACGTCGAGCCGGGCGATTACCTCGACGGCCCGCTGGAGAACTTCACCGCCGGCGCGCTGCAGTTCACCCCCGCCCGTCGAACCTATGCCACCGCCCGCCATGCCGATATGACCCAACCTTACACGGCGAGCCTGGCCACGCGGCCCCGGCACGGGCAGGACCCCGAGCGCCAAGAGTTCACCTTCGAGGGCGACGCCCTCAAAACGCCCGACGTCCACGCGAGCAACTTCCTTATCGAGGTGTACTTCAAGGCCGACGGCGACGGCCTGCTGGTGGGCAAGCACGCGGAAACCGGCTACTCGCTGCGGCTTCGCGACGGCCGGGCCGTGTTCGGCGTGAGGGGCGAAGGCGGCGCGACCGCCGTGCTCACCTCCAGCGCCCAACTGGCCGATGGCCGCTGGCATCACCTCATTGCCGAAGCCGACCGCGACGCCCGCAGCCTCGCCCTGTACGTCGACGGCCGGCGCGACGCGGCCGGTCCGGGCATCGGGCCGGCGTCGCTCGCCAACGCAGCCGATTTGTACGTCGGCGGCCGGCCCGACGGCCGCCACCTGAGCGGCGCCGTCGAGTTCGTGCGCATCGCCCACGGCACGCTGGCCGACGCCCACACGACCATCGAGGAACTGTATGCGTGGCAATTCGACGGCCCGGCGCTGCGCGACATGCGCGGCGCCCCCCCGCAAGGCGAGGCGCGCGACGCCGGGGCGCTGGAACACGGCCCGCAGAGCGAAGCGGCGCGTTGATTGAGCCCGCCTACGCCGGCTCGGCAATTCGCACGCAGACGAGAAAACAGCATGCGCAGAGCGTGGGAGTGCACGCCTTAGCGTGCGGACCGAGCGTGTGCGTCACCCGGACACGCTGAAAGGTGAACTCCAACCGGGCGAGGTCGACACGATCTCGGCCCAGCCTACCGGAAAGGCGATTTTACGGCGACCGTTCCCATAGCCGTTCCCAGTCGGTGTGGAACTGGACGCTCACCACGCGCCACGCCACGGGTTCGGCCGGAGCGGCCCCGGCGGGCGGGGGCGGCCGGTAGAAGGCGAACGTCCACACCACAGGGCACTGCTCGTACTTGCCCAGGTAACGCAGCAGCACCAGGTCCTGCCCCACGCGGCGCGAGCCGATCTGCTCGGCGCCCCGATATCGTCCGTATTTGGTGGCGAGTTGGGCGGTCTGCGCGACCAACTGCTCCACGTCGTCCTCGCGTTCCGTTAGATTGCTCTCCACAAGCAACTCGCCGAACGCTTCCGAAGTCTGCCCCCCCGAGAGACCCTCGAAGAACAGGCTGACGCGGTCGCTCAAACTCGTCAACACCTCGTCGCGCGGGGAACTCGGTTCCTGCCCCGCACCCACGGCGACGAACGCGAAGCCGCCAAGGAAGAAGACCAATCGAACACCGACTTTTCTTGCGAACATGAAAACACGCCTCCGGCGGTGGTGCGCCACGGGTAGGGCGGTGCAAACCAATAACCTGGCGGGAGCGAGCGACGCGGGATAAGCGTCCAGCCTGTCAGCGGAAAAGATAGGCTGGAAGCCCCACGCAATTCGGTGCCCTATTGTCTTGCACCAGCTAGGGTTGCGGTTACTCTTCCGACATCTTTGCGGCCAGTCGTTTCCAGGCGGCCATGGAACGTTGCAAGTTCTCGCGGATATCGCCCGCCACGGCGTAGCACTGCAGCCCGACGGGACCGGTGTATCCGCGCCGGCGCAGCGCCGCCAACAGCGCGTACACGTCGTACTCGCCGGAATCGAGCGGCTGGATGAGGCGGCTCCAGTCGCCTTCGGTATCGGCCCCGTTGATGCTCACCAGCATGAGCTTCGGCGCCGCGGCGTCGAGCAGCGGTTCCAGGTCCTGCCCCGGCGCCGTGCGGAGCCAGTGGCACAGGTTGAACGTGGCGCCCACGTTCGGCCGCTTCGTCTTCTCGGCAAGGCGCAGGCCGTCCTCGACCGTGGCCACGTGAAAGCCGGCGTGCGGGTAGAGGGCGACGCGCAGGTCCGACTCCGCCGCCCAATCGGCCACCTGGCGCACGGCGGCGACGGCCTGCTCCTCGGCGTTCGGCGCGTTGCCCCGCACCGTAAGCCACACAATCGTTTCCCGGCCCTTCAAGTCGGCGATGGCTTGTTGCAGGTTGTCGTCGAACTTCGGTCCTTCCGGCGAAAGCACCACGCCCACGTAAATGCTGAACATCGTCAGCCCGCGGCGGTCCAGTTCGGCCAGCATTTCGGGAATGCGCCGCGTGCCGGTGTATCCGATGCCGGCGTAGCCGGTGTCCTTGACAAGCTGCGCCTGTTCGGCCAAAGTCAACCGTCCGCGGCCGGTTCCGTTGTCGAAGGCGAAAAAGGCGTTGTCGAGTTGCATGCGCGGCGGATTGCCGACCGACGGCGACAGCGGACCGGCCGTCAGCCAGGCCGTCGCGGCCAGGCCGCAAACCAGCGGAATCCATCGGGTCATGGCGGGTCTCCTTCTGCTCAGGTGGGGGGAACCGTTCACAGCCCGGCCGGGGACCGGTCTGCTTACCGGCCGGCGGAAATTCGGGGTTGCAACCGGCGGGCGACTACCCTATGATCATCGTCCGACACGCACCGCGTGTCAACCAACGGCCCAAAGTAGCAGGCACGCTCC
>CAYPWB010000073.1:0-18785 GCA_964414315.1 uncultured Planctomycetaceae bacterium | reverse complement strand
GGTTGCAGTCGATTTCGGCGTTTACAGGCGTGGGCTTCACCACCCAGGAATCGGAACGGATTGTTCAACACCCGGTCCGCCGACGGATCATCATCCTGCTGATGATCCTGGGGAATGCCGGCATTGTCACGGCCATGTCGTCGCTGATCCTTTCCTTGTTTCAAGCTCGCGAAACGGGCGACTGGCTCCTGCCGGCCGTCTGGCTGGTCGGAGGCATTTTCGTATTGTGGTTTCTGGCCGCCAGCGGGTGGGTCGAGCGCCAAATGAGCAAGGCCATGCGTTGGGCTCTCTCCCGCTGGACGCGGCTGGAAACCTACGATTACGCCAGCCTGCTGCAACTGACCGGCGACTACAGTGTGCGCGAGTGCCCGGTGGAATCGGAAGATTGGCTCGCGGACCGACGGCTGGAGGATTTGCGGCTGCAACAGGAAGGGGTGACCGTTTTGGGAATCCACCGAGTCAACGGCGACTACGTAGGCGTCCCCCGCGGCGAAACCATGGTGCGGGCCGGCGATTACCTCATCCTGTACGGCCCCGAACAGACGCTCGACGAACTCGATGCCCGCCGGCGCGGCGCGTCCGGCGATTTGGCGCACGACCGGGCGATTGGCGAAACGCGGCGCCGCCGCAAAGCCGAGCAGCGCCGCGACGAACTGGCCGGTTACGAGGACTCCACGTGAATCTCATTGACCAGTTCGCGGTCGCCGAGCAGGGCAGATGCGGCAACCTGGGCCAATTGCTTGTGGTAGTAGCTTCGTACCCGGCCTCGCAGACGGACAATACCGCCGCTCGTGTCGATATCCACCCGACTCGCGGCGAAACGCCCCGTCGCCCGCAGGGCGTGCGCTATGTCGTCTTGAAGCCGGCGGTCGTCGGCTGCCGGAGAAGGGAGGAGGTTGTGCGTGTGTCGGACTGTGGCATCCATGGCGGGTTCCTTGTCCTTCAGAAGTACGTTTGCGTCTGTTCCGGTCGACGTTCGGCTTCGCCTGCCTCACCCGTTCGGCTCGGCCGTTCTTACGCCGGGTAAGCCCGCCGGCCTCGCGACGAGTCGAGCAAGGCGAGCAACTGCTCGGCGCGTTCCAGCGCCGACGTCGCTTCGTCCCGCCCGGCGTGGCGGCGGCCGTGAACGTCGTCGCAAGCCACAAACGCACAGCGACAATGCGAGCAGTAAACCCGCCGGCCCAGGTACTGCACATCCACCTGAAGCTGCCGTCCGCAAGTCGGGCAGGATTGATAAAAGCAGGTCTTGAAGGAATCGTTCGGTTCCGCCGCGTGCGGCGGTTGCGGTGCACGGAAATCGGTCGTGGCAAATCGTGTTCCGGGGTAATATCCGCCTGAGTTCATTGTGCTTCCTTTCCCTCTCCGTAAGTTCGCGGCTTCATCCATCGGATTCGTTGTTGGGCACACAGCCGGGCCTGATGTGCCAGGCGCTCGAGCGTGGGCCGGTCGAAGTACTCGAGTCGGCGTCGGGCGGCGGGAATGCGGGCGGCCCGCACGACGCGCACCATTTCGTGCCGAGTCATCCTGGCAATGTGCTTCCCGGAAAGCGCCGCCAAAGCGGCGTCGTCCAGGGCCTCTTCGGCCCGGCGGGTCCCGCCGCGTACGGGTTTCGCAGGCGAAGGAGGACGCTGCAGCAACGTGCTTGTGGACAGAAACATCATGCACTCCCTTGGGGAAACTTATACAAGACAGTGTTCCATCCGAATCGGTTGGGTCGGGCGGCCGAACCGGGGGCGCGGCCGGCCCGTTCGGCGCTGCATGTCGACCTGCGCCATGGCCAGGCCGACACCATCGAGCAAGGCTTCCATGGACACCGGCTTCTGGAAACAGGCGGAGGCCGGCACGCCGGTGCGGCGCGCCAGGGCCTCGGAGGGGGCGTTCCCAAGAATGAACACCGCCGGGATCTCCGCGCCCCGGGCGACCTCCGAACGGAGCGCCGCCACGGCGGCGTCGCCGCCCCACGAGGCGTCCAGGTCGATCACCACAACTTCCGGGGCCAGCTTCCGCGCCTTCTGCAACCATTCGTCCGGGCTGCAAGCAATCTCCACGCGAAAACCGCACCGAGAGAAAAAACATTCCAGGGTCTTGTGCGACGGGAATTCGCCGTCGGTCGTCAATATCGTAGCGTCCATGAGCATCCTGCTTTCATTTTCCGTGAGTAAGTGAAACGGGGCATTCCTCAATCAACTCGAACCGCCCTCAATAACTCGGGGCGGCGTCCTGCCAATGCTTCAGCCGGCGCTGGAGCGTGCGGACCGAAATGCCCAGCGCCTTGGCGGCGCGTGTGCGATTGCCGCGCCACCGCTCGAGGGTCTGATGAATGACCGCCCGTTCGACGGCCTCCAGCGTCAGGCCTTCGGGGGCCTCGAACGGGACCTTTTCCCGATCGTGCTGCTTGCCGATCATGTCGGGCAGGTTCTCGACGGTCAGCGTCGAGGAGTCGGACAAGACGAACATGCTTTCCACGCAGTTGCGCAACTGCCGGATGTTGCCGGGCCAATGGTACGACTGCAGGAACTCCATCAGTTCCCGATCCGGCTCCGGCCGCGGCTGGTCGTACGCCGCCGCAAACTCGTCGAGAAAACGGTACACCAGCGGCTCGACGTCCTCCGGTCGGTCGCGCAGGGGCGGCAATTTGATGGAAACCACGTTCAAACGATAATAGAGTTCCTCGCGGAACTCGCCGTCCCGCACCATCTGCGCCAAGTTCCGGTTCGTCGCGGCAATGACGCGCACGTCCAGGCTGCGGTCCTCGTTGCTTCCCACGGGCGTGACGCAGTGGTTTTCCAGCACCCGCAGCAGCTTGGCCTGGCACTCGAGCGCCAAGTCGCCGATTTCGTCGATGACGATCGTCCCGTCCTGGGCCGCTTCGAACCGGCCGATCCGCTTCCCGGTCGACCCGGTGAACGCGCCCGCCACGTGCCCGAACAGCTCGCTTTCGATCAGGTTGCCGGGGACGGCGGCCATATTCACGACCACCAGCGACCCGTTTCGGCGCGGGCTGTTCGCATGGATGGCTTCGGCGATCAACTCTTTCCCCGTTCCCGACTCGCCGGTGATCAGCACCGTCGCGTCGACCTTCGCCGCACGGCTGGTCTGGTCGAGAACCGGAAGCATGAGGTCGGAACAGGTGATCAGTTTGTCGAACACAGGCGGATGGGTTCGGGGGGGAGTGATCGTTTGCATTGTCTTATCTTCCTGAATTGCCGGAGGATGCCGAATCGTCCCGGCCGGAACGGCCCGGCGTGTTCTCGTAAAGGACGTAACCCATTTTCTCACGGAAACAAACCGCGCCAATTCTCAATTCTTGCGGTTCTGTCGTAGTGGCATTCACCACATGCCCCAGCGGGGGAGCGCCCGAAATGCGGTCCCTTTCGGCGATGGAAAGTGCCGCCGTCGGGTTCGTACTCCATTCTCGCAGATGGCCGAGACGCGCCAATTCTCAGTTTCTGCGGTTCTGTCGTGGTGGACTCCACTACACACGGCGGCGGGGAATCACTCGAAATGCAGGCTCTCGCGCGGGTTGCGCGGTTCCGCATCAGGACCGTCACGCATTGTCGCACATGCCCGAAACGCGCCATTCGCGACTTCGTGCGGTTCCGTCGTAGTGAAATCCACCACACTCGGCAGCGGGGGGCGCGAAAGCGCCCTTGCACGGAGACCGCCAAACGCCCCGGGTTGGACCTTTTCGCCGCCTTCCGCTATACTACGAGTTGCAAGAATGCGAGTTCTCAAATGCCGGTAAGCTTTCACGGGCCGGCCGGGAAGCGGTCGCTTTCGAGCCCAAGACGCAACGGTCGGGGCAAGGCGTGGAGGGAAAGCGGCGCCTCCAGAAGGGACGGAACATGCCACGAGAAGAGCAATCGCCCAACCATGAGGGGGAAGCGTTGCCCGAGGAAATCGACCGGCAAACCACCGAGCGACACATCCACGACCTGGAGCGGCAAGTGGCCGAACGGGCCGGCGCGCTGCAAATGCTTTGCGACGTCGCCTCGATGGCCAACCACGCGCAGCACGTCGAGGAGGCGCTGATCTACTGCCTCCGGCGAGTCGGCGAGTACAACGGCTGGAGCTTCGGGCATGCCTACCTGCCCAGCGACGAGGACCCCAACCTGCTCTTGCCCGCTTACATCTGGTACGGGCCCGACGCCGAACGGTTCCGTCCGTTCGCCGAGGTGACGCTCAACACGCCGTTGCGGCGAGGGCACGGGCAGCCGGGTGCGGTGTTCGAGAGCGGAAAGCCTCAATGGAGTACCGATCTGCGTGCGACGATGGATCCGCGGCGGGTCGATCTGGCCGCGGCCTTGAAGATCGAAACGGCCGCGGCGTTTCCCGTGATGGCCGAAGAACGCATTGTCGGGGTACTCGAGTTCTTCTCGCCCAAGCAAATCGAACCGCGTGCGGAAGTGTTCGATTCGATGGCCAGCGTCGGCACGCAACTCGGGAGGGTCATCGAGCGGAAGATGTTCCAGGACCGGTTGCTCACCCTCTCGGAAGACGAACACCGCCGCATCGGCCAGGAACTGCACGACGACGTGGGCCAGGAGCTCACCGGGCTGGCGCTGAAGGCCGAAACCTTGGCCGAAATGCTCGACGGCCAGGACACGCCCGCCGCCAGGTTGGCCCGCAACATCGTGACGACCCTCGACCGCATTCGCGGCAAGACTCGCGCCCTTTCGCGCGGGCTCGTGCCCACCGAGGTCGATATTCCGGGCCTGCCGACGGCCCTGGAGGAGTTGGCGCATCGGATGAGCGAGGGGTCGCGGGTGTCGGTTACGTTTCACCACCAGGGAAACCTGCGACTCCGCAACAGCCGCACCGCCACGCAGCTCTACCGCATCGCGCAGGAGGCGGTTGCCAACGCCATCACCTCCCTGCCTGCCACGAAGGTGGAAATCTCGCTTGTTTCGGATGAACACGCCACGCTGCTGGAAGTGCGCGACGACGGCCCCGGCATGCCGCCGGGCGTTGGCCGGGGCGACGGCGTGGGCCTGCAAATCATGCGGTATCGGGCCGCCGTCATCGGCGCCGGCCTTGCCGTCGATTCACCCTCCACCGGCGGCGTTCGAGTCGCCTGCCGGCTACCAAACCGCACTGCGGAGGAACCCGCAAGATGAAGACCAGGGTGTTGATCGTCGACGACCATCCCGCGGTGCGCGAAGGCCTCGCCGCGCGCATCGCGAACCAAACCGACATGGAAGTTTGCGGCGAGGCGGCCGATATGAGCGAAACACTCGACTTGCTCGACGAATTGCAGCCCGACGTGGCAATTGTCGACATCCAGTTGAAGCACAGCGACGGGCTGGAGCTGGTCCGGCGGCTGAAGGCCCGGCACGAATCGGTGGCCGTCCTGGTCTGGTCGGTCTATCCCGACAAAATCTACGCCGAGCGGGCGCTGAACGCCGGCGCGATGGGCTACATCAACAAGGAGCACACCACGGGCCGGATCGTCGAGGCGATTCGCCGCATTCGCGAAGGCCGTATCTATCTGTCCGAGGAAATGTCCCAGCATCTGCTCAGCAGTGCTGTCGGCGGCAAACGCCATTTCCGGCAATCGCCCATCGAAGGCCTTTCCGACCGGGAACTGGAAGTATTCCGGCACATCGGCCAAGGGCGCACCACCTCGGAAATCGCCAAGCTACTGCACATCAGCCCGCACACGGTCGATACGCACCGGCAACGGATCAAAGAGAAGCTCAACCTGGGCAGCGCCGGCGAATTGACCCAGATCGCCATCCGCTGGACGCTCGGTAAAGAGGCCGTATAGCCGGACATTCTGTCGCACCGCCGTCGGCAAGCCGGTCGAGTTGACGCGGCCTTCTATTCTGCACGATGCGTAGCAGATAGCCTCCGGAAACGGGTACGCTGCGAGCCATCGGAGCGTTTCTTAGCGTACGTTGGCCGCTCCGGTCCGTCGAAACCCGATCGAAAACAGCGCCCTGCGGTATGCGTTTTGCAGTGTTTTTTGGTGCCCGACGCCTGTTGAAACGACGGTTCCAGGAGGCCGGGGCCCATCCGTTTCGTATAACCGTTCACGGGGCGGCGCGGGTTGTTTTCTTTGCTGAATACGAAGGGGGACAGTCCCATTTTCGCGGCGGAAACGGTGGATGATTAGGCAAAAACGCCCTTTGTGCCGCGAAAAATGGGACAGTCCCCCGTGAACGGTTACCGTTTCGCCAGGCACCCCCACCGAGGTAAAGGAGGCGATGAACATGCCCAGAGTTGCCGACAAAGTGGCATTGGTTACGGGAGGCGGCCGAGGCATTGGCCGGGCGACCTGCCGGCTTCTGGCCGGTGAAGGCGCCAAGGTGGCCGTGACCGACATCGATGAGGTCGAAGGCCGGTCGATTACCGACGCCATCGTGCGCGAAGGTGGTACGGCCCGCTTCTGGCAACTGAACGTCGCGGAGGAATCGGACGTCGAGCGGGTATTCGGGGAAGTCCGCGAGGCCTTCGGTCCGGTGACGGTGCTGGTGAACAATGCGGGCATTGCCGGCCCCGACAAGCCTACCCACGAAATCGCCCTCGACGAGTGGGAGCAACTGATGGCCGTCAATGTGCGGGGCGTGTTCTTATGCACGAAGCACGGCATTCCGCAAATGCAGGAGGCCGGCGGCGGGAGTATCGTCAACCTGTCGTCCATTTACGGGATTATCAGCGACGCGAACATGCCGCCCTATCATGCATCAAAAGGCGCCGTGCGGCTGATTTCAAAGACCGACGCGCTGCTGTACGCCGCCGACGGCATCCGAGTCAATTCGGTCCATCCCGCTTTCATTTGGACCCCGCTGGTCGAACGGATGGCGCAGGACGACCCTGAGGGGCCCGACGCCTACCGCAAGCGCATCGACGCTTTGCATCCGGTCGGCCACATGGGTGAACCGGACGATATCGCCTATGGGATCCTTTACTTGGCCAGCGACGAAGCCAAGTTTGTCACGGGCAGCGAGCTGGTCATCGACGGCGGTTATACCGCCCGGTAAACAACCTTCCAACACACACAGGAGAATAGCCATGAACGTACGGATCATTTCCTTCATAGCGGGCCTTGCCGTGCTCTTGCCGTCGAGTTGGGCCTGCGGACAGTACATTGTACCGCCCGCACCGGTGGTCGTGCATCGGCCCGTGGCGCCGGTAGTTCCCGCGCCGGTGGTGGTGCGTCGGCCGGTGGCGCCAGTGGCTCCCGCGCCGGTGGTGGTGCATCGGCCCGTGGCGCCGGTAGTTCCCGCGCCGGTGGTGGTGCACCGACCCGTGGCGCCGGTGGCTCCCGCGCCGGTGGTGGTGCGTCGGCCGGTGGCGCCGGTGGCTCCCGCGCCGGTAGTCGTGCAGCGGCCCATGGTGCCGGTAGCGCCCGCGCCGGCTGCGGTCTACAGTCCGGTAGTGGTCGCTCCCGGAGCGGCGCCGGTGATCATTCGGCCGAAGGTGTACGTGCCCGGCCAGCCCATTCGCAACGTCCTTCGCGCGATTACGCCTTAGTCGCCGCGGCACCGGTAGAAGTCATGCGAATTATCGCCAATTCGACAGCGATGCGGGAGGTCGCCCGCCGGATCGAGCGGGCGGCCGCGGCGGATTGCCCGGTCGTCCTTTGGGGTGAGGAAGGCAGCGGAAAGCGGTTCGTGGCGGAACAAATCCACCGCCGCAGCCGACGCAGCGGCGCGCCGCTGGTTACCGTTCGCCTGCCCCACCCTGCGACCGCAACCGAAGATTCTGCCTGCCTTTTGGAGGACGAGCAATTGTTCGGCACTCCGGAGCTTCCCGGCAAGGTAGCCGAGGCAGCGGGTGGCACGCTGCTGGTCGATGAAATCACGGGGTTTTCTCCCACGACCCAGGCCAGGCTGCTCGGTGCTGCGGAAGGCCGCGGTGTGTTTATCGGCGACGGCGCATCCACGCAATCCATCGACTTCCGGCTGATGGCCACGACCCGATACGATCCTGCCGAAAGCGTCCGTCGGGGGACCTTGCGGAAAGACTTGCATTACCGCATTGGCGCCGTGGCCATTCACGTGCCGCCGTTGCGAGAACGCTGCGAGGACCTTTCCGAGCTGATCGGCGAATTGCTGGCCGAGTTATGCGCCGAATATGCGATTTCCGTCCCCGCCGTCGAACCGGAATTCGTGCGTAGCGCCGCCGAATACTCCTGGCCGGGCAATGTCGCGCAGCTCCGGCGGCTTCTCAGCGCGACGTTGCAGGCCGACGCGGCCGGTCCGTTCTCGGCCCTCGATCTGCACACGGCGCTTGCCGAAACCGCAAGACCCGCATCCGGCCCCGGGCGCTGCTCCCAAGTGGCGCCGCTGGCCCGGCTTGAGCAAGCGGCCGTCCTGCACGCACTCGAGGTGCACGAAGGCAACCGCACCCAGGCCGCCAGGTCGCTGGGAATCTCGGTACGCACGCTCCAACGCAAGCTCCGCCGCTGGCAAGCTTGAAGCGGTCGCGCCTACACCTGGTGTTCCACCGGGCGCCAGTAGACCGGCCGGCCGTAGTAATCGAAGAACATTTCCTCGTACTGGCGATTGATCGGCGTGCCGGGGTCGTACTGCGGGCTGTGTTCGATCGTTTGGCGGGTCATGCCGACGCGCACATGGCGGGTTTCCCAGTCGACTGCGTCGGTCCACAGCGGCGGAACGAGGACGCGCCGGCCGGGCAGCCAATTCCGAGTGTCGACCACCAGGTACCGAATCTCCCAGGCAGCGCCTTGCAAGTCGGCGTCGTCGATAATGAAATCGTCCACGTGGCCGATGTCGCCGTCGCTTGCAGCCACCTGGTATCCGGAAACCGCTTCGGCGCTGCGCAGATCGGGATCGCCTTCGGGCTCGGTTTCTCCTTGCGCCGGGTCGATGTTCGCCCAGTAGGCGCCCCAGGCGAAGTACTGGGCCATTTCAGCCTCTTTTCTTCGCGAGACGGGCATATCGCTTTCCAAGGGAGGCCCTTTCTCGACCTGCTCGCGCGTCAGTCGCGTGCCCAGCCGTTGCGTTTCATAGTCGGCCGCAAGAATCACCTCGGGCGCGAGGATCACGCGCCGTCCCGGCAGCCAAGTGCCCGTGTCGACGTCGAGGTAGCGTACCGTCCAGCGATGTCCGTCGAACAACAGGTCTTTCACCGTTCCGAGCCCGTCTCCCGGACCCTCGAGCGCACAGCCGCGAATTTGCTTCGTAGAAATCAACATGGCAACCTCCTGGAGGATGTGTGTCTATGATTCGGGTAACGTTTTCAGGACACCGTCCCGACTTTCGCGGCAGAAACGGCGATTCGCCCAATCGGCCGGCCGCCGCGGCCGCGAAACTGGGACCGTCCCCTTCGCAGGCAGCCGAGAAGACTGCCCGAGCCTCTGGGGAAAACGGGACGGGTCGGATTTGTGGGAAGCACCGTTCGAGGCGTTCCGATAAATCGGCCCCGTCCCATTGTCCCCGGCGGCTGCGACCGCGGACCGGTAATCCTAAAGAGCATATTTCATACCATGGCGGCAGGTTTGCCGGGCGGCGGACTTTCCGCACGGGGGCAAACCGATGCGTTGCCGGATGCGTCAGACTGACTTGCTTGTGCGTCACAATGGCGGAGAAGAAGACCGGAGAAGTTTGCTGGAGCGGTTTGGCCCGCCGCAATGCCGTTGCGGTACGCAAGTTGCCCTATGGTAGTGAGGGAACGACGGAAATTCGTCCAAACGCCTTGGGAACGATTTTAGGAGAAGAACGACATGACGGTTAGCATCAATGCGATTACGAGAGCGTCGCTTCGCGAACTGGCAGCCATCGAGGCGCCTTGGTGTGCCACGCTGCTGATGCCTACCCACCGCGCAGCGCCGGAAAACCGGCAAGACCCCATTCGGCTGAAAAACCTGCTCCAGCGAGCCGAGGAGCTTCTGGTCGAGCAAGGGGTTCGCAGCGCCGACGCCCGCGATACGCTCGCTCCGGCCGCCGCGCTGGTGCACGACACCATGTTTTGGAGCCAGCAACAGGGCGGACTGGGTTTCTATTTCTGGCCGCACGGCTTTCGGGAGTTCCGCGTACCGATCGAACTTCCGGAGAAAGTTCTGGTAACCGAGATTCCCTGGGTGCTGCCGCTGTTGCCGTTGGCCACCGACGACGCGCGGTTCTTCGTTCTGGCAATCAGCGGCGAGTCGGTGCGGCTGCTCGAGGCGTCGCGGTACGGCGCCTCCGATCGCGATCTGCCCGGCGCTCCGCAAGGCATGGAGGACCTCGCCCGATTCATCGAGGAAGAAAAGCAGCTTCAGTTCCACACGGGCGCGGGGCCGGCCGATAACGCCGGGAACCGGGCGGCCGTGTTCCACGGCCATGGGGGCGACGCCGAGCGTGAGAAACGCAAAACCCGCCTCCGCGAGTACTGCCAGGCGATCGACGAGGCGTTGGCGCGCGTCCTCGCCGAGGAATCGGTCCCCCTGGTTCCGGCCGCCGACGAACCGCTCATGGGAATCTTTCGCGAGGTGTGTTCCTACCGTAATCTCGTGAAGGACGGTCTGCCGGTCAACCCCGACGGATTGCGTCCGGCACAGTTGCAGCAGGACGCCTGGCAACGCATCGAGCCGGAAGTGAAAGCGTCGCAACGCCGTGCCGTCGACGCGTACGGGGAAGCCGCCGCGCGCGGACAGGGCACCGACCGGTTGGAGGACGTGTTATGGGCCGGGTCCCAGGGACGAATCGCCGCGCTGATGGTCGACCGCGACGCCGAGCGGTGGGGCCGGTTCGAGGAGGGCGCCCCGAGCGTCGAACTGCACGGGGAACGCAAGCCCGACGACCAGGAACTGGTCAACCTGGCCGCCGCGATGGCCCTCAAGCAGAGCGCCGACGTGTTCGCCTGGCCGTCGGACGAACTGCCGACCTGCGAGCCCGTTGCAGCGGTGCTGCGCTATTGACAGTTCGCTCGGCGATTTCCGTCGCGTATGCCGAGTGGCTCAGCAATGCCTGTCGAGCGGGAATTCCAGCACGTCGCCTTGCTCGGCCCGGCGCACCTCGCCCTGAATGCCGATCTTCACCGGCTCGTTCCGGCTGCGGCCGATGGTCAGCCGCAGCCGCTCGGAGGTCAGTTCGACGGCAATCCAGTTGCTCCGGTAGCGCAGCCGGAAGTGGACGTTGCGCAGGGGGTCGGGCAGGCAGGGGTTGATCCAAAGCACGTCGTCGCGCATTTCAATGCCCGTGTAGCAGCGTTGCACCAGATCGACCGTGCCGGCCATCGCGCCCAGGTGAATGCCTTCCGAGGTCGTGCCGCCTTGGATATCGACCACGTCGCTTTCCAGGGCCTGCTCGAAGAGCCGCCAGGACCGTTCGCGGTCGGACCGGGCCAGCACCCACGAATGGACCACGCGGCTTAGGGTCGACCCGTGCGAGGTGCGGTGGTTGTAATAGTCGATGTTCTTGACGATCCATTCGGGGCGGAAGTCGTAGCCCATCCTGGCGAACCGAGCCTGCAACTGCTCCGCCGAGAACAGGTAGAAGAGCATCAGCACGTCGGCCTGCTTGCTGGCCTTGTAGCGGTTGACGTCGTCGCCTTCGGCTTCGAGAATCCGGTCGAGGCGCTGGATGTCGCCGTACTTTTCCCGGTAGCCGTCCCAATCGAACTCTTCGAGCTGCTCGTACCCTTCGAACTGACCGACGATGCCGTCTTCGTCGATGGGGACGTACATGGTTTCGGCCACCTGTTTCCAACGGACGACCTCCTCGTCGGAGAGGGCCAAGTCTTCGACCAGCTCCTCGCGGCGTTCGTCGCCCAACAGGCTGAGCACCTCGCCGGCACAGTCGAGCACCCAGGAGGCGAGCACGTTCGTATAGGCGTTGTTTCGCAGCGCGGGCTCGTCGCGTCCGGGGTACCGCGTGTGGAACTCGTCCGGCCCCACAACACCGTGGATTTCGTAACGTTCCCGCTCGGCGTTGTACTCGGCCAGGCTTGCCCAAAACCGGGCGATTTCCAGGATCATTTCCGCCCCGTAGAAGGCGAGGAATTCCCAGTCGGCCGTGGCCTGGTAGTATTGCCACACGTTGTACGCGATGGCGGCGTTCACGTGCCGCTGGCGATGTGTTTCGTCGGGCACCCATCGGCCCGACTTCGGATTCAGGTGCACCACCTGGCTTTCCTCCCGCCCGTCGCTGCCGCTTTGCCAGGGGTACATGGCCCCTTCGTAGCCCGCCTTGCGCGCCGCGATGCGGGCTTCGGGAAGCCGCCGGTAGCGGTACATCAGCAAGGCGCGGGTCACTTCGGGAATGCGGAGGTTCAAATAGGGGAAGATGAACAACTCGTCCCAGAAGATGTGCCCCCGGTAGGCCTCGCCGTGCAGCCCGCGCGACGGCACGCCCACGTCGCGGTCGATCGTGCTGACCGACACCGTCTGCAGCAGATGGAAAATGTGCAGGCGCAGAACGCACTGGGCGCGGTGCTCGTTTCCCAGGTCCAGGTCGGCCCGTTTCCAAAGATGCGACCACCGCAGGACGTGGCTGCGGCGAAGTTCATCGAAGCCCGGCAGGCGGGCAAGTTCCCGGCATGCCTGTTCGACCGGCTCGCTCATCGCACGGTCGTGCGACGTGTACACCGTCACGATCTTTTCCACGCGCAGCGAGCGCTTCTCCTCGCACTGGCACGAGATGGTTTGCGCAATCCACCCCGCGCGTTCTTCGGTGCTGCGTTCCGTCGCGGGCCGATGCCCGTCGAAATACAGCCGCGTTCGCGCGGCCTGGCCCATGCGAAGGTGCGACTGCACGGTTTCGACCGCCAGATAGATGCCGTCGTCGGCCACCCGGCCTTGCTCCAGGGGCCGAAGATGCCCGCTTTCCAGCTCGCGGTAGCGGGCAACGCCGTCGTTGATGACCGTGCCATCGAGCGCCGAACGGATTTCAATCGGGCCGGACCAGTTCTCGGGCGTCAAGGTCCACTCCAAGGCGGCGACGTTCTCGCACGTCATGTGCACCAGCCGCCGCGAGGTGAGCGTCGACTCGTGCCCGTCGGCGTCGCGGAAGCGTACGGTCCGGCGGAGCACTCCCTCCCGCAGGTTCAACGCCTGGCGGAAGGTGAGGATGTCGACCTGTGCCAAATCGAACCATTCTCCCCCCTCGTGCCGAAAGCTCAGCGACAGCCAGTTGGGCCAGTTGACGAGGTCCTCGTTGGCGATCAGCCGCCCGGCCACTTCGCTCTCCAGCCGGTTGTAACCGCCTGCCAGGTACGTGCCCGGATAATGCGGACTACCGGCCTCGGCCTCTTCGGCCGCGCCGCGTGTTGCGAAATGCCCGTTGCCGAGCGTGCAAAGCGCTTCGCGCAGCGGTTGCTGCTTGGGATTCCAGTCGGCATATTCCAGCGCCCACTGGGGCTCGACCAGCGGCCTCGGGGCGGTTTCGTCCTTCAAGGGTTCCCGGTGGCTGCCTATAATCACGCCTGCCTCCTTTCCAGCGTTTGGATCCATGCCGTGAGGAATCGTCGCACCTGGTCGGTATCGGACAGCCAATAGTCGGCATGGCTGGGGAGGGTGTCGTCGCCTACCACGATGCCGATCCCCCGATCCTCGAGCACCGCGAAGGCGTCTTCGTCGGTCACGTCGTCGCCCAGGTACATCGGCACGACGTCGGCCGAATCGAGGCCCAACATCTCCAGCAGCCAAAGCACCGCCTTTCCCTTGTGCCAGTCGATGTCGGGCTGAAGCTCGAAGATCTTCTTGCCGCCGCGCAGTCGGAGCTTCCGGTGCCGGCCGGCGAACTGCTCCACCGCCCGGCGCACTTCCTCCACCTTTTCCTCGGGCACGTTCCGATAGTGAACGGCCACGGCGAACCGTTTGCGCTCGACCTGCACCCCCTCGGCATCGGCCAACTCCCGGCCAAGCACTTCTTCGGCTTCGTCGAGTTCGGGCAGCGCCGCCCGGCCTCCCTCGTGTTCCCGACGAAGGTCCGGGCCGCGGATGTCGAAACCGTGGCTGCCGGCGTAGACCAACTCGGGCAACTCGACGAGCGACTCGACGTCGGCGCGATCGCGCCCGCTGATGACGGCCACCGGAGTCAATTCGGCAAGCCGGCGCACGGTGCGGCGCATGGCGTCGTGCATGACGGCGTCCTCGGGCCGGGCGACGATGGGCGTGAGCGTTCCGTCGTAGTCGAGGAACAGCGCAAGCCGTTTGCCCGCCAACCGCCGCTGCAAGGGTTCCAGGCTGTCCAGCGCCGAGGGCGGACGGCAACTCGGGCCGTTTCGTGCATCGGCGTTTTCGGTCAGTTCCTCGAAGGAGCCCACCACCCGGTCGGCCCCGCTCTGCTGCAATCGCTCCGGCTCGCCGCTCCGCGCCACGCCGACCACAAGGCCGAACCCGCCTCGGCGCCCCGCCTCGACCCCGGCGGCGGCGTCCTCGAACACGGCCGCATCCTGGGGACGGACTCCCAGCTTCTCGGCGGCGCGCAGGAAGACGTCGGGCTGCGGCTTGCCGGGAATGCGCTCCCGCGCGGCTTCCAGGCCGTCGAGGGTCGCATCGAACAACTCGCCGATTCCCGCCGCTTCGACGATGCGCCCGCAGTTTTTGCTCGACGTCACCAGGGCCAGCTTCACCCCCTGCTTGCGCCAGCACGTCATGGTGCGCACCGCGTCGTCGAATACTTCGACCCCGTCTTGCTCAAGGAGTTGATGGAAGAGGGCGTTCTTCCGGTTCCCCAGCCCGCAGATGGTTTCCCTGCCGGGCTCGTCGCTCGGGTCGCCCCACGGCAGATCGATGTTCCGCGATTGGAGAAACGACTGCGTACCTTCATAACGCGGCTTGCCGTCGACGTATTTCAGGTAATCGTCCTCGATGGAAAAGGGGACCGGCCGCCTGCCGGCGTCCTTCGCGCGGCGCGCAAGGTATTCGTCGAACATCGACTTCCATGCCCGGGCATGGAGCGACGCCGTGCGTGTGATGACTCCGTCCAGGTCGAGGACCACGGCCTGAAGGCTTCTTCCGAAAACCGTGATGGTGCACATGGGTGGGCTCACTTTTCCGTGGGCAAGCCGGCTTCCTGCCAATCGACCTTGCCGGCCTCGTAGTCGAGTACTTGGCGGTAGCCCAACGCCTCCATGCGCTGCCCGGCCTTCGTCGACGCCTGGCAATCGGCATCGTAACAGTAGACCACAACGGTCTGGTCTTTGTCCGGCACGGCCTCCTGAATGCGCTCGTCGAAGTTCTCGTCCAGCGGCACGTTCAGTGCTCCGGGCAAATGGAACTTACGGTAATACTCCGGCGCCAGCACTTCGACCAGGGTGACCCCGTCGTTGGCAAGGCGCTCGTTCAAGACTTCTCGGCTAATGCTTTTCATGGCAAAGATTCGTTATTCAATGGAATGTTCGATTGACAGGGGCTCCGGTTCGGAAGTCAGCCGGGACCGGGAAAGGTATAATGCATCAATAGCGCGGCCGTGGCGAAGACCACCAGTACCCAGAAGACGACGCCGAAGAAGTTTACGGCGTTCACCTCCGCCTCCTCCTGTTCCAGCCGCTCCTCGGCCGGTCGCTTGGGCCGGATTTCGACCCCTTTGAGTTCCTCCCGGCGCCGGTTCCGCACCGGCCGCGGTCCGGAAAGCGCGGCGAGCAACAGCAGAAACACCACGACGATGGCGGCCAGGAACGACCCCCAATAGAATCCCAGCATCGGCGGTCCGATGGGACGCAGCCAAAGCCCCAGCGCCCAGGTGCCCAGCAGGAGCACCATAAACAGCCACACCAAGGCCGGCCAGGGCGTTTGCCATCCTTGCGCAAACGCAAAGAGGACGGTGAACAGCAACGCCAACAGGAACACGAACAACATTTCTGCGAGAAACATGGGGTTCTCTCCGGGCGCCGGTCAGCCGTCCTCGCGCATCGTATCGGCCAGGCTCAATTCACGAATGGCCTGCTCCTCCATGTCGGCCAGGTGTTGCAGCATTTCGCGTGCTTCCTCCGCGGGCACCATTTCCGCCAAGTGCCGCAACGCCTTGACCGTTTGTTCGTGCAGCGTCAGGCAATTTGCAAAAGTGGGGTCCGGGCCCTCCTCGGTTGCAGCGCGGAGTTCCTGCAGCGCCTTGTCGACGCCGCCGGTCGGCACGAACTGCACCCAGGTGTCGAGGACTTCGGCCCGGCCCGTTTCCTCGGCCTTCTTCAACCGCGCCGCAAGCCGGGCTTCGCCGTCGCGGAAAAACCCCGCCAACAGGCGCAGGCGTTCGTCGGGCGCATCGTCCACCGCGTCGCAGCAGGCTGCGGCCTCTTCATGCACGCGACGAAGGTCGCTGAGGATGTCGCGAATTCGCTGGTAGCTCATACGCATCGATTAGAGGCATCGCATGAATGCGGTCAGGGCCTCTTTCTCCTCGGCGTCCAGCCGCAGTTGGAGTACCAGGTTGAAAAACTCAACGGTGTCCTCCAGCGTCAGCAGCCGACCGTCGTGGTTGTAGGGAGGCGAGTCCTTGATCCCCCGCAACGTAAACGTCTTGATCGGACCATCGGCCTTGTTGTACTGCCCGTTGATCATCTCAGGTTTGTAGAAGCGCTCCAGATGCAAATCGTGCATCTGGTTGTCCAGGTAGAACGGCGGCTGGTGGCACGCGGCGCAGCGGCCTTTTCCGAAGAAGACCTCCTGCCCTTTCAATTCCTGCTCCGTCGCTCGTCCCCGTCGCAGCAGCCCGAACTCGTCCAGTTTGGGCGCAGGCGGGAAATCGAAGATGTTCTGCATTTGCGCCATCATGGCTACCTGGCTGGCGCGGTCGGGCAGGTTGACGCCCTTCTTGGCGGCCAGCACGTGGTCGCCGTCGAAGTAGGCCGTGCGCTGTTCGAACTCGGTGAAGTCTTCGATCGAACGGAGCGACCGCTTCGACCCGTGGATCTGTTGGTTGAACATTCCTCGCAGGCCCGGCGTGTCGAGCCGGGACCGGGCGGCCTGGGGCCGCGTATCCGGGTCGAGGTGGAACGCCGCGTTGGTGTGGCCGTTCACATGGCAGTCGAGGCAGGTGACCCCCAGGCTCGGCTCGGCCACTTTGCGGTCCTCGGTTTGGTTGAATTGCTGTTGCGGGAAGGGAGTCAGAAGGAGTCGCAACCCCTCCATTTGCACCGGGGTCAATTTGCCCTTCATCAAGTCGTAGTAATTCTTGATCGAAAGCACCTGGCCCTGGGAAACATCCCCCAAGTCGGGCCGCGTGGTCAAGAAGATGGGCGGGGGAAATTCCGGCGTCAGATGGTCGGGCAGGTCGAAGTCGACGTCGAACCGGGCCAAATCCCGCTGCTCTTTCTCCTGCATGGCGTCGATCTGGTTCTCAGGGAACACCTGCCCACCCGTCGGATGATCAGCGTGCGGCAAGGGTCGGAATCCCATGGGAAAGAGGTTGTGGTTCTTGATCATTTCCGGCGACATCTTCGCCAGTTCCTCCCAAGTTACTCCTTTCGGCAGCCGAACGCGAACACCCTTCTGGACTGCCTTGCGCCCCCCCGACATCATGGCGTCCGACGGATCGTCGCGCAAATCGTAACGTTCTTCGAGCAATCGTTGCTGTCGTTGCATCACGCTCGGCTTCGCGGCCTCGTCGTGCGATTTCGTCAACTCGAAGCTTTCGTCGATCTTCGCCGGCATATACGTCTGGTCCGGCAGATCGGCCTCGTCGGCCGCGGCCGCGCCGGCGGCCAGCACCGCCGGCCACGGCACGAAGGCAAGGACCATTAGATGAACAAGGTGCCGCAGATTCCAGTTCTTCGACATGACAAACTCCCTTGGATGGTGGTACGGAATGAATTGCGCATTTCCGAGCGGACGGGGTGATGTATTGGAGGTCAAGGGGTCGCGACAGGGCTCTGGCCCAAACTGTCGATGATAGACCGCAGGAAGGCGGGCAGGTCGTCCGGATTCCTGCTCGTGATCAGGTTCCCATCGCGAATGACCTCATCGTCGACCCACTCGGCGCCGGCGTGCACCATGTCGTCGCGGATGGCGAAGAAGCTTGTCACCCGCCGTCCCCGCAAGGCATCGGCGGAACAAAGCATCCAACCTCCGTGGCAGATGGCGGCTACGGTCTTGTCGTCCCGAACCGCGTCGGCGACGAACTTGACCATCGGCGCATGGCGGCGCATGCGGTCGGGCGCGTATCCGCCCGGAATGATCACCGCGTCGTAGTCGGCGGCCGCAACCTCGCCGGCCGCGCGGTCGGCCGTGGCCGGATATCCGTGTTTCGACGAATAGGTCTTTCCCGATTCCGGGCCGACAAGCACCACATGGGCACCTTCCTCTCGGAGCCGATACACCGGATACCATAATTCCAAATCTTCATAGATGTCCTCGACGAGGACGGCGGCTGACTTCCCGTTGAGCGACATGGGAATCTCCTAACGCGAGTTCCAATGGACCGGCCGCAACGGCACGCGGCGCACGCGGTGCGGCTCCCAACCCGACGTGGGGCAACTTGCGTGCCAAGATCCGGGGCGACGGGACGGTCGTCGCGCTGCCGTGCCGCCAAGGCCGGGTGATCAACTCGCCGATTCGCGATCCATACCAACCCGGAAGAGTCGGACGACTTGGTAGCGTATGCCCGGTAAGCCGGACAAACCATTCTGCGAATCGAATGGCGGCCCCGGACCCCACGGCCCTACCTCCACGACAAATTGGCCGAGTCGCCGCCAACCTGTCGCACAGCGGGGCGGGGCCGGCGTCTGAACACACCGGGGAGCGGGTTTCCCGTTCAGTGCAACGCCATACCGCGAACGCTTCGGCGCCATGGCAGGCGCCTCGTTGTTGTACACAAGTCCGGGGCGTCACCGGCCGGCTTGCCCGGCCGGAACGGTGGTCAGTGAGCTACAGTTGGCACCCCAGATTTCCCATCTCC
>CAYPWB010000072.1:0-19069 GCA_964414315.1 uncultured Planctomycetaceae bacterium | reverse complement strand
AGAATGAACTGCTTTTCCTGGGCACGGGCACCTCGCACGGCGTGCCGGTGGTGGGGTGCGAATGCGCGACCTGCCGCAGTGCCGACCCGCGCGACCGGCGCACGCGCTGCAGCGTGCTGCTGGGGCTGCCTGGGGGGCATTTGCTCATCGACACACCGCCGGAATTGCGGGTGCAGTTGCTCCGGGAGCGCATCGGCCGGATCGACGCCGTCGCGTACACTCACGAACACGCCGACCACCTATTCGGCCTGGACGATTTACGCATCTTCCCGAAATACCTCGGCGCCGATCTGCCGGTGTACTGCAATCGGCATACCGAGGAGGGCATCCGGCGGGTGGCCTGGTACGCGTTCGATCCGATCACCCGCGATTGGCCCGCCGGCGGGGTGCCGCGGCTCGATTTGCGCCGGATCGATACCGCGCCGTTCGAGGTGCTCGGCACGCGCATCCGGCCCATTCCCCTCCCGCACGGCCGGTTCGACGTGCTCGGGTTCCGCATCGACAATTTGGCGTACTGCACCGACACCAACGGCATTCCGCCGGCAAGCCGGGAGTTGCTTTCCGGGCTCGACGTGCTCGTGCTCGACTGCCTCCGCCGGCGGCCGCACCCGACGCACCTGAGCCTGGAGCAGGCCGTGGCGACTGCACACGCGGTGGGCGCCCGCCGTACACTGTTCACCCATATTGCCCACGATCTGAAGCACGACGAGATCAGCGGCCAATTGCCGCCCGGCATGGAACTTGCGTATGATGGGTTACGCGTAGCATTGGGTTGAACGTCGATACTGCGCCTGTTGGAGTTCACGCTTTAGCGTGCCGGAATCGGCTCTTGTGTGGTTCGCACGCTATAGCGTGAACTCCAACAGGCGGCACACCACAGCGGGGAGCGAAACGCCATGAAGCAGAGCCTGCAAAACAAACTGGCCGCCCACGGGCAGGAGCACCTCCTGCAATTCTGGGACCAGTTGGACAGTGAACAGCAGAAGTCGCTGGCCGCGCAAATCGACGGGCTCGACTTGGCGCTGGTCAACCGACTTTTCGAGCAGGGCGATACGGACGACGACGTGCGGGCACTGGCCAACGGTGCCGAGTCGCCACCCGGGGTGCGGCTGGGAAAGGCCACCCCCGTTTTCGACGCAGAAGCGGCGTGCCGGATCGGCCGGGAAGCCTTCGCGGCGGGTGAAATTGCCGCAATGGTGGCCGCCGGCGGACAGGGCAGCCGGCTCGGCTTCGAGAAGCCGAAGGGCCAGTTCCCCATCGGGCCCGTCTCGAACAGCAGCCTGCTGCAAATCCTGGTCGAGAAAGTGGTGGCGGCCGGCCGTCGTTACGGGGCACCGATCCCGCTGGCCGTCATGACCAGCCCCGCGACCGACGATCCCACGCAACAGTTCCTGGCTGAGCACGCCCGGTTCGGGCTGCCCGAGGACGATCTGCTGCTGTTCTGCCAGGGCACCATGCCGGCGGTCGACGCGGCGTCGGGCAAGGTGCTGCTGGCTGAGAAAGACCGCGTGGCCCTGAGCCCCGACGGGCACGGCGGCATGCTGGCCGCCATCGCCCGCAGCGGCGTGCTCGACGAACTGGCGCGACGGGGCATCCGTACGCTCTTCTACTTCCAGGTCGACAACCCGCTGGTCGGCTTCGGCGCCGCCGACTTCGTCGGGTATCACCGCCTGGCCCGCTCCGAGCTTACGACGCAGGTGATTGCGAAGCAATCGCCGCAGGAGCGGGTGGGGAACGTCGTTGAGGTCGACGGGCGGCTGCGCGTGATCGAATACAGCGACTTGCCCGACGACGTGGCCGAGCGGCGCGCCGCGGACGGTTCGCTGGCCATTTGGGCGGGCAGCATCGCCGTGCATCTGATGGACGTGGAGTTTCTAAGGCGGATGGCGGGCCAGGCCGACGGGCTGCCGTTCCATCGGGCGCACAAGAAAGTTTCACACATCGAGGCCGACGGCAGCCGGGTGGAGCCCCGCGAGCCGAACGCGTTGAAGTTCGAGCGGTTCATCTTCGACCTGCTTCCCTCGGCCCGCAACGCCATCGTCGTCGAGATCGACCGGCGGCGGGGCTTCGCCCCGCTGAAAAACGCGCCGGGCGCCGACGCCGACACGGCGGACCACGTGCGCGCCCACATGGTGGCCGAGCACCGTCGCTGGCTTGCCGAGGCCGGCGCCGAGGCGGCCGAGGACGTGCAGGTCGAAATCAGCCCCCTGTTCGCGCTCGACGCCGAGGAGGCCGCGCGGAAGATCGCCCCAAACACCCGGGTGTCGGAGGATACGTATTTCCAGTAAGATTGCGGGTGGGTTAGCGTGCCCCATCGTTGGGCGGACGCTTGTCCTGCCTGCGGTCCCTCCACTATAATGCGTTATAGGCGAGCCACGAAGGTTTCTCAGGTTTCAGGCGAATCGGCATGAGCGCAGCGATCACTCTCACCTTGCCCGACACGGTGCTTGAGCGTGCACAGCTTTGGGCCCAGCATTCAGGTCAGCCGATCACGGAGTTTCTGACGGAAACGATCGCGTTGTCGCTGGCTCCCCTCGGGCAGGTTCCGCCACCGATGTCGGAGTGGACGGATGAGGAGGTCGCGTCGGCTGCTCAGTTGCAACTGCCGCCAAAAGACGACCGACGACTTTCTGTGCTTTTGGAGCGGCAGCGCGAGGGTAGCCTGCCCGAGCGCGAGGCAGTGGAACTCCATCACCTGATGGTGGCGTACCAGGAAGGCCTGCTGCGCAAGGCAATGGCTTTGCGCGAAGCCGTTCGGCGCGGATTGCGGGAGCCGCTTCAGCCGTGAGGAGCATGATGTTCTACGCCGTCATTATGGCCGGGGGCACCGGCACGCGATTCTGGCCGGAAAGCCGTGCCCGGCGTCCGAAGCAACTCCTGCCCATGCTGGGCGATACCACGATGATCCGCACGACGGTGAACCGGCTGCGAGGCCTGGTGCCCCGCGACCGGCTGATTGTATCGACCACCGCCGCGCTGGCCCCGTCGATCGCCCAGGAACTGACCGAGCTTCCGCGCGGCGCGATCCTGGCGGAACCGTGCAAGCGGAACACGGCGCCGTGCATCGGGCTGGCCGCGCACATGATCGTGCGCCGCAATCCAAACGCCGTGATGGGCGTCATGCCGGCCGACCACGTGATTGCCGACGAGGAGGCGTTCCGCACGGCGATCCAGTACGCCGCGGCCCTGGTCGAGGACGACCCGCGCCGGCTCATCACGTTCGGTATTCCGCCCACCTACCCGGCGGAGGGCTTCGGCTACATCGAGCAGGGCGAGGCGGTCGAGGCGGCCGTGGCCGAGCAGTTCCCCGACGCCCCGGGCACCTTCCGCGTGGCGCGGTTCCGCGAGAAGCCCGACCTGGAAACGGCCCGCGGGTATCTGGAGGCGGGGCGGTTCAGTTGGAATTCGGGCATTTTCGTCTGGAAGGCCCAACGCATTCTCGACGAACTGCGGCGGTTCGAGCCGGCCATGTCGGACCGGCTGGCCGCCTTGGCCGAGAGCATCGACACGGCGCAGTTCGAGGGCGCGCTGAAACGCGAGTTCGCCGCCATCGAAGGGAAGTCGATCGACTACGCGGTGATGGAGCGGGCGGAGGAAGTGCTGGTGGTCGAAGCGCCCTTCGACTGGGACGACGTGGGAAGCTGGCGCGCCCTGGCACGGCTGAAAGGCGTCGACGAACAGGGCAATACGATCGACGCGAAGCACCTGGGCCTGGAAACGGCCGGCACGATCGTGCGCGGAGGCCGAGACCACCTGATCGTGACCGTCGGCCTGACCGACTGCATCGTGGTCCACACGTCCGACGCCACGCTCGTCGCCCACAAGGACCACGAGGAAAGCATTCGCCACGTGGTCGACAAGCTCAAGGAGCGCGGCTGGACGGGGTACTTGTAGCGGTCCTCACAAAGGTGTTCCCTCGGCCTTCACCGAAGAGTACAGGGGAAACACTGCGTTGTCGTACGCCGCCACATCTGTCGGAACGGGGTGGATGGGCCGCTGTAATTCCTGCACCGCCGGATAGACGGCGCGGATACAAGCCCAACCATCGGCCTGCTCGTCCACCGGACCCTGCAGAAGCACCAGCAGGTCAATGTCACTGTCGGTATGCGCCTCGCCGCGAGCCTCCGACCCGTAGAGAATCACTCCCCGAAACCGCGAGCCGAAGGCCGAAAGAAGGGACCGCTTCATCTGCTGGCATACGTGCGCAGGAATCATCGTGGCCTCCCAACCTCGGTCCCACGTTCACTTACCGAATGTTACGGGCCGTCCTCGGGCTCTACCTCTTGTTCTTCCACCGCCGCGTCCGGTTGCCCTGCCGGCTCGGCATCCGGTTGCTCTACCGGCTCCGCATCCGGTTGCTCTTCCACCGCAACATCCGGCTGCTCTTCCACCGTAGCGTCCGGTTGCTCTGCCGGCTCGGCATCCGGCGGCATTTCGTCTTCCGCCGGATCGTCGGGGGCGTCGTCGGCGTGATCGTCGCCCTCGTGGTCGTGCATCCCGGGCCCCTGGTCGGGACCGGCGGCGGCTTCCTCCTCCTTGGGTTTGACGATTTCGTCGCGGCTGAGGTGGATCTTCTGGTAGACCTCGTCGGAAATGACGTAGTACCAGTCGGCGAACCGATCGTTAAGTTCCCGGACCCGCTCCTTGCCCTCTTCGAGCTTCCGCTGGTACTCGTCCTGCTTGCGTTTGTTCTCGCGCTCGATCCGCTCGCGTTCGGCCTGCAAGTCCGCATCGGCGTCCTCGGCCGGGGCCGCGGCGTCTTCCGGCTCGCCATCGGCAGGGCCGTCCTCCGGTTGCTCACCCTCGGGCGACTCCTGTTCCTCGGCGGCGCCGGTCTCGGACGCAGCTTCTTCGCCGGGCAGCGGTTCCAACTCGGGCTTCTCGATGGCCTCGGGGTCGAACTCGGCCATCACGAAGAGGTAACGGTTCAGGCCCTCCTCGGGATCCTCGACGTCCTCCTCGCCAACCACGCCGCCGCCGCCGGTGCCCGCCGCCACGTTCCCGAACCGTAGCGTATAGGCAACACCGTCCTTCATGACGATGCGCACCTCGCCCTCGCTGGAGAGGAGTTCAAAGTGCTGTCCTCCCACCCGCACCAGGTGGAACCCGCGGTTGCGCAGCGACTGGACGGCCTCCTGGTTGGTTTGGAACGTGCCGGTACCGCGCAGGTCGGCACTGAGCCCCTCGGGCTTGGTGGCCACGTCGACAATCTTCAGGTCGTCGAACGCGTTGCGCATGGCGTCCAGCTTCGACGTGTCCAACTCCTGGTCGTCGCCCAGCGGACGGTCGACCCAACCGCCGTCGCCAATCGCACGGTCTTCGATCAGCTCCCAGCGAGGATCGCCCGTGTCGTTGTATCGCAACGCGAATTGCCCGCGGATGTTCGGACGCCCCGCCAACTCGTCGTACGAGTAATCGAGCACGCGGACCTCGCGGATATCCCACGGGCTCAGTTGGAGCAAGTCTTTTTCGATCCAGTCTTCAAACCGGGTGGAAAGCTTCTCCGTGTTGACCTCGACAATATAGACGGGATCCTCGCCCACGCGACGCACATAGTGCAGATTCTCCCCATCGGGCACCTCCTTGCCGATGATGATCGAGACCAGTTCCTCGTCGTTCTCGTCGCGCAGCACCACCTTGGTTCCCACGCCGGTCGCTCCGGCTCGGAGCCGGGAGAGGTCCGGTTCGACGACCCCGTAGGTGGCGTGTTGACCGGGCGAGTCGGCTACCTTGTCGAGGATCGTCAATCCCATCATGCTAGTGGCCGCATCGGCAAGCTGGTTTTCTGCGTCGGCCGGGTAGTCGTCGTGGGAAGGGATGGCCCACCGTCGGGTTCCGTCCTTGCCGGGTACCTGAGCCACCTTGAAGGGCCGCACCGTCGCGCGATCCTCGTCGAAGTCGACAATCTCCAGGCTCGTGACCTCCAGCGGCTTGAAATCGTCGAACAGGGGTCGGCCCCGCACGTCGGCCTCCTCGCCCGCTTGGGGCGGACGCGGACGGACCAGCACCGCAACCAGGACCACCAGCGCGGCCGCAACGACAAACGTAAGGGTCTTGACGTTTTCATTCATGGCATGGATTCCGTGGGAATGCGTATCAGCTTCACGGTGGCCGACGCTTCCAGCGCCGAAACACGAAACAAACTTGCGGTTCAAACCAAGGCCCGCGGCACACAGCGCCGGGCTTGCCAATGCGGTTACCGGAGGCGCGTCTTCGCCACGCCTTCGCGCTCCTTCATCCGCCGGGTGAAGAAGACCAGGATGGCCAGCAGCAGGGGCGGAATGGGCGGCAGGGCCACGGCCCAGAACTTGTACGTGTCCTGCACGCGCCGCACCTCCAGAGCCAGATCCGTCTCAATTTCGTTCACCTCGCGGTCCATCTCCTGCTGGAGCCGCTCCAGGCGGATGTCGATGCGCCGTTGGCCGTCGTTGAGCACCGTCTGGATTCGGGTGGCGATTTCGACCGGCCCGAGTTGCTCCTTCTGCATGCGCTCGCGCAGCCGCTCGATCTCGCGGTTGAGCTTCTCCTGCTCCTCCGCTTGCATCTTTTCGAACTCCTCCCGCAGCCTTTCACGCGCTTCGGTCGTTTTCTCGCGGGCATCCTCCGTGCGTTCCTCGATCCGGGTGAGCGTTCGATATTTCGGCCGCCGCGTGCGAATGTCGATGAAGCGGTCGTCGCCCGCCAAGGCGTCCAAAATGTTCAGTACGAACGTTACGTTGTCGAAGTCGAAATAGAAGCCCACCTCGGGGCGAGCCCCCTCTTCGCGAATCTCGAAGAACTGCGGCGTAAGCATGTCGAGATCGGCCACGACGACGACGTCGACCTCGCCGGAACGGGGGGGTCTCGGCTCGGCGTCCGCGGCGTCCGCCGGGGTCTCCTCCGGCATCGCGTCGTCGGCCATCGGCTCGACCCGATCCACCTTGCCCCGAATGCGCGCCGCCAGAACGTACTCGTTGCCGGTCGGCATGCGCCGCGGGTTCTCGTTCAAGCCGGAAGGCCGACCCAACATGCCCATATTCACCAAATCGCTGAATCGAACGCTGCCCGTTTCCGTTCCGGTGCGGGCAAGCGGCGTGAACTCGAGATCGGAAATCTGGAGCTTCGCCAGGGAGCCGGGGAAGGGAAAGAGCACCTGCTGCAAGCCGCCGGCAATGTGGCTTTCGGGATTGAACGATTCCGGGCCGCCGGCGCCTTCGTCGACGAAGACGAACTCGTCGGGAAAGGTCCCGGCCTTGCGGTACGGATTGTAGCTTTGCCACACGATCTGATCGCCGGCGAAGTCGATGCCCAGCATACGCCACAGCCGGCCGATGTCGCCCTTCGGCAGCGATTGCTGCTGCTGGCCCATCATGCCCATCATGGGGTTCTGCGGCGGGGTTCTCGGCATGCTGGTGGCCGGCACGTTGCCGGCGAACACCGGCAGGGGGTCCTCGAAAACCACCGTGGGAACGCCGCTTTCGACCGCGGCAAGAAAGTGCTCCATCCCCTCCGGACCAAGGCTCGACGGTTGCACGACCAGCAGGGCGTCCACCTCCTCGGTGATCGGTTGGTTCGGGTCGATGCGCACGACCTCGTATTGCTTCTCCAACTCGGGGATGATGGGCCAGTCCTGCCCGGGCGACATGGCTTGCATGTTGAACCGCCCGAACAGCGGCGCGTCGGTGTCGACCACTCCGATCCGCCTGCGTTCCTGGTCGGTCACCGTGGCCACCGAACGAACGAGTTCGTACTCCACCGGAATGCCGCGCTCGATGAACGGCAGCACCACCCGCTTCAGCCCGTGAGAAACCGCGACCCCAAGGAACACACGCTCAGTCACGAGGGCGCCTCGGCTGAGATCGGGCACCTGGCGGGGCTGAATATTGTATAGCTTCTCGGCATCGGCGGCCTCTTCGCTGAACGGTTCCGTGGTGTGAACTTGCACCTGCACGCGCTCGCCGGCCAACGCGCGAATCTCGCGAAGCGTGCTCTCCAGCTTGGTCTTGGTCTGCACGTACGATTCAGGAACGCGGGGGCTGATGAACGCCTCGATTTGAACCGGTTGCTCGGGCTCCAAGTTGCGAAGGAGCCGGACGGTTTCCGGCGCAAGGCTGTTGATCTGTTCGCTGGTTACGTCGAGCCGAGCATCGCGCCAGTCGAACAGCAGGATGACGGAAACCGCCACGGCGACGAGCGAGCCGGTGCGCACCGCGAAGTGCCCGGCTTGCAGGGCCCAATCGGTTCCTCGCGACCAATGCCGCCGGCCGATGAGCACCATGCACAAGTACAGCATGACCGCCACGATCGCCAGGAAGTACACGATCGACGAGAGACTGATGACCCCGCTGCCGAAGTCGGCAAACTGCCGGCCCACGCTCCACCGCTGGACGGCCAGGGCCCACGCGGGCGGCATGATCGACTCGGCCCAAACGGCCAGCACGAGCGGCGCGTTGAACAGGGCGCCGAGGATAAACGCCACGGTCAGGTTTCGCGTCAGGAACGAACCGACCATGCCCACGGCCAGCATCGCCAGGCCGATGAACCAGTAGCCGCAGTACGTGCCCAACAGAAGCCCGACGTCCGGGTTGCCCAGCGTTTCCAACACGGCGTAATTGCACACCAGCGAAAACAGCAACGATACGGTGTAGATGGCCACGGCCGCCAGGTACTTGCCCAGCACCACGT
Source organism: uncultured Planctomycetaceae bacterium (assembly GCA_964414315.1). GTDB lineage: Bacteria > Planctomycetota > Planctomycetia > Pirellulales > Thermoguttaceae > PWXP01. Next base: position 10,405 of record CAYPWB010000072.1, on the reverse strand, counting down.
CGAAATCGGCCACCGGAATGGTCAGCAGCAACTCGTCGGTCCCTTGCCGCCGCTCTTCCGCCCACAGGTTCATGCTGATGGCCGGAATAAACACCAGCATGATGAAGGGGAACCAGAAGTTCAACTGGTTCAGGTTGGCCAGGTTCGCGTTGAAGAACTCGTTGGGCCAGAAGGCGGCGATGGTGCCCAGGAACACGAACAGCCAGACGAACACGTAACCCAGCGGGCTGGTGAAGTAGTTGACGAAGTCTCGCCGGAACACGGAAAACAGCACGTTCATCTTCATGGCAATCAACTCGCGCGGTTGGTGATTCGGTAACCGTTCACGGGCCGGTGGGCGAAAACGGGGCAGGCACGCTTGGCCGGAACGGCTTTTCGGACACTTCGCACCAAAGGGAGCCCATCCCGTTTTCGCCGACCGGTTCTTGGTTATAGGGTGGCCGGACTGGTCAGTTCCCGGAAATGCTCTTCCAGCGGCCGGCCGTCGCCGAGCAGTTTCGCAACGGGTCCGTCAAACACCAGGCGACCCTCGTCGATGAACACGACCCGGTCGGCCATGGCTTCAACCTCTTGGAGAATATGGGTGGAAAGCAGAATGGTTTTCGTCTGCCCCAGTTGGCGAATGGTATCGCGCACCTCGTGAATCTGGTTCGGGTCGAGCCCGGCGGTCGGCTCGTCGAGGATCAGCACGTCGGGCTCGTGCAGGAGCACCTGCGCCATGCCCACCCGCTGGCGGTAACCGCGCGAAAGCTTCTCGATAGGCTTCCCGACGACGGCGCTGAGCGAACACTGCCGGATGGCGGCTTCGACGCGCGACTTGGGCATGCCCCGTGCGGCGGCGAAGAAGTTGAGCAGACCGCGCGGCGTCATTCCAGGGTACAACGGGCCATTCTCTGGGAGGTAACCCAGTCGCTCCGCCCCGGCCAGTCGATCGGTGAACATATCGTGGCCGGCAATGCGAGCCGTACCCTTCGAGGGGGCCAGGTAGCCCGTCAATAGCTTCATCGTCGTGCTTTTCCCGGCCCCGTTCGGGCCCAGGAACGCCACCACCTCGCCCTGATGAATCTGGAACGACACGTCCTCAATGGCGGCAAAGCGGCCGTAATACTTCGACAGCCCTTCGGCTTCGATCATGGCAGGACCTTGCTGCTCGCTCATCGTTGGGGTGCTCCGTGGAGTGTCAGAGTGCATGCGACTTCGCGGACCGGGAAACCAAACGGTCCGACGGCGGGAAACGTGAATTATAACTCGACCCGAGAATGGTGCCACCCGGGGTGTGGACTCTCCGCAGGAAAGCCGTACTTGGCAAAGAGATGTTGCCGCAGAAACCGGCGTCTTGCACGGGCCGCACCAAGATAAGCTAGCCGAAGAGCTTCTTGTGCAGTTTACCCAACTCCGCCGCCTTCGCTTGAAGGGCCGCGGGCAGGGTTTTCGGGTGGGTCCACTTGGGCTCCGTGAAAACCTGGCCCGGGTAGCGGACGTTCTGCACGCGAACGATCTGCCAAAGGAGCGTTTTGTGCCCACGGGTCAACTGGTGGGCCTTGCACAGGCCGTCGAAGAGCCCGGGGTGGCTGTTCAAGCGACGACGGAGCGCTGCGCGGTGGGCCAGGTAGGCGCCCACGCTCACGCCTCCGACGGCCAGCGCCGCGACGCCCAGCCAAAGGAGCATCGGCCCGACGGCCACCTGATGCGGAGCGCCGCGGCTTTGAGCCGCGAGCCACGGAACGGAATCCAACGCAAGCAAACTCATCATGAAGCGGCCTCGGCAGACGTTGGGGAACGAGATGATTCGTGCAATACCCCACTGGAGGGGTCTTCGCGGTTCGGGTCGAGCCCGTCGTCGGGCTGGCCGGCCAAGTGCTGCGTCAGCGCCATGCTAATTCGCTGGAGGCTTCCTTCGGCCGCCTCCTGGACGACGTAGCTGCGGTCCAGCATGGCGTCGCGCAGGGCCTCCCAGGAGGGAACCGACTTGCAGTCGGCCAGCGCCGTCGCGGCCGCCACGCGAACGATATGGTCCTCGTCGGAAAGCAGTTCGATGATGCGTTCCTCCAGTTTCGCCACCTTCGACACCATGCCCATTGCCAATGCGGCGAGGACCGTTCGACGGCGCCACACGGGCGAGGGGCGGTCCAGTTGGTGCAGGACCTGCGCCAGGCAGTCGTCGTCGATTTTCACCACCAGCGCCCCGGCCACTTGGCGGAGTTCCGGGGTCATGTCGTCGAAGTTGGACAGGAACTGGCGGAAGGTGAACTCCGGCATCGCGGTCTTCAGGGCGCGCCGCACTTCCTCGGCCGGGTCGTCGACCATGCCGATCAACAAGGACAGGGTGCCGAGAATCTGCCGCTGCCGCACCTGCAAAACCGCCTCCGCCCGCACCGCGCCGGACGGATCCTGCAACGCATCGACAATAAGCTGCCCGATACCCGGCCGGTCGAACTCCTTCAACGCGGCGATGGCGGCACGGCGTCCGCCGGGTTTTCCCTGCCGTGCCAGGTAGCTGAGCACCGTCATCACGTGCTCTCGTTCGAGCGACGAGGCTACGAGAATCTGCACCGCGCCCTCCTGGGCCTCGTCGTCGAGTTCCGCGAAAACCGGGTGCTCGGTCGACGCCCAGGCGATGCTCCGAATACGCCGAAGCGACTCGGCCACGGCCCGGCCGGGGTTGGGGCCGACGGTCCGGGCAAGGTGGCCTACGAACTTCGCGTCGGTCCGGCTGCCGATGACGTCGGCCACCACGAGCGGCGATTTCGGGTCGTCCAGCAGGCCGAGCAACAAGCGAACCACGCCCCCCTGCTCGCTGGTGCGCAGCAGCTCGACGATCGATTCGTAGCTCGCCTCGTCCGGCCGGCTGAGCAGGTCGCGCAGCGTCACGTTCTTTTGTTTGGCCAGCAGCAGCAGGGCCTCGACTACTTCGCTTTGCCGGTGCCGATGGAACTTGCGCACCGCGTCTTCCAGGTCCAGCGTAATGCGGTCGCGCAGTCCGCCCATGTCGCGCCGCTTCGGCTGCGCTTCGTTCTCGCACAACTCAGCATAGAAGGCCTCGGTCAGCCGGAGAACGCTCCGGGCCAGGATGGGCGCATTGGGGTTGTTCTCCCGCGCCAGGGCCGAAATTAGCGAGGGAAGTGCATCGTACAGCCGGAAATGTTCCACCGTGGCGCAAGCCTTTTCGACGGCCTTCGGGTTGTCGTCCTTGAGGGCTTCGGCCACCACGCGGACCAGCCGGGCGGGGCGCTCGGCGACGATCTCGCGGTCCTTTTCGTCGAGCCTGCCAAGTCGTTTGAAGACGGCCCGATGCCCTGCCTCGCTCCGCCGCTCCAGCAGGGCTCGCAGCGCGCCGTGGCGCGAGGCCTCGGGGCCCGAGTCGAGCGCGGCGATCAATAGCTCGACCGCCGCCTCATTCTCGGTGCGCGCGAGAAACTGGAAGGTTGTTTTGGGTCCCCGATTCATGTTGAACCTGCTCACGTGCGAAAGACCACCGCGCCGTCTGTTGTGCGTCGCCGGCCGTCGGTCGGACCGGCCGACGCGGGCTTCGGGTCGTGCAAACTGTACTACGAATGTGCAAGACCGTGAACTCTTTCACAAAGTTCCGATCCTGCCTTCAAGCGGAAGCTCGCATTGGTTGGCGGCCTCGCCGCCCGGGGTTCTATGGAACCGTTGCCAGGTCGGCGGCGCGGGCTGTCTTCTCCGCTGCATGCCAGGGGGACAGTCCCCGGTAAACGGCTACGCGTACTATTGTCACAACAAACATAGTTCATGCTCGGGGCCGGGGGGGAGCGGTTCCGAAGAAACCGGCTGCAACGGTTACTGAGAACTGCTGCCGAAATGGCAGTCTGAGCGCCCCCCTATCCAGTAGGGAACAGAAAGAACCGACCTGTCCGCGTGCAAGCCGGCGATGTAAGATTCGATTAGACAAACGTTTAGCAGCCCAAATCGGGTAAAATGCGTTCGACGGAAGCGCAATCGGCACTGGAGTTGCATAAAGCTCGTTTGGGTAAAAATGGGTCGAGATTCCTGCCATGGCCATTGATGCGCCAGCCCTGCTGATTACTGACGACGACCTCGGCTTCCGCGAGGCACTCCGCGAGGCGTTTCAGCCAAGGGGGTTCCGAACCCTTCTGGCGGGCGACGGCGAGGAGGCGCTCCGCATTGTGCGTTCGGCGGAAGTCCACCTCGTCCTGCTCGACATGCACATGCCGAGGCTCTCCGGGTTGGAAACGTTACGGCTTGTCAAGCAATTCAGGGCCCTGTTGCCCTGCATCCTCATGTCCGCGCAGCTCGATGCGACCATTGTCGAACAAGCGCATCGCGAGCAGGTTTTTTCCGTGTTGCCGAAACCCATTTCGCTCGGCAAACTGACCGGAGCGGTCCGGCAGGCGCTGGAACGCACGTACAACTGGCACGGGTAGCTTTCGGGCCCCACGAGCCGGCCGGAACGGCCTCGGCCGGCGCCGCTCGACCGGCGGGGTTTGTCGAGCGGGCAGCACGTGCGCCCGGCTGGCGTAGGACTTCCGTTTTGGTACACTTGGGGCATTCGGCAAGCCGAGGGTACCTCGGCAACGCCAAGTCGATCCCCTTCCAGCACCACTTCCTTGGAATCGATGCCTGAACCGGCCGTTTCGCCGTCGCCCGCTTCGCCGCGCAACCGCACCCTGGTTGTCGAGGATGAGACCGAAATCCGCGAGTTGATCGCCTACAACTTGCGGAAAGAAGGCTTCGAAGTGGTCGAGGCGGCCGAGGGCGGCGAGGCGTTGCGGCACGCCGCCGACCATCCGCCCGACCTGATTCTGCTCGACCTGATGCTGCCCGATATCGACGGGCTGGAGGTCTGCCGCCGCATCAAGCGCAATCCCCTGCTGGCCGCCGTTCCCCTCGTGATGGTTACGGCCAAGGGCGGGGAGCCCGACATCGTCGCCGGGCTGGAACTCGGCGCCGACGATTACATCACGAAGCCTTTCAGCCCGCGCGTCCTGGTTGCCCGGGTACGCGCCGTGCTGCGTCGCCTCGAAGCCGGTGCGGCGGAGGAGACCGACACGATCCGCCTCGGCGATGTGGAAATCCACCCGGGGCGCTACGAGGTGTACGTGGACGGGAAGCCGGCCAATGTCTCGGTGACTGAGTTCCGCGTACTCCACGCGCTTGCGTTGCGCCCCGGCTGGGTGCTCACACGCTACCAGATTGCCGATGCGGTCCACGGCGGCGGGTATGTTGCCACCGACCGATCCATCGACGTGCAAGTGGCCGGCCTCCGGAAGAAGCTGGGCAAGGCCGGCACTCGGATTGAAACAGTTCGCGGGGTAGGTTATCGGTTCCGGGAGTAAAGGATGACGACAAACCGAAAACGCCTGCTCTGGCAACTTTATCCTTCCCTGATGGCCACCACGCTCATGGCCCTGCTGGCCGTCCTCTGGTACGCCCGGTACTTGGTGCCCGAATACTGGCAGCAGGAGGTCCAAAGCCGACTGGAAGACCAGGCGGGCATGCTGGTCGAGGTGTTTCCGCCTTTGCTGGACGCGGGCTCCCCCGAGGCAGTCGACCGCGCGTGCAAAGCATTGGGCAGCCAAACCGCCGTGCGCATTAGCGTGGCCGACCCCACGGGCCGAATTGTAGGCGACAGTGCGGTCGAAGTCGACCGGTTCACTTCGCAGCGCGGGCTGCGAGGCTTCACTGCCGCGTTGGAGGGGCGTACCGAGGCGGCCGTCCAGTACATCGACGTGCTGGATCGGCGCGAGTTGATCGTGTATGTACCGATCGAAACGGAGGGGCGGGTGGCCGGAGTGCTGCAGGTCGGCCTGCCCGTCGCGGCAATTCAGCGTCCGTTGGACGCGATCGCCCTGCGCCTGGGAACGGCGGTTATCATAGTAGGGCTCGCGGTGGCGGCGGTTGGGCTGGGGCTGTGCCGGCGCATCGCCCGCCCCCTCGAAGAAATACGCCAAGGCGCCGAACGCTTCGCCCGGGGCGACCTGGCCAAGAAGCTGCCCGTGGCCGAATCGCAGGAAATCGGCGCCGTTGCCGAGGCCCTGAACCAAATGGCGGCGGAACTGGACGAACGCATCTGCGCGCTCGACGCCGAACGGAACCAGCGCGACGCCATCCTCACCAGCATGGTCGAAGGCGTGCTGGCCGTCGACGCCGACGAACGGCTCATCAGCCTGAATCGGGCCGGCGCCGACCTGCTCGGCATCGACCGCACACGTTCGCGCGGACGGAGCCTGCAGGAAGCCGTGCGCAACGTCGATTTGCAGCAGCTTGTCGCCCGCGTGCTGGCCACCGAGCAAACCCAGGTGGCGGAAATCACGCTGTACGACCACCATACTCGAGTGCTCGAGGCGCACGGCACCGTACTCCGCGCGACCGGCGGGCAGCGCATGGGCGCGCTGGTCGTGCTGCACAATGTCACCCAACTGCGCCGGCTGGAGAACGTGCGGCGCGACTTCGTGGCCAACGTGTCGCACGAGTTGAAGACACCGGTTACCTCCATCAAGGGCTTTGTCGAAACGCTCTTGGACGGCGCCATGGAGGACCCCGACGACGCCAAGCGGTTCCTGGGCATCGTCGCCTCGCAAACCGATCGGCTTACCCTGATTATCGAAGATTTGCTCACGCTTTCGCGCGTCGAGCAGGAAGCGGAAAAGGCCGAAATCCCGCTTGGGCCGGCCGCGGTCCGGCCGGTGCTCGACGCGGCCGTAGGCGTTCTCCAAGTGAAGGCGGAGAAGAAAGACATCCGGCTCGTGGTCGACTGCCCTTCCGACTTGCATGCCGTCATCAACCCGCAGTTGCTTGAACAGGCCGTGGTCAACCTGATCGACAACGCGGTCAAATACAGCCCCGCCGGCGAAACGGTCGAGGTCGTCGGGGAAGAAGTCGCCGGCGAAGCGGCCGTCCGCGTGCGCGACCACGGTTGCGGAATCGGCCGGGAGCACCTCGCGCGCGTCTTCGAGCGGTTCTATCGGGTCGATAAGGCTCGAAGCCGAAAACTGGGAGGCACCGGCCTGGGGCTCGCCATCGTCAAGCACATCGCCCAAGCCCACGGCGGCCGGGCCGACGTCGAAAGCGCGCTGGGCAAAGGGAGCACCTTCAGTGTCTTCGTGAAGGCCGCGAGGGAGTAAGGGCCCGCGAACCAACAACCGGCCGCTTTGGGCAAGCTGCGGCTACGCGCGACCCCAACCGCAGCCCTCCGGCTCATTCCAGCGGATTGATCACCAGGCCGCTGGCCAGCTTGGGGAAAAAGTACGTGCTCTTGGCCGGCATGCGCTCGCCCATCAGGCTGAGCGCGCGAACGTCCTCGACGCCGGCCGGCATCACCAGGGCGGCCAGAGGGAACGCGCCGGACCGGAGCCCCGATACCACCTCGTCGACCCGATGCACGTATTCGGGCTTGGACAACGCTCCGGACGGTGCAGGGGAGTCTTCTGCTTCGGCAGCCGAGCGGCCGTTCGATTGGGCCGCCGCGGCAAGTTGCCCGGAAACCGACGAGGGGGCCCCACCGGGCGGCGCCAGGCAATCGTCGATCAGCAGGCGGTGCAGCAACGCCACGCCCAGTTCCTGCCATTCGGGCTGATGGTCTTTGGCAATTTCCGCCATCCGCGCGCGACCCCCGGGCGTAACGGTGGCCAGCGTCCAGCGCCGGTCCCTCGCCGTGTACAGGCCGAGGGTGCCCTGATCGTCGCGGGTTTCGATCTCCTCCCACACCGCCTCGGCCGCTTCCGGCCCTTCGCCTGCCGCGTTGCAAACGAAACGATCGCCCAGTCGTGTGGCCAACTCCTCGGCCGAAAGCTCGGGCAAACCGGGAAACAGCCGGTGGGTGGGCAGCACGATGAGGCCCGGGTCCTCCATGGCCACGAACATGGTCAGCACGAAGTTGGCCCCGTGGTCGGGCGTCATCCCGGCCTGCCGCTGATGCTCCCGGTATTCGCACGCCGTTTCGTAGCGGTGGTGACCGTCGGCAATGAAGACGGGCTTGGGACCGATGGCGGCCGCCACCTCGGCAATCACGTCGATATCGGTGACCGGCCACATCCGATGTACGACGCCAAGATCGTCGGTCGCCTCGAGCGGCGTCTGATCGACGACGGCCTCTTCGAGCACCTGCTGCGCCTCGGCCTTCGGATCGGGGTACAGGCCGAAGATTTGGCTGAGGTTCGCCTTGCAGGTGGTCATGAGCATGAGCTGGTCCATCTTCGGACCCGGCATGGTCTGCTCGTGCGGAAACACGAGTCCCTCGCCGAACGGCGAGATGCGCATGCGTGCCATGAACCCCCGCCGCGTGTACGATACGCCCAGGTACTCGTACACCTGGTGGTAGACGTACAAGGCCGGATCGGCCTCGGGAAACAGCACACCGTCGGCCTGCCAGCGGCGCAGGAACCGGGCCGCCCGGGTGTACCGGTTGTTCACCTCGTCGTCGTCGCTGGGCTCGATGCGGTTGAGAATGAGCCGCACCACGTTGTTCGGATGCCGTCGGTACAGCGCTTCCTGCTCGTCCGAGCTGATTACGTCGTACGGCGGCGCCACCACGTCGCCGAGAGCGCCGACATGGCCCAGGTCGTACCGGACTCCGCGAAAGGCGTGGATTTCGGGCATTTCAATATCGGTAGTAATCCGGCTTGAACGGCCCGTCGGGCGAGATGCCCAGGTACTCGGCCTGCTCCGGCGTAAGGCGTTCCAGCGTCGCGCCCAAGTTGCCCAGGTGCAGCCGGGCAACCTCCTCGTCGAGCTGCTTCGGCAGGGTGTGCACGCCGACGGGGTATTCGTCCGGCCGGGTCCACAAGGCGATTTGCGCCAGCACCTGGTTGGTGAACGAGTTCGACATGACGAACGACGGGTGCCCGGTGGCGCAGCCGAGGTTCACCAGCCGCCCCTCGGCCAGCAGGATGATCGAGTGGCCGTCGGGGAACGTGTAGCGGTCGACCAGCGGCTTGATGTTGGTTTTCGTCACCTTCGCGTGGCTTTCGAGGTAGGCCACGTCGATTTCGATGTCGAAGTGCCCGATGTTGCACACGATGGCGTCGTGCGGCATGCGTTCGAAGTGCTCGCCGCGGAGGATATTGCAGCAGCCGGTGGCCGTTACGAAGATGTTCCCGCGCGAAGCGGCGTCTTCCATGGTGGTCACCTCGAAGCCTTCCATGGCCGCCTGCAGGGCGCAGATGGGGTCGATCTCGGTCACGATCACCCGGGCGCCGTAGCTGCGCATCGAGTGGGCGCAGCCCTTGCCCACGTCGCCGTAACCGCACACCACGACGACCTTGCCGGCAATCATCACGTCGGTAGCCCGCTTGATGCCGTCGGCCAGCGACTCGCGGCAGCCGTACAGGTTGTCGAACTTGCTCTTGGTCACCGAGTCGTTCACGTTGATGGCCGGCACGAGCAGTTCGCCGCGTTCGTGCATTTGGTACAACCGGTGCACGCCCGTGGTCGTCTCCTCGGAAAGACCGGTCCACTCGTCGGCGATCTTGTGCCAGTAGCGCGGGTCTTCGGAGAGCGTCTGTTTGAGTATCTGGTTGATGATGCGCAGCTCGTTGTTCGCGGTCGGCGCGTCGAGGATGCTCGGATCGTCTTCGGCCTGGCAGCCGCGGTGAATCAGCAGCGTGGCGTCGCCGCCGTCGTCGACGATCAGGTTCAGCCCCTTGCCGTCGGGGAAGACCATCGTCTGTTTCACGCACCACCAGTACTCTTCGTCGGTTTCACCCTTCCAGGCGAACACGGGCACGTCGGTGGCGGCAATGGCGGCAGCGGCGTGGTCCTGCGTGGAGAACTTGTTGCAGCTACTCCACTGCACTTCAGCCCCCAATTCGCGGAGCGTTTCGATGAGAACGGCCGTCTGAATGGTCATGTGCAGGCAGCCGGTGACCCGGGCGCCGGCCAGCGGCTTCTTGGGCCCGTACTTCCGACGGGTGGCCATGAGGCCGGGCATTTCGTTCTCGGCCAGTTCAATTTCCTTGCGGCCCCACTCGGCCAGCGACATATCCGCAACCTTATACAGCACCTTGGTTTCCACCTGCGACACGACTGGTCTCCTTCCTCTATCTTTTGGCGACACGTTGAATCGAATGCACTATGATAAGGACTGCCCGTCGGCTGGGCAAGGGGGTGACCCGGATGGGCTATGTGCACATGGCCGATCCGAGTGGTCCCGCCTTTGTCGAGAAGTGCACAACCTCGCGTGGTGGTCGTACAGGCCTGCGCAGGACCCCGCGCGAAGACCCGAGCTGCCACGATCCATTCTACGGAGGAGCCATACCCCCCTCACTGGACGGCGGCCTCGCCGGTGGTTCCAGTTCATACGCGAACAGTCGCCACTCGGGGCCGTACTGCTCGATCAGCGACAGCGAGTAGCATCGCATAAAGACCAGCACCGGCAGCAGAATCACCGTACCGACGTACGGCAGGGCCACCAGGCAGCACGTCA
>CAYPWB010000071.1:15796-19089 GCA_964414315.1 uncultured Planctomycetaceae bacterium | reverse complement strand
TGAGTGTGGATCCCGGAAACCTGCTCGACGCGGCTTTGACCCTTTCCGAAACGCAGCGAGCCGGGTTGGCCTACCAGCTTTTGCGCAGCTTGAAGCCGCCCGCGGTAATGAACGACGAAGATCCCGCGTTGGAGGCCGAGTTGGACCGCCGCGTCGATGCCTACGAGTCGGGCGAGTCGGCCATCGACGAGTGGCACAACGTGTCGGAACGGCTCTGTGAAAAGTTCAACGGAAGGACGCGTGCATGAAGGCCGGTTGTGTCGTTGGGGAAAGCAGACTTGACGGGGTTCGCACGGTAGAGCGTGAACTCCAACAGATGCGGGAAGTACCATGGCACGTCGCATCCTGACCATCGAAGACGACGCGGCGATTCGCCGGGGCATTGTCGATGCGCTGCGGTTCGCCGGCTACCAGGCCATGGAGGCGGGCGATGCGGCCACGGGGCGGGAACTGGCACTGCGGGCCGAGTACGACGTGCTGCTGTTGGACCTCGTGCTGCCCGGCGGCGACGGGCTCGACCTGCTCGCCGAGCTGCGCCGGCTCCGGCCCACCGTGCCGGTCATCATCCTCACCGCTCGAGGCGAGGAGGCCGACCGCGTGCGCGGGCTGCGCGACGGGGCCGACGACTACGTGGTCAAGCCGTTCAGCGTGAAGGAGCTACTCGCCCGGGTCGAGGCGCTCATCCGCCGCAGTCCGCAGCGGGCAAAGGGCCTCAGCGACGTGGCCGTGCCCGGCGGCCGTGTGTGCCTCGACCGGTGCGAGGTGTGTTTCGACGACGGCGGACGCGAGGAGCTTTCCGAGCGCGAAGTGGAACTGCTGCGCTACCTGGCGAACAACCCGGCCCGGGCCGTCTCGCGCGACGAGCTGCTCGAAAACGTATGGCGGCTGAGCCCCGACGGACTGGCCACCCGAACCATCGACATGCACGTCGTCCGGCTGCGCGAGAAGCTCCGCGACGACGGCCGCCGTCCTGCCGTCATCCGAACCGTTCGCGGCCGCGGTTACATGTGGGCGGCCGGCGGCGATGGGTTGGAATGCACGCCCTAGCGTGCGAATGCAGCGGGCGCGGTATCCGGCACGCTGAAGCGTGAACTCCAACAGGCATGAATCGGCTAATGTTGGAGTTCACGCTTTAGCGTGCGAAGTTGAGTTGGCGGGGTTCGCACGCTGAAGCGTGAACTCCAACATATTCCGGTTTGTATCATGTTCCGTCCCTGGTCCATCTGGTTGGCGTTTACCCTGTGCCTGGCGGTCGTACTGGCCGCCATGGGTTGGGTGAGCCGCGCCGTACTGCGGTTGGAGGAGGAACGCCGGCTGGCGCAGCAGGACGCTGTTCTGGAGGAGAATGTCCGACTGGCCCTGTGGCGGATGGACACGGCCGCGGCGCCCTTGTTGGCCGAGGAGAGCGCCCGACCGCACTTCGCGTACCAGGCTTTCTACGAACCGCGCCGCGCCGCCGCACCCGACGACGCGTCGCTGCCCGGCCGGCTGCTCGCCCCGTCGCCCTTGCTGCGCGAACCGCCGGAGCACGTGCTTGTGTACTTCCAGTTCGACGGCCAGGGGCGTTTCACCTCACCGCAGGCGCCCGGCGAGAAATGGCGAGAGTTAGCCGTGCCGAAGTTCCTGCACGAGGAGACCATCGCCGGGGCCGAGCAGCAGTTGGCACGGCTTCAAGAGCAACTCGATCGGGAGCGGCTTCTGGCCCTGCTGCCGGAGCAGCCGGCTTTGCCTGCTGAGTGGGTGCTGGCCCCGCTGGTGCCCGACGACGAGCAGCAGGTTGCGCTGCGGCAGCGCCGGGCGGAAGCGGGCGCGCGGGGGCGCGGCGCGGTCGAGTTCGACCAGCGGGCCCAGGCTGTGATGAACGTGGCCGCCCTGTCGCAGCAGCAGCTTGACGGCGAGTTGCCCGACGCCGCACCGACCGACATCGGCGGCGCGCCGATGACGCCGTTGTGGCTCAGCGGGCAACTACTGCTGGCGCGGCGCATGAACGCCGACGGCTCGCACGTGGTTCAGGGCTGCCTGCTCGACTGGCCCGCCATCCGCGCCTCGCTGCTGGAGAGCGTGGCCGATCTGCTGCCCCGCGCCGAGCTGATGCCGGTCGATAGCACGGGCGACGGCGTCGAGTCGCGCCGGCTCGCGGCGTTGCCGGTGCGTCTGGTTCCCGGCCCGTTGGCCGCGGCCGATTCCAGCCCGCTTTCCGCATTGCAACTATCGCTGCTGGTGGCGTGGAGCTGCGTGCTGCTGGCCGCGGCGGCCGTGGCGGGGCTCCTCTGGGGCGTGTTACGGCTGAGCGAACGCCGCGCCGCCTTCGTTTCGGCCGTTACCCACGAGTTGCGCACGCCGCTGACGACCTTCAACCTGTACGCCGAAATGCTGGCCGACGGCATGGTGACCGACCCGTCGCAGCAGGCCGAGTACCTCGTTACGTTGCGGCGGGAGGCGGGGCGACTGATCCACCTGGTCGAGAATGTGTTGAGCTACGCTCGGCTCGAACGCGGCCGACCCGACCGCCGCACCGAGCGGCTTACGGCCGGCGAACTGCTCGACCGCGTAGCGCCCAGGCTGGCCGATCGCGCGCATCAGGCAGGCATGGAGCTGGAAGTCGAACGCTCGGCCGAGGTATCGCAGGCAACCGTTTGCACGAATCCCTCCGCCGTCGAACAGATCCTGTTCAACCTGGTCGACAATGCGTGCAAATATGCCCGGACGGCCGACGACCGGCGCATTCACCTGGCCGCCGCGCTCGAGGGCGGGCGGATGGAATGGAGCGTGCGCGACCACGGGCCGGGCATTGCTCCGGGCGCCGCCGGGCGGTTGTTCCGTCCGTTCTCCAAATCGGCTCATGAAGCGGCCGAATCGGCCCCCGGCGTCGGGCTGGGGCTAGCGCTCAGCCGGCGCCTGGCCCGGCAACTCGGCGGCGAACTGCGCTTCGAGCCGAACCCGCCCGGCGGCGCCCGGTTCGTGCTCAGCCTGCCGGCCTCGGTGGGCTAGCCTTCCAGCTTGTCGACAACCGTGGGACAAGCTTCCAGCTTGTCGTCTCCACAGTGGCGAACTTGCCGCGTGCCACTTCTTTGACAAGCTGGAAGCTTGTCCCACGGGGTGCAGGAACGCACGTTGCGGCGTCAGGCGGCTCGGGCCGGGTCGTCGAGGTCGTCGTCCTCTTCGTCCCACTCCTCCTCCCAATCGTCCTCCTCGTACTCGCCCTCCTCCTCGTACTCGTCTTCCTCTTCGTACTCATCTTCCTCGGGGTCGTCCTCTTCGTCTTCGTTGTCTTCGAGGTCGGAGTCGTCCTC
>CAYPWB010000071.1:0-15696 GCA_964414315.1 uncultured Planctomycetaceae bacterium | reverse complement strand
TCGAACCAGCCGAAGCCGTCGGCATCCGCTTCGTCGCCCGTGTGGTTCCACAGGGCCGAATCGGCCGCCTCGTCGTCAGAACTGAAAAAATCGGCGTCGAAAACGCGGTCGGCATGTCGGGAATGCGTCTGCTCGTCGTCCTCGGCCCACAGATTGTCGTCCTCGGCTTCCTCGAACGGCTCGTCTTCCAAAGGTTCCGGCTCGGGCAAGGCGACTTCCATGGATTCGGTCGGCGCAATCTCGTCGTCGACCGGCGCGGCAGCGATCTCAAGGGGCTCCGGGGCTGCGGGCTCTTCGATCGGTTGCTCGACGACCGGCTCGGGCGCCGCAACCGGCTTCGGCCGGGCCGCGCGGCGCCGCTTGGGCTTCTCCGGTGCGGTGAGGGCCAGGGCCGGGGGGTTCGGCTCGACGTTCCGCGGAAGTTGCCCCGCGGCCACGCCGAGGGAGCGGAACAGTTCGAAAACATGCTCGTGGCACGTGAACACGAGCAATTGGTGCCCCGCCTCGGCGAACTCGCGCAGCAGTTCGGCGGCCGCCCGGGCACGCTCGGCGTCGAAGTTCACCAGCACGTCGTCGAGCACCAGGGGCAGCGGGGCGCCGCGCCGCGAGTACGAGGCGGCCAGCGCCAGCCGCAACGCCAGGAACAACTGCTCGCGCGTGCCCCGGCTGAGCATCTTGACCCGCAGCGAATTGCCCTCGTCGTCGTCGACGCGCAGCGAGTCTTCGCCTAGCGGAGTCCACACGCGGGTGTATCGGCCGCGCGTGAGCCGGGCGAGGTAGCCGGAGGCCTCTTGCAGGGTTTCGGGCTGCCGGTCGCGCTCGTAGTCGATCCGAATACCGTCGAGCACGCGGCTCGCGACGGCGTACACCTGCCAGCGGCGCAGCGCGGACTGCAAGCGGGTTTCGACCGTGGCCAGGTCGAGCTGCCGGCGCGCAAGCTGGCGATCGTCGGCCAGGGCCCGAAGCTGCTCGGCGGTTTGCCCGCGCCGCTCGAACGATTCGCGCAGCCGGGTTTCCGTGTCGTCGAGTTGCACGAGCAGGTCGTCGAGCCGCTGATCGAGGCCGCCGGCGACGATTTCCTCGCCGATGGCTTCGACGTTGCAGGTTCCCGCCGCAGCGGCTTCGATTTCGCGCGAAAGCCCGTCGCGCTCCTGGCGGAGGACGGCGGCCCGCGCGGCCTGCACGGCCAGTTCACGCAACTGCTGTTCCTCCTCAACGCCCGCTTCGAGCAGCAGGGCGCGGCGTTCGTGCTTCAGCCGGCTCATGGCCTCGACGTGCTTTTGATACCGGCGGCGGAGCTGCCGAGCTTCGCGGCGAAGCTGCCGGTAGCGGTCTACACGGTCGCGCTGCCGGCTGAGGGCTGCGTCGAGCTGTCCCAGCAAGGCGATCGGCTGCGCGTCGGGCGAGCCGATGTCCGCCTCGGCAGCCAGGTCGCGAATGCGGCCGGCGATGTTCTCCAACTCGCGGCGCCGCTGGCCCAACTCCTCCCGCCGTCGCTGCAACTGGCGGAACAACTCGGCGTGTTGCTCGCATTGGGCCACCACGCGGCGGACCTGCTTCGGGCTGAGCTTCGTCGGCAGGCCCAGTTCGGCCAGCGCCTCGCTCCAGCGCCGGCGGGCCGCGGTCAGGTCGCCTTCCGACTCGGCCACCCGGCGCCCGGCCTCCTCGACCCGCTCCCGCGCGCGGTCGCGCTTGCTGCGCATCGGCACCAGTTCTTCGAGGGTCGCCAGTTCGTTCTCGGCCGCTTGCAGCCGGGCCGCGATGGGCCCGCCGCCTTGCGGAAGCTGCGCGTCGAGCGCGTCGCGCTCCTCCTCGGCCTGCTTGATCTGGGCCTGGACCATCACCACCTGCCGCTGGCACGCTTCGAGCTGGCGGGCGTTCGACCGCTCCAGAAGCACTTTGCCGAACCCGGCCGCACCGGCCCCGAGCAGGCCCAGCACGGTCATGGCCCAGCCGAACGAGCCGGTGACCGACGCCGGCACGAACAGCCCGGCCACCACGAGCACGACCCCCAGCGCAAAGCAGCCGCCGAACGCGGCAACGACCCAAACCGGCAGGAACTGACGCTGGAGATGGTCGCGGCTTTGCTCTTCGAGATCGGTCTGGTAGCGGGTCAGTTCGTCGAGCCGGTCGTCGACCAGCAGCCGGCGTCGCAACTGCGCGACTCGGGCGCCTGCCTCGTCAATCACCCCGGCCAGTTCGTGTTCGTTGCGGCCGGCGAAGGCCGATTGCATTTCCCGCCCCAGCGATTCGGCCTCTTCCTCGGCCTCGGCAAGCTGCTGCCGGGCCTCCTCAACTCGCTCGCGGGCTGTGCGAACCGCCGCCGCGGGCGTGCGCAGCCGCTTGACCGCCTGGTGCGGCAGGCGCAGCGGGGCGTCGGCCGGGAGGTCCTTCGAGAACCCGATCGCTTCGCGCTCGCGCCGCAACGTGCCCTCCAGGCTGGTGACCTCCGTCTGAAGATCGGCAATGTTCTGCTCCAGCGATTCGATCCACGAACCCTGCTCGACCATCGCCTCGATGCGCGCCGCCTGGCGCCACAGCCCGCGATGGATTCCCAGCGACTCGACTTCGTTCTTCATGTGCCGCCGCCGCGCGGCCAACTCGTCGATGCGCTGCTCGTGCTTCGCCAGGCGCGAGGCGATGGCGTCGAGCCGTTCGACCGCGCCCTCCGGCAGCCCGGCCGCCGGCGCCAGCACGGAAAGCTGTTCCTCGAGTTCCTCGCGCTGTTGCCACCGCTCGCGGAGCGTCGTGGCCAGCTCGACCACCCGGGCGTGCTGCTCGACGGCCGCTTGCTCCTTTTCCAGGCGCGCCACCTCGTCGTCGAGCTGTTGACGTTCGGCGGCCAGTCGCACGTAGCGGCGCATTCCGGCGGAAAGCTGTTCGATTTCGCTGCGCAGGCGGGCACGCTCCTCGAAAAGCTGTCCGATTTCGCACGCGCCGCCGTCGCGGGCAAGCAGCCGATTGCGCGACGCCTCCAACTCGCGAATCACTCCGACGAGCGAAACGCGGTCGAGTCCCGCGGTGAGGCTGTACAGCAGTTCGGCCGCCTTCGAATCGCTCAGCGTGCCCAACTCCTGCATCTCGCGCAGGCCGACGGCGAACACGTTGTGGAACACGGCCTCGTCGACGTTGCCCAGCACGAGCCGCAGCACGGGCTCGCCTTGCCGAGCGCCGTCGGTGGCGGTCACCACGACCTCCTCGCAAAGCGTTCCCTCGGGGCCCGGCTCCCGATGCCGCTCGAGCACGAACTGTCCGTGCGGGCTGATCAGCTCGGCCGATCCGCCGGGCCGGCCGCCGCGCAGCGGGGGCAAATACCGCACCTGCCCGGGGCCGAACCCATAAAGCAACCCGCGGATGAACGCCAGCAGCGTCGTCTTCCCCGCCTCGTTCGGGCCGTACAGCACGCTGAGGCCGTCGGCCAGCCGCTCGATGCGCAGGCCGGTCCATACGCCGTAACCGTCGATCGCAAGCCTGTTGATCTTCACGACTGGGACTCCTCGCCGGTAAGAAGGTCCACGCCCAGCAGGGCCGCCTCGTGCAGCACGCGTCTGCGGGCCGGTTTTTCAGTTAGCGCCAACCCGGGGCCCAGCGCCTCGGCCAACTCGCCCTCGGGCAGGTAGGCTCCCAGATCGAGCGCCGGCTCGGGGTTTCGTTCGTAATGGCGGATGGCCCGGAGGAAGTCGGCGCGAATGGTCTCCTGCTCCAGCCACTCGGGCGGCAGGGCCAGGCTCGGCTCGGCCTCGATGCCTACGCTCCATGCGGCGGGCGAACGGCGGCCGTACTCGCTGCGCAGCCACTCGAGCAGCTCGGCGGCCAGCGGCCCCCGACGCAACTTGCCCAGCAGCGGGCCCGTGCCTGCGACGGTCCACGAAATAACCAAATCGATGTTCGGATTCGTCTCGACCAGCGTGTGCATGCGTTCGCGGAGCTGCGTTTCCAGGGCATCGCGGCCGGTGGCTTCGTCGACCACGATCCGTTCGCTAAGCCATCGCAGCACGTCGGTCGTGGCCAACGCGGTGCGCAGCCGGCTTTGCTCGTCGACGTGCACCACCGTGCACCCGTGCATGCCGGCTTCCGAGGGGCGCCGGCCCTGCGGCGAGCCGGGCCAGTGTACCAGCGTGGGACCGCTTAGCGGCGTGCTCCGGTCGTGCCGCCCGCCCAGGGCCCAGTAATGCAGCCCGCGGGCCCGCAACGCCTCGGGCTCGGCCGTGCCGTGCACCGCGCCGATGGTTGTCAGGCCGCCGGGGGCCGGGGAGAAATCGGCCGCGCGGATCGATTGCCGCCCGTCGCGGCTGACGCCCATCACGCATGCCAGCGGCGTGCCCTCGCACTCGGCCGTGAACGACTCGACCCGGCCCACGGGAAACTGGTGCACGTTGTCGGGCAGCCGGATGGCCGGCGGCCAGGCCTCGGGCGGGTCGACCGCTCCGCCCACCCAGTAGACGGGTTTGCCGTGTTCGGCGAGCCGCGCGAACTGCTCGACGAGGAACAGCGGGCCGCGCGGGCCCGTGTGCTGCGCGCTAAGCAGGTCGCCGCTGAGGACGACGAACGCCACGTCCTCGGCCAGCGCGGTTTCGAACACCTGCTCGGCCGCCGCGTAGGGCGCTTCGAGGAACAGGTCGATCAGATGCTCCGGCACCTCGGCCACCCCGTGGGGAGGCATTTCGAGGTGGAAATCGGCGGCGTGAAGAAAGCGAAACGGCCCGTTCGGCATGGTCGGCCTCCGTGCCCGACATGGGTACAGGTTGGAGCCCGGTCGTCGGTCCGCCCCTTGCAGACCACGGCGCGCCCGGCCCGGCCCTCCAACCATCAGACGATATACTGCGTCCCCAGTGTACCGATCCACGCGAAACGCCGCTACGCCGATTTCGCGAAATCGCAGCAAGTTTTCGCTTGCACTGGAGTTCCCGCTGTCACCGCGCTTCAACCGGCGCTTTGCGCGGCGGCATTTGCGCGGCGGGCGGGAAAGCGGCCCCGTCTTCGCTCGCGGGACGCCTTCACACCCACAGCTTCAGCCGGCCGTCGAGCATGTCGGGCACCATCTTCTCGATCTGGCGGCGAATTTGCCGTTCGTGGTAGCGGGTGCTGAAGTGCGAGGCGATGATCAGCTCGTTGCGGAAGCGGTCGCGCCGTTCGAGAAGGTCGTCGAGGTGGATGTGGCCGAACTTGTGGATCTTCTCCTTCCGATGGCGCGGCGCGACGAAGGTCACTTCGAGGATGAGCACCTCGGCTTCGTACATGGCAGGGCAGGCGTCGAGCCCGGCGGGGGCGCTGTCGCCCAGATAGGCGACGCGCGGCTTGCGCACCTCGTTGGTAATCTCCACGCCCGACAGGCGCAGGTCGCGAATCTTCTCGCCCGGCAGGCCCACGTACTCGGCTTTCAGCTTCCGCCGCCGCTCCCACAGCACGAAGGAAAACGACGGCACCGTATGCACGGTTGAGGCAACGGTCACCACATGTTCGCGGGAAAGTTCGATTTCGTCGCCGGGCCGCAGCGGGCGCAGGTCGCACGGCAGCCGGCCGCGGTCGAGGCGGCTGAACAGACGCAGGATCCGCTGGACCGGTTCGATGGCCGGCTCGGGCAGGTAGATCACCGGCGGCTCCATCTTCATCATGCGGCGCCGGGCCACGTACACCGGCAGGGCCACGATGTGGTCCATGTGCGTGTGCGAGACGAACCACGTGGGCGTGCCCATGAACGACCACGGTTGCGCCCCCAGGTCGAACCCGACCTTCAACTCCGGAATGCGCCAGTACGTTTGCACGGCCGCCCGCGAATAACCCTCGACCGTCAAGTCCTTGTGCGCAATCGTATGGACAGGCAGGTTCTCAACCATGGGCGGCGGGTCAGGTCCCGTAGGAGTCGACGTTGGAAAGGTCGAGCGGCTCGGCGCTTTCGAGGTTGGGCAGGAGCCAAATTTCGCCGAACAATTCGTTCTGATCGAGCCGCACATGCGCGTGACGCACCAGTTCCAGCACGGCCAGGAAGATGCCGATGGTGGTGGAGCGGTGCATTGCCGGATCGAACAATCCGCTGAAGGCGAGCCGGCCCTCCTCCAACAGCCGGGCGTGGATTTGCCCCATGAACACGTGGATCGGCGTGTCGTCGTACACGATGCTCGACGGCTTGACCGCCTCGGTTTCCCGCATGATCCGCCCGAACGCGCTGACCAGGTCCCATAGTTCGACCTCGGCGATAGGCTGATCGGCCGGATCCTGCTCGCGCCGGGGAAGGTCGGAGGTGACGCGGGGGTAGTGCTGCTGCCATTGCCGGCTGCGTTCTTCGAGCGTGCTGGCCGCGTCGCGGAACTGTTTGTATTCGAGCAGCCGCTGAACCAGCTCGTGGCGGGGGTCCTCGATGGCGTCCTCCACCTCGTCGCTGCGGGGCAGCACCTGCTGCGACTTGATCTCGATGAGCGTGCTGGCCAGGGCCAGGAAATCGCCTACCGCGTTCACGTCGAGCCGTTCGAGGACCGACAGGTACTCGAGGTACTGGTCCGTCACCGCCGCAATGGGGATATCGCAGATGTCGACCTCGTGCTTGCGAACCAGGTACAGGAGCAAGTCGAGCGGACCGCGGAAGATGTTCAGGTCGACGCGGAAGTCCATGGGCAGTGGTAAGTCGGGGGACGCACCCGTTGCGGCTTGGCAGCGGGTTGGGAACGTGCTATGGATTCTTCCGTCTCCAGATGCAAGCCATTCGGCCGAACGGCTGCGTTCTGCCCGAGAAAGCCGACGGCACGACGGAGCGTGCCTACTACTTTGCCGGGCTTTGCACCCAGAAACGGAAGCCCCATGGGATTGTACCAGCCAAACGCCGTAGCGACGAGTGGCCCGGGCGATTTGCGCAAACCGGGCAAACCGCATACCTTACCCAGTCCCTACGATCAGTTTCGGCTTCGAGCCCCCGGCAACTTGA
Organism: uncultured Planctomycetaceae bacterium; assembly: GCA_964414315.1. Lineage (GTDB taxonomy): Bacteria > Planctomycetota > Planctomycetia > Pirellulales > Thermoguttaceae > PWXP01. The sequence continues at coordinate 8,777 of CAYPWB010000071.1, read as the reverse complement.
CGGAACTCCGCCGAGCGGGCTTTCACAGCGCCGAACGACGGCCCGGCGCGCAGCAGCCGGGGGTCCCCCCTGGACGCCCACCCGACGTTCGCCATAATTAAGGATTACCACAGGTGGAACCCACCCCTGAAGGGGGAACTGCCGGTGTTTCCTTATTACTCCCCCCAAGAGTTTCAACGGAGTGTTGCGATGTTCAAAAACCTTAACCCCTACGTACTTGGCGTTACCGGTCATCAGAGCGAGATCATCGAACTGGCCCTCACGTACGGGTTTGGGGGGATCGAGCTGAACGCGACCGAATTCGCGACGCGCGTCCAGCGGAAGGGGATGGAGCATGCCAGACGATTGCTGGACAGCGCGAAGATCCAGGTCGGCACGTTCGCGCTGCCGTTCGACCCCGATGCCACCGACGAGGATTTCAAACGGGGCATGGAGAAGCTGCCCGCGGCTGCCGAGGCGGTCGCGGCGGTTGGGTGCAGCCGGTGTGTGGTAACCGTCGCGCCGGCCGGCGACACGCGGCCGTACCACGAGAACTTCGAGTTCCATCGTCGCCGGCTTGGCGAGATATGCGAAGTCCTCGGCCCCCACGGCATTCGGCTGGCCGTCGGCTTCCGCGCGGCCGAGTATTTACGCAAGGAGCAGGCGTTCCAGTTCATTCACGACTTCGACGCCCTGTCGCTGCTGATCAGCATGATTGCGGCAGACAACGTGGGCGTGCTCCTGGATGTGTGGGACCTGTTCGTGGGAGGCGGCAACCTGGAAACGATTCGGGGCTTGTCGGCCCAGCAGATTGTGGCTGTGCAAGTGGCGGAGCTTTCGGCTGAGGAGCCGGCGGCCGAAGTCGGTCCGGCGTCGCGGCTGCTTCCCAACGCCGAGGGCGGACGCATCGACGTGACCGCCGTATTGGGCATCCTGAATGAGAAGGGGTACGACGGGCCGGTTACCCCGGCCCCGTCGCGCGGCGCGCTGCCGAGCAAACGGCGCGACGTCATCGTGCGGCGCACCGGCGAGGCCCTGGAGGCCGTGTGGCGCGCGGCCGAACTCGGCGCCGACCCGCGGTTGCTGGCCGCTGAGGAGATCGCCGCCCCGCAGCCGGCCCAGCCGACCGAGTCGGTCTGAGGCCTCCGGGCATGTTTCATTGGGACGGCGGCCTGAAACTGACGCGGGCGGATTTGGCGATTGACTTTCGCCGGCGTCAGCCCCGGGCGTTCATTTCGCACGCGCATGCCGACCACATGGCGCGTCACGAGTACGCCCTGTGCACGCCAGAAACGGCCGCCTTGTACCAGTTCCGGCTCGGGCGTCGGCTGACGCGGGAACTGCCCTATCGCCAACCGGTCGAATGGGGCGGCCTGCGGCTGACGACCTATCCGGCCGGCCATTGCCTCGGCTCGGCCATGCTGCTGGCCGAGGACGGGCGGCAGTCGCTCCTGTACACGGGCGATTTCAAGCTGGCCGAGTCGGCCACGGCCGAGCGGGCCGAATTGGTTCCCGCAGACATCCTGGTGATCGAAAGCACGTTCGGCCGGCCCGCCGATCGGCTGCCGCCGCGCGCGGAAGTGATTGCACAACTGGAGCACCTCGTCCGCCAAACCCTGGCCGACGGGGCCGTGCCGGTCATTCACGCCTACACGCTCGGCAAGAGCCAGGAGGTAACCCGATTGCTCACCGACCGCGGCATTCCCGTCGCCCAGCATCGCGACGTGTACGCCATAAGCCGCGTGTACGAGGCGTGCGGGGTGAGCCTCGGCCGGTACGAACTGCTGCAGCGCTCGGTCGAGCCCGGTTGGGCCGTGGTGGTTCCGCCCCGGGCGCGGGCGGCGTCGATCGAGCGGGCGGTGCACATTGCCGTGACCGGCTGGGCGCTCGACCCGGGGGCCAAGTACCGGCTGCGGGTCGACCACGCGCTACCGCTGAGCGACCACGCCGACTACGGCGAACTGATCGAGGCGGTCGAGCGGGTCGGCCCCGGGAAGGTGTATTGCACCCACGGCCCGGAAACGTTCGTCGACCGGCTTTGCGAACTCGGTTTCGACGCGGCGCCGCTGGGCCGCCCGGCGCAAGGGAGGTTGTTTTGAGTTCGACCCCCACAAGATACTCGAACTTTGGATAAACCAACGTAATGAAGAATTGCAATTTCATCCAAGCCGCCTGCGACGACTTTCTCGTGCTCGACGGCGCGATGGGTACCGAACTGTACCGGCGGCACGTGTTCACCAATCGCTGCTACGACGAACTGTGCCTTTCCGACCCGAAGCTCATCCGTAGCATCCACCAGGATTACTGCGACGCCGGGGCCGACGTCCTGCTGACGAACACCTTCGGGGCCAACCGCCCGGCGCTGGCCCAGTACGGTCTGGCCGATCGGCTCGACGACATCCACAAGGCCGCCGTCGCGATCGCCCGGGAAGTGGGCGAGGCGGCCGACCGGAAGGTGTACGTGGGCGGATCGATCGGGCCGTTGCCGCGCGGCAAGCGGGCAACGCCCCCCCACGAGATCATGGCCGAGCAGGTCGAAGCCCTCCGCGCCGCCGGCGTCGACTTCATCATGTTCGAAACCCTGCCCGACCGCCGCGTTGTCGAGCACGCCGCCGCCGCCATGCGCGGGTTTCCCGGAGTGCCCTTCGTGCTGTCGTTCGCCATCATAAGCAACTGCGAAACCCAGTCGGGCGAATCGCTCGAGCGCATGCTCGCGCCGTTGCCCGCCGGTTCACCCATGCCGATCGCATGGGGCATGAATTGCGGAAGCGGCCCGGAAGGACTGCTCCACGCCCTCGAACAGGCGGTCCACTTGACCGAGTTCCCTTTGTGGATGAAGCCGAACGCGGGCCATCCGCGCGAGGTGGGCGGCCGGATGATCTACTTCTGCTCGCCGGAATACCTTGCCGAGTACGCCAAGCGGTACGCGAGCCTCGGCGCGGCGGCGATCGGCGGGTGCTGCGGGACGGCGCCGGAGCATATCCGCGAAATCGCCCAGACCGTGAAACCGCTCAGCCAGGTCCGCGGCCGGGCCGAAATCATCCAGGCCGCGCAGGTGGAAGAAAAAGAGCCCGCCCCCTTCGCCGAGCGGTCCCGGTTCGCCCGAAAACTGGCCGAGGGGCTCCCGGTGGCCACCGTCGAGTTGGTGCCGCCGCGCGGCCACGACTTGAGCGGGCTCGTGGCCAAGAGCCGGCAGTTGCGCGAGCACGGCGTCGACGCCATCAACATTCCCGACGGTCCGCGGGCCAGTTCCCGCATCTCGCCGCTGGTGGCGGCCGCGCGCGTGCTGACCGAGGCCGGCATCGAGCCGATCCTCCACTTCTGCTGCCGCGATCGGAACCTCATTGGCATGCAGGCCGACCTGCTCGGCTGCGCGGCGTGCGGCATTCGGAACCTGCTATTCGTCACGGGCGATCCGCCCAAGGTGGGCAACTACCCCGACGCCTCCGGCGTGTTCGACACCGATTCGATCGGCATGGTGGCCGTGCAGGCGAGGCTGAACCGGGGCGTCGACCTGGGCGGCCAGGCGATCGATCCGCCCACGGCCGCCCTCATCGGCGTGGGCCTCGACCCGACTTCGCTCGACCGGGAAACCGAACTGAGCCGCTTCGCCGAGAAGGTCGAGGCCGGCGCCGAGTTCGCCATCACGCAGCCGGTGTTCGATCCCGATGCCCTGCTGGCCATGCTCGACGAGGTCGGGCACCACGGCCTTCCGATCCTGGCCGGCATTTGGCCGCTGGCCAGTTACCGCAACGCGCTGTTCATGCACAACGAGGTGCCCGGGGTGACCATTCCCGACAATATTCTGGAGCGGATGGCCTCGCGCGAAAGCCGCGACGACCAACTGAAGGAAGGCGTCCAGATTGCGCGCGAGTCGGTCGCCCGCATCGCCGACCGGGTCGCCGGCATTCAGGTAAGCGCCCCGTTCGGCAAGATCGACCTGGCCTGCGCGGTGATTGCGTGAGAAGCCGGCCACCCTCTCGGCAACCGTTCCCCGGTGAGGGTCCTTCGCGCCTCGCACGCATCTTCAACCGTTCCGCGCGCCGCCAACCCGTGAATGCTTCCCAGGCTTCACATGGACGATCGCGGGCCCCGAATGAAAATACGATCCCATACGCCGCAGACGTTCTACACCGTAGCCCAGGGTTGCGCAGCGCACTCTGGATAATGGACTTCAGCGGTCAATCGGATTTCGGGCGCAGGTTGCCGTACTCGAACGGTCCGATGCGCCGCTCATGGCTAGCCCCCTGAATCCTGTACGATTCCCATGGTGATCAGTGCGCCAAGCACCACAAGACCAAGTCCGAGTAGGACATAGAATATCCGCGCTCCGGTTCGAGTGAATATACTGCACATGAACCGAGCCTTGCGGTGATTCATGAACCACTCCCAGTCGAAGATTCCGCCGGCCGCACCAAAAAGCCCCGCTGCTACGATCAATAGTCCTACTGGATTCATGGAATTCTCCTGTAATTTGAGGTTCGAACTGACCGGGTAGCCGCCAATCAGTCTTCCATCTGTTTCCGACCTGAGCGGCCATTTCGGTTGGGCGTATGGTTCGGCGATGCTTGGGGTTCGGATCTGCAATCCTGTGCTTCTCTATTCCGTGTAAGCTCGCATCGAATGCGGAAGCACACGACTCCGACCAGGGCCCCGACACAGGCAGACATATTCGCCAGCCCCGCCAGTTGCTCATCCGAGATCCTTCGTCCGCAATTATCGGACAGCACGACCGCAGCCACAATGGCAATCATCGAAGAAGCCGCACCAGACACCAGCAGCCCGAAAGCACGGCAAGTGCGAGTGGACAAGCATAGGGCAGCAATCACCAAGACGGCAACCGGACTGCCGTAGTAAATGAGTCCGAACCACGAGAACACCGACGATGCGGCGAACATCAGTTCGATGAAGTTCACATCGACGCCAGACATCAATCGCACACCGTCTTGTGGATCGCCGAACTTGGTTACAGGAAGTTTGTGCCTATTATCTGTAGGCCGCCCCTGCCCGGCATTCATCGGGTCGGGGCGGCCAGTCCGTCCGCATGCGCCGGCAGCCCCTGATGCCGGACGCGGAGAACCTCCGGGGCGCGGTCGTACAGGCCGGCGCACGGGCGTGTCGGAGAAAGGCCCGAGGGCGAACGGCGGCGCTGGGCGGCAGGGGGCATGGCCGAGGTGCAGGCAGAGTGGTCCTGAAGTCCTTACGAGCTTACCCGTTCGGGGGCAGCGAAACAAGCACCCCCCGGAAAGTAGGCATTCGCTGGAGTCGAAGCGAGCCTTTGCCCGCGCGGGAACGTACAGCGCCCTCCGCGCGTTCCCACGAAAGGCATGGCGACGAGCGAAACAGGGACGGCACGGCCCCTGCTTGCCGGGATGGCGTTGGCCTCATACGGCCTTGCCATCGTATCTCCAAGCTGCGGCCCGTCGCCGCAAGTAGAACGCATGGTTCGGTCATTCCCGGTTCTGCTCACGGCGAGTACATCTCGTCGTCAAGACTCTGACCACAATAGGGGCAGTACCTGAATGCTGCAGGGATCTTGAGCGCGTCGGCAAAGACGCCGCCTCCAGACGAGTACCTCAGGAGTGGTTGTCCGCACGTTGGGCAGTGCCATCTCGCCAAAGCGCGATGCGTGGCGACCAAGAAGAGCCCGGCACCTGCGCTCAGACACAAGCCAAACGCCAGCCAGTCCGGCATTGCACATTCTGACGCGAGAAACGCGCCCGCCAATAGCGCAAGGAGCAGGATTACCGGTGACAGCAGAAAACAGATCCTGCGTGAGCGCGCTTTGCGGTTAATGAGTTCACGTGTTGTCATTGTCCACCCAGCAACGGTCAATCTCTGCGTCCAATGGGCCGCGGCAGCATGGAAAATACTTCACCTGCTGTGAAACTGGGTGCCGAAACCCGGCCTCCCAGTACGCAATGGCTTTCTCTCCGCAGTACGGACACCTCATTTGCCTGGTCGCCCTAATGGTGAACCAGGCGACAACGGCTGCTCCGGACCACCAGATGATCGATCCTGCAATGTTCCCCAGAAGCGCGAAGATCGGAATACCGAGGACGAACCAACAGCTCGGCGCCCAAGCCCAGTGAGACAGGGCACGACTCCGTTCGTTGATAACATCCCGCGCAGTCACTTCAGTACGCCTTGTTACTGGACCAACTTAGACTTATTCCGCCCACCTGTGGCCCTGCCAATTCGTTGGGCGCGCCGGCTCGGCAGGATACATCTCTCCGAGCCAACACGAATTCTGGCCCGTAGCCCGTTGGCGGTCAAGACGGTACCGTCATTTCGCGATTTCGCCGCAAGCGTGTTATCGGGGGCGCCTGTCGCGCCGAGCCATGTGCCGTCCCCGGGGACAGACGCAACTCGCGACGGGGCGTAACCGTAGTGCCGAGGCCGCAACGGCTGCGTGCCGAAGGCACTGCTCTAAATCAGCCCGGGGTGAAGCGGCGTGAGGCGGCCCTAAACGCTTGTCATGACCGTTAGGGCCGCCCCGTTGGGGTTATGATGTTGTTGGGATCCTGTCCCAGGGTTACGCGGGTTCGCTCGGGCTCGCGCCGCTCCACCCTGGGCTGCTTAGGCTCGTCCCATCGGGGCTGCCAACGCTTGTAGCCGACAAGTCATGAATCTGCCGGCTCCAAACATCGGCCGATCCAGCCGGTCGGCCTGTAAAGAGTGGTGAACGCTATGCACGATACGGCCGTCGGCAGCGCGAAGAGCAGGTCGAGCACCACATTGACGCGCCGCTTGCCGAAGAACCGGGCAACCGTTCACAGGGGACTGTCCCGATTTTCGCGGCACAAAGGGCGATGTGCCCATTCGCCCTGTTGCCGCAGGCCGCGAGAATGGGACTGTCCCCTTCGGATGCAGCGGAGAAAACTAGCCCGCGCCGCCGACCTGTGAACGGTTACAAGAACCAGTAACGCACCGGGAAGCGACGCTCATGGCCGACCTCCTTCCGGCCCCGGCGAACGCTTCAGATCACGGGGGACCGTCCCAAGTTTCGCGGCGGAGAAGGCATTTCGCTTGGGTAACGCCCCGTTCGCCGCGAAGATGGGATGGTCTCCGTCGGCCGGCCCTACCCGCGAATGAGAAACCAGAGGCCGAACGCAACGACGACCCATTCCACGGCGCGAACGAACACCTCGGGCGACATGCGATCGACGAGTCGTTTTCCCAAGATGGAGCCGAGGATCATGATGGGTCCAAGAGCCAGCCCCACCCCGACCGACATGGCGGAAAGCACGCCGGTTTGGCCGTAGGTCATCAGCTTGGTCACGTGCATGACCGCCGTTCCCAGTGCCTCGGTGCCGATGTACGCGCCCTTGACCAGGCCGAACGCCAGAAACCACGGCGCGAGGAACGGTCCGGCACTGCCGACCAGCGCCGAGATCAGGGCGAATACGGCTCCGATGGGCAGGAACCACCGCGCGCGGAAGCCGCTTCGGCACCGTTCCCGCAGTCGGCGATGCCCGACGACGCTCAGCAGCAGGAATCCTCCCAGCAGCCGCATCAGCAGCGACTCGGGCGCGCGCGCGAACAGCCACGCGCCGAGCACGGCCGCCGGCACCGCGCCGAGCACGAACCACGCGGTCACCTCGAAGCGGATGGCGCGACGGTTGAGCACGACCCGGCTGAGATTGCCGATCAATTGCGCCACGGCGTACATCGGCACGGCATCGCGCACGCCGAACAGCAGCACCATCACCGGCAGCAGCAGCACCCCGCCGCCCGTGCCCGTCACCGCGGCGATCGTTGAAGCCACGAAGGCCGTCACGGCGAGGATTAGGAGTTGATACGGTTCGATGGCAGGCATGACTTGCCATTAGACATTTTCCCTTTCGTTTACGCCATCCCCGACCTGGAGGTGGCCGCTATTCCGCGCGCAATGTATTTCAGCGAGGGCGATAGATTCGGTCGAAGGTGCCGCCGTCGGCGAAGTGCCGGGCGTGGGCCGAGGCCCAGCCGCCGAACACGTCGTCGACGGTCAACATTTCGAGTTGCGGGAACCGGTCGCGGTACTTCTCCTGCGCCACCTCCGATACGACGGGCCGGTAGTAGTGGCGGCCGGCGATGTCCTGCGCTTCCTCGGTGTACAGGTATTCAAGATACGCTTGGGCCACGGCTGGCGTGCCTTTGCGGTCGACGTTGCGGTCGACCAGCGCCACGACCGGCTCGGCGAGGATGCTCACCGGCGGTACGACCAGTTCCACGCCCGCCGCATCCAGTTCGGCCGCCACGCCGACGGCCCCGGAAGGTGTCGCGCTACTCACCCTCGACGAGGCGATGCGCCGCCACATCGAGGCCGCGCTGACCGCTACCCGCGCACGCATCGAGGGCCCGCAAGGCGCCGCCGCCCTGCTTGGCATCAATCCGCACACGCTGCGCGCCCGCATGCGCAAGCTGAGCATCGACTGGGCCCGCTACCGCTGAGGCCGTCGTTCGGCTTCGGTTTTTGGGTGTCAATTTTCGGATTTTGCACGCCCGCCCCCCCATTGCTGCGGCCGGCCGCGTGGCCGCTGCTGCCATCCCCCAGCCGCCAGCCAGTTGTGGACGCATGTATACTTGCTCAATTCTAGCGAATCGGAAGCCGGTTTGCAAGGCAAGAAATTGGGCCGGCGGAAGCTCGGAAGCTGGAAGATCGGAGTTCGGCCATGGCGGCGCGCCGGCGCGTGCGTCCGCTTCTGCTGCCAAGCGGAGTGCCTGTCCTTTGTGGCCAGCACCTGGAAACGGAAGAGTCGCCCCGGAGGGGCGCAAGCGTGTAGCCACGGGTGAAGCAGCGCGGCGGCGTTGTC
>CAYPWB010000070.1:16641-19208 GCA_964414315.1 uncultured Planctomycetaceae bacterium | reverse complement strand
TTCGACGCACCGCACCCCGAAACCCGGCCGAGAATCGAAGACGTTGCCTGACGCCCTGTTGAAGTTCGCGGAGAAAACGGGACAGGTCCAATTTGTGCGAAGCACCCGGAGGGCCGTTCCGGCAAATTGGACCTGTCCCGTTTTTCCCCGGAGACTGCCCCCGCCGGCCGATGCGAAGTCCGGCACGCTAAAGCGTGAACTCCAACAGGGCCGGTTTCACATACCCCGCCCTATGAACTGCGAACTGGAAAACGCCTGTCCCGAAAGGATTACGGGAGCTACGGATAGCCATGCACGAAATCTCACTCGCCTTCTTCTGGCACCAGCATCAGCCGTACTATCCCGACGACCTCAACGGCGAGAACCTCATGCCGTGGGTCCGCCTGCACGGCACGAAGGATTACTGGGGCATGGCCATGCTGCTGGCCGAAGTGCCCGAGTTGCACGCCACGATCAACCTGGTGCCCAGCCTGCTTGCGCAAATTCGGGCGTACACCGAGGCGGGGCGGGAAGACGCGCACCAGCGGGTCTCGCGGCTGCCGGCCGACGGCCTTTCGGCCGACGATATGCACTACCTGCTCGACAATTTCTTCATGGTGCATGCCGACCAGATGATCCGCCCCTACCGCCGCTACGCCGACCTTTTCAAGAAGCGGGGCATGGGGGTCGATACGGCCGAACGCGCCCGAAAACGCTTCAACAAGCGCGACATCGTCGACCTCCAGGTCTGGTCCAACCTCGTGTGGATCCACCCGCTGGCCTTCGAGCGCGACGCCGAACTGGCCGAGTTCCTCCAAAAGGGCCGGCACTGGACCGAGAAGGAGAAGCAGTGGCTGCTCGAGAAGCAGATGGAATTGCTCCGCGAGGTGATTCCCTTGCACCGCAAGCTGGCCGAGCAGGGACAGCTTGAACTGACCACGACGCCCTTCTACCACCCCATCCTGCCGCTGTTGTGGGATAAGCGTCAGGCACGGCGGGCCATGCCCGACGTTCAGTTGCCCAAACACCTGGAAAGCTACGCCGACGATGCGCGGGAGCACGTTCGCCGGGCGGTGGCGTACCACGAGGACGTGTTCGGCCGGAAGCCGCGCGGCATGTGGCCCTCGGAAGGCTCGGTGTGCCAGGGCATCGTGCCGATCATCGCCGACGCCGGCATCGAGTGGATCGCCACCGATGAGGAAATCCTCTCCTGCTCGACCGACGGCTGGGTTGCCCGTGACGGCGCCGGCTACCTCCGCAACCCGGAAATGCTGTACCGTCCCTGGCGTGTTGAGGAGCAGGGTCGGCATCTGCAAATGGTCTTCCGCGACCACGCCATGAGCGACCAGATCGGGTTCCACTACCAGCGGTTCGACGCCGACCACGCCGTGGCCGATTTCTTCGGGAAGATCGAAGCGATCGGCAACGCTACGGCGGGCAAGACGGGCGGCCGGCCGGCCCTGGCGAGCATTATTCTTGATGGCGAGAACTGCTGGGAATACTACCCCAACGCCGGCGTCGACTTCCTCCGCAAGCTGTACCGGCAGGTAGCACAGCACCCGAAGATCCGACCGGTCCGCATCGGCGACTACTTGGAGCAGCACCCGGCTACCGACAAGTTGGGCCATTTGTTCCCCGGAAGCTGGATTCAGCACAATTTCGGCATCTGGATCGGGCATCCCGAATGCAATCGGGCGTGGGACGCGCTGTTTGAAACGCGGCAGTTCCTCGGGGAGCAGGCCCGCCGAAAGGAGAAGCCGGCCGACCAGCTCGCCCGCGCGTGGGAGGAACTGTTCATCGCCGAGGGGAGCGACTGGTTCTGGTGGTTCGGCGATTCGCACAGCAGCGCCCAGGACACCGTGTTCGACCGCCTGTTCCGCAAGCACCTGCAAAACGTGTACGCCGTGCTGGAGGAAGAGGCGCCGGCCGATCTGGCCAAGCCCATCTGCCAGGCCGGAACGCACGCCCGAACCTACACCGAGCCGACCGGGCTGTTGAAGGTGAAAGTGGACGGGCGAAGGACCTACTTCGAATGGATCAACGCCGGGCACCACCAGTGCACCGGCGCCCGCGGCGCCATGGCCATGACCACCGACAGCCTGGTTTCCGACCTGTACTTCGGCTTCAGCCCGGAACAGTTGTACCTGCGGCTCGACGCCCGGGGCGGCACATTCCGCGAGCAGCTTGCCGACATCGAGGCGTTGCGTGTCGTGTTCCTCGACCCCGAGGGGTTCGAACTGGTGGTCCGGCACCCGGCCCGGAAAGAGCCCGCTGTCGAGCTTTACCACGACGAGGTGCCGGTGACCGAGCCGGGCATCGAGGCGGCGGGCGACCTGTTGTTCGAACTGGCCGTGCCGTTCCGGGGCCTCGCCCTGGCCACCGACGACCGCGTTCAGTTTTACCTGGAACTGGTGAAAGCCGACCAGGCGGAGGAACGCATCCCCTACGAGGGGGCCATTGAAACCCGCGTTCCCTCGCCCGATTACGAACTGATTATGTGGCAAGCCTGACGACGTGGGCGAAGCCCATCGTGGGACAAACTTCCAGCCCACCGTGGGATAAGCTTCCAGCTTGTCAGGCAGTGGAGA
>CAYPWB010000070.1:0-16541 GCA_964414315.1 uncultured Planctomycetaceae bacterium | reverse complement strand
CCATGCCCGACTTACGCAAAGACCCGATCGTGGGCCGGTGGGTGATCATCGCCACCAGCCGCGCGAAACGCCCACACGATTTCGACTCCACGCCGCAGCGGCAGCGCGGCCGGTTCTGCCCCTTTTGCGAGGGGAACGAACGGGCAACGCCCAACGAGATTCTCGCTTATCGCCGCCCCGGCTCGGAGCCCAACCGCGAAGGCTGGCGTGTGCGGGTGGTGCCCAACAAGTTCCCCGCCCTGGTGATCGAGGGCGAGTTGAACAAGCGAGGCGAGGGCATTTACGACATGATGCGCGGCGTCGGCGCCCACGAAGTCATCATCGAGTCGCCCCAGCACGTCATCAGCACCTCGGAACTGACCGACGAGCAGATTCGCGAGGTCCTCTGGGTGTACCGCGACCGGCTGGTCGACCTGAAGAAAGACCCCCGGTTCGTGTACGGGATGATTTTCAAGAACGTGGGGGCCGCGGCCGGGGCGTCGCTGGAGCACACGCACAGCCAGCTTATCGTCACCCCCATCGTGCCCATCAACGTGTGGGAAGAGATGACCGGCTCGCTGGAGTTCTACAACTACCGCGGGCGATGCGTCTTCTGCGACATGATCCAGCAGGAGTTGGCCACCGAGAAGCGGATCGTGCTCGATACACCGTCCTTCCTGGCATTCTGCCCCTTCGCCAGCCGGTTCCCGTTCGAAACGTGGATTGTGCCGAAGTCGCACGCGAGCCACTTCGAGAATATCCAGCGGACCGAGGTGGACGATCTGTCGGGCGTCATGCGGCAGGTGATTGCGAAAGTGGAGTCGGCCCTGGACCAGCCTGCGTACAATTACATTATTCATACGGCCCCCTTTGACACGCAGGAGCTTGGGCATTACCACTGGCATATCGAGATCATTCCGAGTTTGACGAAGACCGCCGGCTTTGAGTGGGGTACCGGTTTTTACATCAACCCGGTCCCCCCGGAGCAGGCGGCCGCGTTTTTGCGCGAGATCGACGTCGAGGTTCAAGAGCCACAAGATATTCTAACAAGGGAAACTGGATAAGCTGCGGTGTTAGTGCCGATTAGAAAAAGGCGTAGGGTGAGTGACTCTCGGCACGTAGCGGCCAGGGTCACCCACCTCCGCAAGATCAACGGCCCGGCACGTGGGTGAACCCAACGGCTGAGACAGCCGGAACCGCCCACCCTGGCACCTAGCACACTGTTCGCGGGGAAAAACGGGACAGGTCCGATTTGCACGATGCACCCGAAGGACCGTTCCGGCAAATTGGACCTGTCCCGTTTTTCCCCGCGGCCGACTGAACCTCCCAGCCTCCCGCCCGAAAAGCCATGAACCGCATCCGACTCGCCCTCGTTCTGCACAACCACCAGCCCGTTGGAAACTTCGATCACGTCTTCGAGCAGGCCTACCAGGACAGCTACCTGCCGTTCCTCGACGTTTTCAGCCGTTACGACCCGCTGCGCATCGCCTTGCACACCAGCGGCCCGCTCATGGAATGGCTGGACCGGCGGCATCCCGACTACCTCGACCGCGTGGCCGAACTGGTCGCCACCGGCCGGATCGAAATCGTCGGCGGCGCGTTTCAGGAGCCCATTCTGGCGATGATCCCGGCGCGCGACCGCCAAGGCCAGATTCGCAGCTACACCCGATGGCTCGAAAACCGGCTGGGCGCCAAGGTGCGCGGCATGTGGATGCCCGAACGCGTGTGGGAGCAGTCGTTCACCCGCGACCTGGTCGACGCGGGAATCGACTATACCGTGCTGGACGACTTCCACTTCAAGAATGCGGGCGTGGAGGATTCGGCGCTGGCCGGCTACTACCTGACCGAGGACGAGGGGCGCGTCCTGAACGTCCTGCCCGGCAGCGAGCAGCTCCGCTACCTGATCCCGTTCGGCACGCCGGAGAAGAACATCGAGTACTTTGCCCAGGTGGCCGCTGAGCACCCCAACGCGCTTCTGGTATTCGGTGACGACGGCGAGAAGTTCGGCACGTGGCCCGAAACGAACCGGCACTGCTACCACGACGGCTGGCTGGAACGGTTCTTCAGCGCCCTGGTCGAGAACCGCGACTGGATTCGCGTGACCACGCCGTCCGAGGCACTCGACGCCGTGCCGCCGCTGGGCAAGGTGTACCTGCCCGACAGCAGCTATCGCGAAATGACCGAATGGGCCCTGCCGGTCAGGCAGCAGAAGGAACTGGACGACGTGTCGCATTCGCTGCGCGACGACCCCCGATGGCACCGCGTGCGGCGGTTCGTGCGCGGCGGCTTCTGGCGGAACTTCAAGGTGAAGTACCCCGAGGCCGACGAAATGTACACCCGCATGATGATGGTCAGCCGGCGGCTGGCCGAGCAGCAGGCGACCGGCGAAACGAGCGACACCCTCCAGCAGGCTCGCGACGAACTGTACCGCGGCCAGTGCAATTGCTCCTACTGGCACGGGGCGTTCGGCGGCATTTACCTGCCGCACCTGCGCAACGCGGTGTACCGACACCTGATTCGGGCCGACGGACTTCTGGAGCAGGCCTCCGGCCGCGAGGGCGAATGGATCGAAGCCGCGGCCGACGACTTCGACTTCGACGCCCGGCGCGAGGTCCGCCTGGCCAGCGACCGGCTGGTGGCCTTGCTGTCGCCGGCCCGCGGCGGCCAGCTTTACGAACTCGACGTGCGCGCCATCGAGCACAACCTGCTGGCCACGCTCGCCCGCCGCCCGGAAGCCTACCACGAAAAGGTGCTCTGCGGCGAAAACCTGGGGGGCAACGGCGATTGCGCCAGCATCCACGACCGCGTGGTGTTCAAGCAGGCGGGCCTCAACGAGCGGGTGCAGTACGACGACCACCCGCGCAAGAGTCTAGTCGACCTGTTCTACGACGCCGACGCCACCCTGGCCGACGTCATCGCCTGCCGTGCGCGTCAGGCGGGCGACTTCGTCCACGGTCGCTACGAAGCCCGCGTACGCCGCAACCCGGGCCGCATCCAGGTGCAGCTCAGCCGCGAGGGCCAGGTGGACGACGTGCCGGTGAAGATCACCAAGGGTGTGACGCTCGACGCCGGCAGCTCGATGCTGGAAATCGCCTACCTGCTGGAGAACCTGCCGCAGGACCGGCCGCTGCACTTTGCGGTCGAGATGAACTTCGCCGGCCTGCCCGCCGGCGCCGACGACCGCTACTTCCGCGACACCGACGGCGCCCGGCTCGGGCAGCTTGGCGAGCAACTCGACCTTGCCGACGCCGGCGGCCTGGGCCTGACCGACGAGTGGCTAGGCATCGATCTGAGCCTGACGTCCAACCGCTCCACCCACTTTTGGGCGTTCCCGGTCGAAACCGTCAGCCAGTCGGAAGGCGGATTCGAGCTGGTTCACCAGTCGGTGGCCGTCCTGCCGCACTGGACGGTCCAAGCCGATGAGCACGGCCGGTGGAGCGTGACCATGCAGCTTTCGCTCGACACGGCCCGCGCCGAGTCCCGCTTCGAGGAGCAGCCACTCGAAACGGCAGCGGTTTAGGTAACCGTTCACAGGGCGGCAGGGCCGCCAGCCAATGCGAGCTTCCGCTCGAAGCCAAGGCCACGACTGTGTGAAGAAGTTCACGATGTTTGCGGTTCGTAGTACAGGGGACTGTCCCGATTTTCGCGGCACAAAGGGCGATTTGCCCAATCGCCCTATAGTACGGAGGCCGCGAAAATGGGGCTGTCCCCTTCGCATGCCGTGGTGAAAACAACGGGAAACCCGGGGGCCTCGGAGTTCTTTTCCGCATCAAAAATGAGGTAGCCCATGGCGGCGCAGGCTTTGGTTTCGCTCGGGGCGAATGTGGGCGACCGGGCCGGCGCAATCCGGGAATCACTCCGGAAACTGGACACGCACGGCCGGGTGGGGGTAGTACGGTCCAGCCGACTGCACGAAACGAGGCCCATTGGAGGGCCTGCCGGTCAGGCCGGGTTTCTCAACAGCGCCGCCTTGCTTCGCACCTCGCTGCCGCCGACAGCATTGCTCGCCCTGCTGCTGCAAATCGAAGCCGAGTTGGGCCGCATTCGGGAAGTACGCTGGGGCCCCCGCCTCATCGACCTCGACCTGCTGCTGTACGACGACGTTGTGCTCCACGAGCCGTCGCTCGCGCTGCCGCATCCGCGGATGGCCTGGCGCCGTTTCGTGCTCGAACCGGCGGCCGAGATCGCCCCGGAAATGAATCACCCCACCATCGGCTGGACCATTTCCAGACTTCTTCGACATCTCAACACCGCGCCGTACTACGCGGCGCTGACCGGCTCGATCGGGGCCGGCAAGACCGAACTCGCCCGGCGGCTGGAATCGCACTTGCGTGCGCGCCGGCTGGCCGAGGAGGTCGACGTGGAGCGGCTTTCGACATTCTACGCAGACCCGGCTTCCCATGCCTGGGCTGTGGAATTAGAATTCCTCAAGCAGCGCCGGCGCTTGCTGTCGGCCGACGCCCCGTTTTGGCACGGTCGGCAGACGCCGGTGGTGAGCGACTTCTGGTTCGACCAGTCGGCCGCGTTCGCGCGGGTATGGCTTCCGCCGGAACAGTACGCCGGGTTTGTCGCTCGTTTCGAGGCCGCGCGGCCGCAGGTGGTTCGGCCGCGGCTGGTTGTGCTGCTCGAAGCGACCGGCCGCGAGTTGCACGAGCGGGTGCTGCGGCGTGGCCGAGCCTGCGAGCGCGGCTTGACCGCCGCCGTGTTGGAGCGGATTGCGCGGGCCATCGACCGGCAAACCCGCGAACCCGACGTGGGACCGGTGCTGCGAATAAGAAGCGACGCCCCGAACGGCGCCCTCGAGGAAGTTGCGGCAGCCGTCGAGGCCATGGCTTAGATCGTGCCCGCTGCAAGGCTGTTCCTGCACCCCCCTGGAAAAAACGGTTTGCCTTCCCAACGCCCCACGGTCGTGACCTCGGTCGACGCGCTTCGCGAGGCCATTGGCGCTGCGCGCCGCTCGGGCAGTCGCGTGGGGCTGGTGCCCACCATGGGCGCGTTACACGAGGGGCACCTGAGCCTGGTCCGGGCGGCTCGGGACGAATGCGACTTCACCGTGGTGTCGATCTTCGTCAACCCGAGCCAGTTCGGGCCCGCGGAGGACCTGGCGAAGTATCCGCGCACGCTCGAAGCCGACCTCGACGCGCTGACCTCCTGCGGCGCGAAGCTGGTGTTCGCCCCGTCGGCCGAGGAGATGTACCGGCCGGGGCATGCCACGTGGGTGACGGTAGGCGGGCCGGGCGAGCCGCTGGAGGGCCGCCTTCGGCCGGGCCACTTCCGCGGCGTGGCCACCGTCGTGCTCAAGCTGTTCCTCATGGCGCAGCCCGACGCGGCCTATTTCGGCCGGAAGGATTACCAGCAGCTTCTGGTCATCCGGCGGATGGTGGCCGATTTGGACGTGCCGGTCGACGTGCGCGCGTGCCCGATCGTACGCGAGCCCGACGGCCTGGCCATGAGTTCCCGCAATGCGTACTTGAGTCCCGAGGCGCGGCGCCGGGCGGCGGCGCTGTCGGCCGGCTTGGCGCGGGCCGAGGCGCTGGCAGCCGCCGGCGAGCGCGACGCCGAGGCCATTGCCCGACAGGTGCGCGAGGTCCTCCAGACGGCCGCACCGGTCGAAATCGAGTATGTCGCGCTGGTCCATCCCGAAACGCTCGAACCGGTTGGCCGAATCGACCGTCCGACGGTCGCCCTGCTGGCCGCGCGGATCGACGGTACGCGGCTGATCGACAACGCACTGCTTTCCCCCCCGCCCGAATAGAACCGCCGGCCCGCCATGCGACAAACGCTCTTCTACATTCCGAACCACGTTGCCGGCATTCCGGTGTTCGGCTTTGGCCTGCTGCTATTGCTGTGGGTCGTGCTGAGCGCCGGGCTGCTCGTTTGGCTGGCATGGAGAGGCCGGCTGAAAGACGAGTGGCTCAGCTACCTGACGATTCTCGTGCCGGTGGCGCTTGCCATCTGGTTTGTGCTGCCGTACCTGGCGGAGCCGCGCGGGCTGCCTATTCGCAGCTACGGCATGATGATGCTGCTGGCCGTCATTTCGGGCACGGCCCTGGCCGCGTGGCGCGCCAAGCGCGCGGGATTCGAGCCCGACCTGATCTACACCCTCGCCTTTTGGACCTTCGTGCCGGGAATTCTCGGCGCCCGGGCGTTCTACGTCATCGAATACTGGGACGAAAAATACTGGCCCATCTACCAGATACACGGGCTGCACGCACTGTTGGGCTCGGTGGTGAACGTGGCCGAAGGCGGGCTGGTGGTGTACGGGTCGGTGTTCGGCGCCGCGGTGGGTTTGCTGGCGTTCGTACGCAAGTACCGCTTGCCGCTACTGCGCCTGGCCGACGTGATCACCCCCAGCCTGCTGCTGGGACTGGCCCTGGGCCGCGTGGGCTGCTTGTTGAACGGCTGCTGCTTCGGCGGGGCGTGCGATTACCCGTGGGCGATCAGCTTCCCGTACAGCAGCCCGCCGCATACCCACCAGGCGGAACGAGGGCAATTGCCGCTTCACGGCATTCTGATCGAGGGCGATGCCGAAGGGCGGCCGGAAATCGCCGAGCTCGTGCCCGGCTCCCCGGCCGAAGCCGCCGGCCTCGCCCCGGGCGACGTCGTCCGGCAGATCAACGGCACGATCGTCGACTCGGTGGGCGGAGCACGCTGGGCGCTGCTCGAAGCCCGAAAGATGAACCTCCTGCTGAAGGCCGACAACCGTTCCCTCACCTACTGGCACATCGAACTGCCCGAGGATCCGGGTGAGCCCCTCGTGGCCGACCGGGACGGCGGGGCGGCGTTGTTCGGCATGGCCGTTGGCGAAGGCCCGGCGGGACGATTGGTGGTGACGGCCGTCGACAGCCTTTCGCCGGCGGCCCGGCAGGGCATTCAGCCCGGCTGGGAGGTGGTGGCCGTCAGCGGCCGGCTCGTGCGCACGCCGGCCGAGTTCCGCGCCCGAGTCGAGGAGTTCCACGAGGAACCGTGGGTTGAAGTGCGCACCGTGGACAACAAGGTGGCGCGCTGGCCGCGCGCCGGTCCGCCCGCCCGCAGCCTCCCGGTGCATCCGACGCAAGTGTACAGCGTGCTCAACGCCCTGTTGCTGTTCCTGGTGCTGCTGGCTTTCGAGCCGTTCCAACGCCGCGATGGCGAGTTGATCGCCCTGGCGCTGACCCTGTACGCCGTCACGCGCTACCTGATCGAAGACATTCGCACCGACGAGGCCCCGGTGTTCGGCACCGGCTTGAGCATTTCGCAAACCGTCAGCCTCCTCATCCTCCTAACCCTCATCGGCCTTTGGTTCTACATCCTCCGACAGCCGAGAAGAAATCTAGGTGCTCGGTGCTAGCTGCTAGGTGCTAGAGACGCGCTAATGCGGCCGACATGCCATGGGGGAACGTCGAACATCGAACGGTGAACACCTATCCCCTATCCCCTGACACCTGACACCTAGCACCAATTAGCATGCTTACCTTTGCGCTCATTAGCCTTGGCTGCCCGAAGAATTTGGTCGATAGCGAGTGCATGGGCGCGGCGCTGTGCGGGGAGGGGTTTCGCATGGTGCAGGAGCCGGACGGGGCCGACGTGGTGGTGGTGAACACGTGCGGCTTCATTGCCGACGCACGCGAGGAATCGTACGCGGCAATCGGCGAGATGGCCGCGCTGCGCCGCCGGGGCCGGGCCGGCGCGCTCGTGGTGGCCGGTTGCCTGGCCGAACGCGAACGGGAGGAACTGCTCCGCCGATTTCCCGAGGTCGACCGCGTTGTGGGAGTGTTCGCGCGGGAGCAAATCGCACGCGCGGCGCAGGAGGTGCTCGAGGGCCGGTCGGCGCCGCGTGCGATCGTCGAGCCGCCGCCGGCCTGCCCTGCAAGTGAAGCCCGGCGGCTGCGCCTTACGCCGCCGCATCTCGCTTACCTCAAAATCGCCGAGGGCTGCAACCGGCTGTGCAGCTTCTGCACCATCCCGAGCATTCGTGGTCCGTACGTGAGCAAGCCGCTCGACCAGACCGTCGCCGAGGCGGAACGACTGGCCGCCGACGGCGTGCGCGAACTGGTGCTTATCGCGCAGGACACCAGCTCGTACGGGCGCGACTTGGCCGGCAAGCCGCAACTGGCCGAGCTGCTCGGCCGGCTCGACCGGATCGAGCCGCTGCGATGGATCCGGGTCATGTACCTCTATCCGGCCCTGATCACCGACGCGCTCGTCGAGGCGTTCAATGCATGCGAGAAGGTTGTTCCGTATATGGACCTGCCGCTGCAGCACATCTCCGACCCCGTGCTGCGGAGGATGCGGCGCGGCGTGTCGCAGGCGGAAACCGAACGGCTGCTCGACCGGCTACGCGGCGCGATCGCCGGGCTTGTGTTGCGGACGACGTTCATCGTCGGTTTTCCGGGCGAGACGGAGTCGCAGTTCGCCGAGCTGCTGGAGTTCGTCGGCCGGCGGCAGTTTGAGCGGCTGGGCGTGTTCCCTTTCCGCGACGAGCCCGGCACCCCCGCCGCCGCCCTCGACGGCAAGCTTCCCGAGGAAGTGAAGCTCGCCCGGCAGTCGCAACTGATGGCCCGGCAGCAGGAAATCGCCTTCGCTTGGGGCGACCGGCAACTCGGGCGGACGCTCGACGTGCTGATCGACCGTTGCATTCCGGGCGAGAAGCACGCCTTTGTGGGCCGGACGACGGCCGACGCCCCGGAGGTGGACGGGGGGGTGTACGTAACGGGCCACGGGCTGCGGCCGGGGCAAATCGCCCCCTGTGAAATCGTCGCCCGAAAAGACTATGATCTAATAGCGGCCCACCTTGCGTGAACGGTTACGATTTCCGGCAACCGTTCACAGGGGACTGTCCCGATTTTCGCGGCACACAGGGCCGATTTAACCAATCGTCCAGTCGCTCAGGCCGCGAAAGTGGGTCTGTCCCCCTAGCATACCGTGGAGAAAGCAGCCCGCGCCGCCGACCCATGAGCGGCTGCGATTTCCGGCAACCCCCAAGTGAGCCATGAACCCAAACTCCCAGCGATCCCTCGCCACGATTGTCAACGTACCCAATCAGCTCACCACGCTGCGGTTGATCCTGGCCGTGGTGATGTTCGGATTCATCGCCTGGGAATACTACCTGACCAGCCTGGCACTATTCGTCGTGGCGGCCGGAACCGACTGGCTCGACGGCTATTGGGCGCGGAAGTACGGGCAGGTGACCACGCTGGGCCGCATGCTCGACCCCTTCGCCGACAAGGTCATCATTTGCGGCACGTTTACCTTCCTCGTGGCCGTGCCGGCCATGTCGCAGGTGCCGTGGGGGCTCAGGGCTTGGATGGTCGTGGTCGTTCTGGGCCGCGAACTGCTCATTACGGCCCTGCGCAGCTTCATGGAGGAACAGGGGTCCGACTTCTCCGCCAAAATGGTGGGCAAGCTGAAAATGGTGCTGCAATGCGTGGCGGCCGGACTGTGCCTTTACTACCTTTCGTACCGCCTGCCGGCCGACGGACCGCTCGCCATGCCCGACGCGCCCCCCTGGCTGTGGGCCGGAATGGTCGTTTCCGTGTGGGCCGCCGTGCTGCTGACCGCCTACTCGGGCATCACCTACCTGCTGGCAGCCATCCGTTTGTTGCGCGCCCGGGCAAAGGGCCAATAGGTCGGGCGTCTATCACGAGCTTCGGCGGGCCGGGACGCGAGCCCCGCTGAAGCACCTTAGGGCCCGCGAATGAATAACTGGCCGATTTGGACGGGCTACGGCTGCGCGCCGTCAGGCTGCATCGACGTATAGGCAATATGTCTGCTTCGCCTTCCTTCGCAGCCTTGTCCTCGCCGCGCCTAAACAAGGCCATTTATTCCTTCGCGAGCCCTTACCTGCCGGCTCTTCCGCTTCCAGGCGCGAATCCGTTGACCGAACGAAAGAGTTCTGCCCAATGAAGCGGACGGCACGACGGAGCGTGCCTGCTACTTTGCCGTGGTTTGCCCCTAGAAACGGAAGAGCCTGCCTGCCCGCGCTTGCCGCCGGTCGGCTTGTACCGCGCCGGGCGGCCCGTGCAGCACGACACCCAATGCACCCCCCAGTTAGGTTATAGCCGGGCCGATATAATAGTAATGGTTCGTGTTATCGAATTGGTGCCCGATGCGTGTCCGTCCCATTCAAAGGCGAAGTCGCCAGCGAGCAGTGGTGTTGGAGGAACTGAAAGCGATCTCCTGCCATCCCACCGCACGGGAATTGTACGACCGCGTCCGTCGCCGACTACCCCGAATTAGCTTGGGAACGGTGTATCGCAACCTCGAGCAGCTTTGCCAGTGCGGCGAGGCGCGCCGGCTGACCGCCGGCGGCGAGGCCCGATTCGATGCCGACACCCAACCCCACAACCACGTCCGTTGCGTCCGTTGCGGCTGTGTGGCCGATTTGCCCGGCCCCCCCACCGAAATACCCGCGGGGGAGCTTGACGAACCGGCCGGTTTTGAAATCATCGGGTACCGGCTCGAATACCTGGGCGTTTGCCCGGGGTGCCGGGAAGCCGATCCGTCGGAGTGTCCATCTTCACAAGGAGCAAAGTAAATGCTGAATTCCAAGATGCAGGATGCGTTGAACCGGCAAATCAACGCCGAATTGTTTTCGTCGTACCTGTACCTGTCGATGTCGGCCTATTTCGAGTCGGTCGGGCTGCCCGGCATGGCCGGCTGGATGCAGGCGCAGGCCGACGAGGAGCGGGGCCACGCCATGCGTATGTTCGCGTTCATCAACGAGCGCGACGGCCGGGTGCTGCTCGACGCCATCGACAAGCCCAAGTCCGAGTGGAACTCGCCCCTGGAGGCCTTTCAAGAGGCCTACGAACACGAGCAGAAGGTCACGGCCCTGATCAACGGGTTGGTCGATTTGGCCGTTGCGGAGAAGGATCACGCGGCGGGTAATTTCCTCCAATGGTTCGTCGACGAGCAGGTCGAGGAAGAGGCCACGGCCCGGGCCATTTGCGACAAACTGAAGCTTGTAGGCGATCACGGCCCCGCTTTGCTGATGATGGACGCCGAACTGGGCCGCCGCCCGGCCCCCGCCGCCGCCCCGGCCCAAGGGTAGTAGCGCCAAACGCCGGCAAACGACCGTCGATCCGTCAGGCGAGCGGAGGCCGCGAGGTCCCTGTTGCTGCCCGAAGTTTCGCGTCATGTTCCCGTAGCGGCGAGCACAGCCCGCCCTGCACTGACAATTGATCCCCTTTGCAACCCTTTAGGAGTGTCCCGATGCCAGCGTTCGTCACCCAGGAAGCGCCCGACTTCACCGCCCAGGCGGTGATGCCGGACAATTCGTTTCAGGAAATCAGCCTGTCGCAGTACCGCGGCAAGTACGTGATCCTGTTCTTCTACCCGCTCGACTTCACCTTCGTGTGCCCGTCGGAAATCATCGCCTTCGACAAGGCCCTTTCGCAATTCGAGGCGAAAGGATGCCAGGTGCTGGGCGCGTCGGTCGACTCGCACTTCACGCACCTTGCCTGGAAGAACACACCGCGCAACCAGGGCGGGATCGGAAAAGTGGGCTATCCGCTGGTGGCCGACTTGAGCAAGAAGATTTCAACCGACTACGGCGTGCTGCTCGACGACGGGGTCGCCTTGCGCGGGCTGTTCCTCATCGACAAGGACGGCGTCCTGCGACATGCGGTCATCAACGACCTGCCTCTCGGGCGCAGCGTACCGGAGGCTTTGCGCGTCTTGAACGCCCTGCAGCACTTCGAACAACACGGCGATGTTTGCCCGGCCAACTGGCAGGAAGGCGACGAGGCCATGAAGCCCAGTGCTGAAGGCGTGGCCGAGTACCTGGCCAAGCACGCCGGCTAGAGTAGCAGGCACCCTCCGTGTGCCGTCCGCCAACCCCGCGTACGCCGAGGCGTACCGCCGACACGAAACGATGAGTTTCGCACATGCTAACCATCCTCGCCGACATCCTCTGGCAGATGTGGCTCGTCCTGGGTCAGATGGCTCCGTACTTGTTGCTGGGCTTTCTGGTGGCCGGGGTGCTGTCGGTCTTCATTGCACCGCAGTGGGTCGAGCGGTGGCTGGGGCGTCCGGGCATGCTGCCCGTCTTCACGGCCTCGATGGCCGGCGTCCCGTTGCCGCTCTGCTCCTGCGGCGTCATTCCCGTCGGGGCGTCCATCCGCCGGCACGGGGCCAGTCGCGGCGCCACGGCCGCCTTCCTCATTTCCACTCCGCAAACCGGGGTAGACAGCATTCTGGTCACCTACGGCCTGATGGGAATGGTGTTCGCCGTATTCCGGCCGATTGCCGCGCTGGTTACCGGAATGGTCGGCGGCCTGCTTGTGCAGTGGACCGACCGCGAGGCCGCGCAGAACGTTTCAGCCCCGAATGAATCGCGGGCCGACTGCCGGGACGAGTGCTGTGCGCCGGCCGCCTCGCTCCATCCGGCGCTGCGCGCGCTCCGGTACGGGTTCGTCACGTTGCCGCGAGACATCGGCTTGCCGCTGTTGTTCGGCGCGGCCGTCGCCGGGGCGATTGGCGCGCTGGTGCCGCCGGGCGAACTGGGCTTCCTCCTCGGCGGCGGCATCCTGGCGATCCTGCTGATGATGGCCGCCTCCGTGCCCGTCTATGTTTGCGCCACCGCCACGGTGCCGCTTGCGGTGGGGCTGATCCACGCGGGCGCTTCGCCGGGCGCGGCCTTGGCCTTTCTCATCGCCGGACCGGCTACCAACGCGGCCACGATCGCCACCATCTGGAAGGTGCTCGGCCGCAGGACGGCGGCGATTTACTTGGCCACGATCGCCGCCAGCGCCGTGGTGAGCGGCATGCTCATCGACGGCCTGTTTCCCGGCCTGGCCGAAACGATGCCCTCCGTGGGCCACCTGCACGCGCACGCCACCATCGGGCTCGCAGGGCACCTTTGGGCCGCGGGGTTGTTGGTCGTTCTGGCTGTTTCCTTTTTCTTCGGCCCCCGTCTGGAAAAGGACCGCGGTTTGGAGGACAATCGGGGTGATATGACCGAACAGCCGGAGCAACCGTTGGAACTTGCCGTCGAAGGCATGACGTGCAGCCACTGTGCCGAGGCCGTCCGCCGTGCCCTGACCGAGTGCCCGGGCGTTGCGTCGGCCCAGGTCGACCTGGCCGCCGGCCGGGCCGTGGTCCGCGGGACCGACCTCGACGCCCGGCAGCTTGCCGACGCCGTCCGAAGCCTCGGTTACCAGGCGAAACTGTAGGATCGTCGTCTTCGGGCCTGCTTCCGGCAGCCGTTGATGGGGACTGTCCCGATTTTCGCGGCGGAGCAGGCGTCACTCTTGGATAATGCGCTGTTCGCCGCGAAAATGGGACTGTCCCCTTCGGCCGGTACGGGGTGGCCGAATAATGAACCAGTCCCCGGCTGGCCCGTGAACGGTTGACCACGCCCATGCCAAAAGATCGCGAAGGCCAAAGTTCCGCGCGCCGGTTTGGAACATTCGGCGGAGTGTTCACGCCCTGCACGCTGACCATCCTCGGCGTGATCATGTTCCTGCGGTTCGGGCAGGTGGTGGGCAACGCGGGCGTCTTCTGGGCCGCAATGATCGTGCTGGCCTCCACCGTGATCACCACGCTCACGAGCCTCTCGCTCTCGGCCATCGCCACGAACACCCGGGTAAAGGGCGGGGGAGCTTACTACCTGATCAGCCGCAGCCTGGGGGTCGAGTTCGGCGGGGCCATCGGCGTGGTGTTCTACCTGGCCCAGGCCATTGCCGTGTCGCTGTACCTGATCGGGTTCACCGAGGCGCTGGTCGACGCCGTGCCTGCGCTGGCGCCCCGGTTCACCACCGTGGCCACGCTGGTGAACCTTGCGGCGTTCTTGTGCGTGTATATTGGAGCGGGCTGGACCATTCGCGTGCAGTACGGCATTCTCGCCTTGCTCGGGCTGTCCTTGGCATCGTTCTATGCGGGGGCGGGGGCCGCGTTCCGACTCGAATGGTTCTACGCAAACGCCCAGCCACAGTACGTCGGCGGCGAAAGCTTCTTCACCATGTTCGCACTGTTCTTTCCCGCGGTGACGGGCATTATGGCCGGGGCGAATATGTCGGGCGATTTGCGCGACCCGGCCCGGGCGATTCCCCGCGGCACCCTCGCCGCCATTGGCGGCACCTCGCTGGTGTACCTGTCGTTGGCGGTCTTGTTGGGCGGCGCCCGGCCCCATGATGAACTGGTCAGCAACACGCTGGTGGTCAAGGACATCGCCTGGATGCCGGCGCTGATTACCGTCGGCGTATTCGCGGCCACGCTCTCCTCGGCCCTGGGCTCCTTGATGGGCGCGCCGCGCATCCTCCAGGCCTTCGCGCGCGACGACGTGTTTCCCTGGCTGCGGTTCCTCGGCGCCGGCAGCGGGCGCAGCGCCGAGCCCCGGCGGGCGATCCTGCTTACGTTCCTGATTGCGCAGGCCTGCATCCTGCTGGGCGACTTGAACGCCATCGCCCCCATCCTCACCATGGCCTTCATGCTCACCTACGCCACGCTGAATCTGGCGTGTTTCTACGAGTCGGTCACCGGAAACCCGAGCTATCGGCCGACGTTTCGCTACTATCACTGGTCGCTTTCGCTGCTGGGCGCGGCGGCCTGCATTGTGGTGATGTTCCTGATCCACCCGATCATGGCGGCGGTTTCTCTCGCAGGCATGGTGGCGCTGCGCTGGCTGATCGGCTTCCGCGAGATGAAGAGCAACTGGGGCGACCTGACCAGCGGCCTGATCGTGGAGCGCATCCGGCGGAACCTGCTGCGGCTGGAGGAGGAACGCTACCACCCGAAGAACTGGCGGCCCATCATCCTCGCCCTGAGCGGCTCGGCCTGGTCGCGCACGCGGCTGGCCGTATTCGCCAACTGGTTGACGGGCCGCCGCGGCATTCTGACGCTCGGGCAGGTGATCGAGGGTTCGACGGAAGAGCTGCTCGAACGCCGCGCCGCCCAGGAAAACCTGCTGCGGAAGTTCATTGCCGAGCAGAAACTGGAAGCCTTCCCGGTCGTGGTGGTCGCCCCGTCGCTCGCGCAGGGGATCGAGTCGTTGGTGCAGTGCCAAGGGTTGGGCGCGCTGTGGCCGAACACCGTTCTGCTGGGCTGGCTGAGCGACCCCAAACGCGTCCAGGCGTTGGGCACGACGCTGCGGCTTATCGCCAAACTCAAACGCAGCGTTCTGGCCATGCGGCTCCACGGCTCGGAAGCCGACGACGACGAGCAGGACCCGTGGGCGGTGCCGCCGGGCAGCATCGACGTGTGGTGGCGCGGCATGAAGAACGGCGAGTTGATGCTGCTGCTGGCGCACCTGCTGCGGCAGAACCCGTCGTGGCGTGCCCGGCCGATTCGTCTGCTGCGGGTGATCGATTCGGAAGCGGGGCAGGAGGAGGTGTTGCGCAATATGGCCGACATCGCCCGCACCTCGCGCATCGCCATCGAGCCGGTCGTGCTCGTTTCCGACGACGTTCCCGGCGTTATTCAGCAAACCAGCCGCAGCGCCGCCCTGGTGATCCTCGGCTTCGAGCCGCCGGAGCCCGACAAGGAACTCGCCTTTCACGAGGCCATGGAACGCTTCGCCGGCCACTTGCCGCGCGTGCTCATGGTGTACAACGCGGGCGGGATGCAGTTGGAGTCTTGATGCGGCGCGCCGGCTTCAGTAAAATGGCGACCAGGCGCAAGCATTCCACCGCGCCCTGCCATCACGTGCCACGGGCAAAGTTATGACGGCAATTCACTACACGGGCGACGCCCTTTGGAATCGAATTGAGCGAGCCGTGGAAAAGGTCAAAGATCGGATGCGGCGCGTTGCCCATGCGCTCAACGATGCCGGCATTCCCTACGCGGTTGTGGGCGGCAACGCCGTGCAGATGTGGGTGGCCCAGGTCGACGAAACGGCCGTTCGCAACACGCGCGACGTCGACCTGCTGTTGCGGCGGGCCGATTTGCCGCGGGCCGTCGAAGCGTTGGGCCGGGCCGGATTCGTCTTTCGCCACGTTGCCGGGATCGACATGTTCCTGGACGGGCCGGACGCCAAGCCCCGGGACGCCGTGCACCTGGTGTTCGCCGCGGAAAAGGTCCGGCCGGACTACGCACTGCCCGCACCGGACGTGACCGACCAGGAACGCATCGCAAACACCTCAACGCTCACCCTGGAAGCCCTCGTGCGCATGAAACTCACCTCATTCCGCGACAAGGACCGCGTTCACCTGCGCGACCTGCTCGACATAGGGCTTCTGGATGCCGCCTGGCTGCCTCGCTTGCCCGAGGCCTTGCGCAACCGGTTGCAGGCGTTGCTCGACACGCCGGATGGGTGAGGAATCAAGTGCAGGGCGGGCTGTGCCCGCTCTACGAGCGTCCTAAGCCGTTGCTCCGTTTCAATCTGCGTAACCGTTCACGGGGGACTGTCCCAATTTTCGTGGCACAAAGGGCGTTTTTGCCCAATCATCCACCGTTTCCGCCCCGAAAATGGGACTGTCCCCTTCGTATACAGCGGAGAAGACTGCCCGCGCCACCCCGTGAACGGTTACCAATCTGCAATGTTCCATCCGGGAAACGCGGCGGAGTTGGAAGCCCGAAAATTCAAAGTGCCGCCAAATCGGCCAGCAGGGTGTCGAGTACCTGCTCCTCGTGAACGCTGAGGC
>CAYPWB010000069.1:10868-19218 GCA_964414315.1 uncultured Planctomycetaceae bacterium | reverse complement strand
GAAAGCGGGACAGGTACCTTTTGCCGGAACGGCCCTTCGGGTGCTTCGCACAAAATGGACCTGCCCCAGCGCCACGGCGAAAGCGGGACAGGTACCTTTTGCCGGAACGGCCCTTCGGGTGCTTCGCACAAAAGGAACCTGTCCCGTTTTCGCCTACCGCTCGCGTTGCGTTCGAACCACGCCGTGGCACGCCCGAACCCGCTCTTCCACCTCGGCAAGCAATTCGCGTTCGGCGAGCGATTTGACTCGATTCGGCAAGATAGGTGGTCCGTAATGCACGTGAATTCTGCCCGGATGGGGGAAACGCTGCCGTCGCGGCCATGCCTGGTACGCCCCGTCAAGGGCAACCGGCAGGATCGACGCGCCGCTACGTACCGCCAAGGCAGTGAACCCGGGCCGGAACGGCTGGATGCTGCCGTCGGGCGTTCGGGTGCCCTCCGGGAACACAAGCACCATTTCCCCCCGTTTCAGCCTCCGCAACGACTCCTTAATGCCCGAAAGCCCGATTCCCTCCCGATCGATCGGAATGGCGTCGAGTGATTGAATAAGCCATCGAAACGGGGCGAATCCGAACAGCGTGTCGCGTGCGAGGTAATTCATCCGCCTGGAGCAGGCCATCCCGACGAGTGGGGGGTCCAGATGGCTCTGGTGGTTCGAGACCACCAGCACCCCGCCCGATTTAGGGATATTTTCCTGCCCGCTGTGGCGAATATGCCACGCCAGCACGGCCGAAAGCTGCGCCAGCACGCGGAGCGACTCGTACCAGGCTCGGCTCGAGAGGGGACGTTCAGCGGTGGAGGTTTTCTCAGCGGCCATGTATCAATTCTACCAGACGATCGACCACCGCGTCGAACGTCATTCCG
Organism: uncultured Planctomycetaceae bacterium; assembly: GCA_964414315.1. Lineage (GTDB taxonomy): Bacteria > Planctomycetota > Planctomycetia > Pirellulales > Thermoguttaceae > PWXP01. The sequence continues at coordinate 18,355 of CAYPWB010000069.1, read as the reverse complement.
TCGGTGCATATTTCGACCGCATCGGGGGCGCGGCGCAGCGGTCCGACAGGCCGGGCGGCGTCTTCCCGGTCGCGCCGCTGCTGATCGGCCAGCACCTCCTCGAACGAGGCCGCTTCCCCCTGGCGTTCCAGGTCGCGCAGGCGGCGCCGGGCGCGTTCCGCCGGGCCGGCCGTGAGGAAGAACTTCCGATCGGCGTCGGGAAAGGCCACAGTGCCCTGGTCGCGCCCCTCGGTGACCACGTCGCGGCCGGCGGCCAGTTCGCGCTGGAGTTGCACCAAACGGTCGCGCACGCGGGGATTGTCGGCCGCATATCGGGTAACGGCCGTCACGTTCGGCTGCCGGACGGCGTCGGTCACGTCCTCGCCGTCCAAACGGGTCCGCTCGCCGTCCACCTCGATGTGCAGCCCCTCGGCCACGCGAGCCAACTCGTCGGGCTCCGACCAGTCGACTCCGGTGTGCAGGCCGGCCAGGGCCACGGCCCGGTACATCGCGCCGGTGTCGAGGAAACGGAAGCCCAGCCGCCGCGCCACGGCCTTCGCTACCGTGCTTTTTCCCGCCCCGGCAGGTCCGTCGATAGTGATGATCATGCGCGCCGGGCCGGCTCGACGTCGCGGCGCCGGCATTGGGGGAAACGTGAAGATGAGCAAACGGGGCCCTTACGGCCCCCGCTCGCCACAAATCGGTAACTTCATTCTCCTGCCAGGCACACGATTTTGCCGTCCTGGGTGGCAATGTACAGCCGGCCGTTGGCGGCGGCCATGCCGTCCCAAACGGCGGGCGAGTCGAGCGGGTGGCGGGCGACGACCGAGCCATCGCCCTCCGCGCACACCAGCACGGCGCCGCCGCGGCGTCCGTCGTACGCCGCATGCGGATCGTCGTCGGGGATGTCGGTCGGCATGACGGCCACGAACAGGTGGTCGCCCGATCGGAGGATCGCCCGGCCGCGCCCCGACAGGTCCACCCGGTAGACGTACTCGCGGGGCGAAACGTCGCGGAAGTCGGCCGGCGAAGGCTCGTCGTCGGCGAACGGTTCGTTCGCCATTTTGACCAGCAGGTACTCGCCGACGGCCGCCTGCCCCTGCTCCGGCCGCTGCACGGCCCATACCGCGCGGTCGTCGTACGACAACACCAGACCGGTCGGCACGGCCACCGTCGAGGCGCCCCGGCTGCCACCCCGGCTGTTGACGATCCACGAGTAGGCCACGGAAACCCGGCTGAAGTCGCCCGTACCGAGGAACCAGTGCGACCGGTGGTTCTCGGCGTCGTCCAACAGGCTGGAGGTGGAAAACAGGTGCCGGGAAAGGTCGTCCTGTTTCTCGAGTGATGCGTTGAACTTCTTGTGGTGCAGGAACACGTTGCGGCCGTCGCTCACCAGCACGTCGGAAATCGACCCGCCGGCCATGGAGAACGCATCGCTGCGGTCCGGGTGCTCGAACGTTCTGTAGTCGGCGAAGTTTTGGTCGAACCGCTCACCGTCGAGTTCCGGCGGCGCGCCGTCCTCGCGGCGGAACTCGGGGTGCCGGCTCTCGTAGCGGGTTGCGTGGACGACTTCGCCCGTGGCAGGACGCAGCCCGTAAAGCGAGATTCCCCCGTCCATCCAGCTCGAACGTCCGGCCGAGCAATACGCCACGCCGTCGAGCACGAGCACGCTCCCGTGGACCGGCCAGGGCGATTCCAGCCGATCGAGCGCGACGATTCGCAGGTCGGTCGGCGCGGCAAGAAAGCGCCACACCAGGGCGCCGTCGGCCAGCCGCAGGCAGGTGACCCGGCCGTCGGCGCTGCCGAACAGGACCATGCCGTCGTGGATGGTGGGCGGTGAATCGACGCGCCCGCCGGCGACGTGCTTCCACCGCACCTCGCCGCCGGCCTCGTCGAGCGCATACACGATGCCGGCGTCCACATCGGCCGCAACCACGTACCCGGCCGCAACGACCGGCTGCGTGAGCCGGCCGCCCACCTGCGTTTGCCACGTTTGCCCGAGCGCGGCGGGCACCTTGGTAGCGGCCACGGCGCGGCGGAGCGGATCGCCGCGGTAGGTGGGCCAACTCTCCTCGCCGGATTCGGCGGCGCCGCCCACGTCGCCGTACGCCGGGCCCTTCTCCAGCCGGGCGTCCGAGCCGATTTGGGGCTTCGCACCGGCTGCCGACGACTCCGGCGCAAAAGCCCAGAAACCGTGCATCATCGTTTCCATATAGCAGCCACACGAGTGGGGCGGCACGTACAGCAACCCGTTGGCCGGGAGCACGCCGTACTGGCACGTGCCCCGCACCCAGTTGTTGCGCGAGTGCTCCTCCCCGACTATATCGATCAGCTCGACGCCCCGCTTCCCGGCAATCACGAACCGCTCGGTCGCCTTCGCGCGGTGGCAGCGGTAATGATGGCCCGCGGTCTTGATCCGGTCGGCAATCGAGTCCTTCACGCGAACCTCGCCGGTTCGGAGGTCGATCGCTTCGACTTCGGGATGGGTCGAGACCGGCGGATTGGAATCGGCCCGGTGGCCGGCCTTGTGCCATACGAGGTCGCCGATGACGAACACGTCGGGCGGGGCGTGGAAGCTGCTGCCGGCCTCATGCCGCCACCGCGTGGAGCCGTCGTCGGCTGCAACGGCCACCAACTCGCCGCCCACGTTGAATACGACCGCGCCCTGCGCCACGACCAGCGTGTTCGTGCCGAAGTTGATGCCGACCTTCGGCACCGGCGTCCAGTCGCCCCAGCGCCAGCGCACCTCGCCCGACTGCAAGTCGACGCTGGCCGCGCCGTCGCCAATTCGAAGGTACGCGCTCGCGCCGTCGGAAGCGAGCGTTTCAGGTACGGGATACCCGTCGGGCGTCCACCGCCAAAGTGTCTTCCCGGTGGAGACGTCGATCGCAACGAGCGATTTCTCGTTGGGTGTCTTCCGCCGTTGCCTCGCGATGGGATGGGAAAACGCATGCGCGGCCTCGGGTTCGCCCGCCAGCACAAGCAGCGTGCCGTCGGCCAGGATGATTTCCTCGGCGCCGTCCGTCGCAGGGAAGGCGGCCGCGACCTCGCCCGTCGTCGTATCGAGCGATACCACGGGCCCGCCCAGCTCAAGCGTCGTGTACAGCCGGTCGGCCGAGGCGACCAGTAACCGCGGCGCCTGCGCCGGCCCGCTACGGAACCGGTGCCGATGCTCGACCCACGAGTGCATGGGCTTTTTCCAGAGGGTCACGCCGCTGAAGGCGTCGCGTGCGACGACGTTCCACCGGGGAGGCAGTTGGATGTTCGCCGGCGAGGCTTCGTCGGCAATGTAGAACAGCCGGCCGGCCGCCGTCACGGCGGAACTGACGCTGTTGAGTGTATGGTGGTTGCGGGTCCATCGTGGTGCGGCCAGCCATTGAACTTGCCGCGGCGGCCCGACCACCGAGTCGCGCGCCACGGCGTTGTTGTCGGCCCCGCGAAGGTAGTGCGTCCACTGGGCGTCGATCTCCTCCGGCCACGGTTTGGCCGCCTTGCGCCACCGGTCGCCCGACCGGAGGTACGCCACCCCGCCCGGCGCCAGCACGCGCATCATCTCACCTTCGGGCAGCAGGGTCGCGTCTTCCACGACCAGCAGACGGACAAGGCTATCCACGTACGGCAGATGGCCCGACGGAAGGCGGTCGACCGCCACCTTGCCCGAAAGGCCCAGCGAGGCGACATGCCGGCGTGCCGCCTCGACATTGGTCGGATCGGGGTCGAGCCCGTGGACGAGGTAGCCCTCTTCCGCGCCCAGCGCCGCGGTCACCCGCCCCTCGCCACAGCCGACGTGGACCACTAGACCGCCCCGAACTTCGGTGGCGTCGAGAATCGCGCGGGCTGCGTCGGCGTCGTCCGCTGCGACGTTCGATGCAAGTACCAGCGAGCAAAGCACGGCCAGTAGGGAAGTCATGATGCTGAAGCGCCTTTCTTGATCATGGAGCGAAGCACAACCCGCATTATGCAGGACGATGCCGGCCCGATCAAGATGCCGAGCCGATGCTGGGGGAATGCCGCCGGCCCAAAGGTGGCCTACGGTTCCAGGTCGAACTCAAATTCGTTCGTTTCGGTTTGCACTTCCGCCGTCAGGCCACTGGTTGCGAACGACAGGTATTTCGCGGGGAACGGGGGGGGCTTCCGAAGGCGCGAGGCGTCCTGTACGAACTCGAGTTCGTCGTCGGAGATATCGAATTCCGTTTCCGGCGGGGCCAGCCACACCCGGTGCACGCCGGCCACCGCGCCGTCGGCCGGGCGGTACGTGGACAACTCGAAACGCCCCTCGCTGTCGAGCCGGCCGCTCGCCACGGGCCCCTGCTCCGGCCGGAACATGACCCGGCAGTCGGTCAGCGGTTCCCCGCCGAAACGCACCACGCCGGAAACCGGATACGTGGGTTCGTCGCCGCTGCGGCAGCCGCCAAGTGCCGCGGTTCCGAGAAGCGTGAGGGCGAGGCAACGCAATACACCATAGGTTTCGCGCCGAAGCATCCGGCTGGTTTGGTCCATGATTCCATGCATCATTGTGGTATCTGTCCGACGGCGCCGCTGTCGCGAATGGCCAAGTTGCGGTACAACTCGAACTCGATCGACTCGCTGAGGAAGTGGACCGAGCCGTCGGCCGCCAGCACGTGGGCGCCGCCCGGGTGTGCCGATTGAACGGGAAGGTTGTTGTCGTAATTGTGCCCGCGCATGCCGCTGTTGGAATAGGCCCCTCCGGCGGAGAGTTTCGTGTTGAGCGGGTAGGAGTGGATTACCGTGGTGTTGAACACCCGAGGATCCCCTGGCATGCTGTTCGGATCGTTCCGCGACCGCGAGCAGCCCATCAGCGGGCCGTGGGGATACTGACCGCGGATGTCGTACTGCCGCCCGGGGCTGGAAGGGTGCTCGCCCCAGTCGGAGGTTTCACCGACCATGACGACGTTCGAGCTGCCGTCGCGGATGTCTTCGACGCGCGTGGCGGTGTGCGCGGCAAGTATGCCGTTCCAGGCGTGGCGGTCCTCGGGCGGACGGCCGGACGGGTCGTGCCGGTTGCGTCCCGGCGCGTCGGGAATTGCCCCGGCAATGCCGACCATAGTGCCGATGAAAATCTCGGCGCCGGTTTCGGTGGTTACGTTGCGGCCGTTCAGCAGCATGGGACAGGGGCTGGAGGGGCACCACATCATCGAGAAGGTGACGTGGTCGAGGTGCATCTGGTTCCCCAGATAGGCCCAGCCGGAAAGGTCCTCTTCGAGCCGCTCGTACACGCTCCCCTGCTCCAGGTAAGGCCAGACGCGCGCCGCCCACGAAAAGCCGTGCCTGCTGCCGACCTCCGTATTGGCAAAGCTATTGGCGCCCAGGGGAAACGTGTTGAACGCCGAGTGATAGTTGTGCAGCGCCAGCCCCACCTGTTTGAAGTTGTTGGCGCACTGCAACCGCCGCGCCGCCTCGCGCGCCGCCTGCACCGCGGGCAGCAGCAGCGCGATAAGTATGCCGATGATCGCAATGACCACCAGGAGTTCGACCAACGTGAATCCGCGAGGCGAGCCCCGCCTTGCATCCGCTCGATTCATGACGATGCCTCCTGCGTTTACGTACTCGGGCCGGGTGCACTCGCCCCCGAACCGCTGCGTCACGTACCCAATCGCGAGCGACGCCGCCGCCACACGCCCAGGGCCAACAGCACCGGCAAAACCAAGGCAAGCGTCGACGGCTCGGGAATGGTGGCCAGGGTATAGTAGCCGTTTTGGAGCCCGCCCGCGGCCAGGTCGAACATGACCAAACCGCCGTAGACCGTGGGATCCTCCGCCAGTATGGAGAACTCGAAGTCGTTCGTTGGGCTGTACAGCAAGGCCAGCGGTCGGTCCGGATCGGGAACCGCCAGCTCGCCGTCGTGGTGATCGAACGCCAGCATGGTTGCCGGAGTGTCGCCCGTCGCGTCCAGGTACCAAACGCGCTGCCAGCGTGCCAGTCCGCCGGGCACGTCGTCGGTTACCCAGGCGTTGGTGGGCGCATTGTGCCCGGCCAGCAGCCAGTTGCCGTCTTCGAGCGTATCCGACACGATGCCCATTCCATCGGCTCCGGCGCCGAGGACGAAATTGTCGCTGTCGACGCGGCCGACGCCGAACACGCCGCGATCGTAATCGCCCCGGGCGGGGTCGTCGCCGGCGTAAAGGTCGTTTGCCGCCAGGGAGATGTCGTATTTGGCGCTCAAGTGGTTCTCGAGGATTCGCAGTTCCGCCTGGTTGAGCACCCGATCGAAGGCGAGCACTTCGGCGATGTCGCCGTGGTAGGGCCGCGGCCCCTGTCCGGAAACACGGAAGTAATTGCCCAGCCCCGTTTCGGCGAACGTAGCGCCTGTCGCCCGGGTAGCCGAAAGGATATGCGGCGTTTGAACGGCCACGGTACTGGTCGCTTCGCCGTTGACGAACATCTGGCTGCCGGTGGGCGAAGTGAAATCGGCTGGGCCGTCCGTACGCCATCCGTCGCCGCTCTGCCGGATACCCAGATCGCCGTCGTTGCGCCCGATCATTCCATCATTCATCCTTTGCGACAGCGCGCTGTTGACAACCACAATCGTTTGCGGGCTCGTGCTGTCGCTCAAGACGAGTTGGTCGGCCAGGTCGTAGTCGACCGTGCCGTCGAACCGTATGGCGGGAAGGCCGTTGCCTCCGACGCCACCGGCGAGCAACACCGGCTGCTTGTCCGTGTCGCTTTGCGCAAAATTGTTGCCGGCGTGTCCCTGGTCGGCCCACGACGTCACGGCCAAACCGTCCGTCGATACGCCCACGGACGCATCGAGGTGGTAGAGGAGTCCGCTGGCCGGGGTGTTCGGTGCAAACCCGCCGGGGACGGTGCTACCGGTCGGCACGTCGAGCAGACCGTACTTTCGGCCGAGGTAGTAACCGACCTGGCCCAGTTCGCTCATCGACAGGGCGCGGTCGTACAGCAGAACCTCGGCCACCATGCCGTTGAACCAATTGCCCTTATTTCCATTGCCCAACAATCCGCGCCCGACAAGGTAGCCGTCGTCGGCGAGGTTGATGGTGTTGCCCGAACCGGCCACGCTCGTTTGCGTACCGAGGACGCCGTCGAGGGCGTAGTCGGCCGTGCCGTACGTGCTGCCGGTGGTCATTTGCCAAATGCCGAGGTGGTAGTCGGTGCTGAACGCGGGCGTCAACAGGCGGTTGCCGTTGTTGAACCGGAAGCCGGCCGACGTGGTATCGAAGGCCACCGATCCCCCGCCTGTGCCCGCGCTGATGTCGCCGAATTGGAACACCCGCTGTTCACCACTTGTGCTTATCTGGCTGGCGACCACGAAGCCGGTGAATGCGGCCTGGCCGCTCAGCCCCAGCGAGCCGTTGTACCCGAACGCTCCGCCGCCGCCGAACTGGACCGCAGGCAGGCCGTTGATCTGATTGGTCAGGTACGTGGGCGCGCCATCCACGACGGTCGCATCCTGGACGATCCCGTCGCCGATGGTTCCCGCGGCCGAGTCGGGCCAAAGGTTGTTCGATCCGGAGAAGAGATCGCCGTGG
>CAYPWB010000069.1:0-10768 GCA_964414315.1 uncultured Planctomycetaceae bacterium | reverse complement strand
CGGTATTGTTAGTAGTGTACCAAACCACCCCAACGGTTGTCAATGATCCGTGAGAGGGAGCGAGAGCGCTGCTCGCACGTGGCGGCGCAGTTTCTGTCAGGTGCTGGAACTGAAGAGGCGAAGGGGCACTGCGAGAAATCGGCTTGATAGTGCTGCGCGCAAGAAGGGGGGCGAAGGCCGGATTGTGGGAAGACGGATTTGACAGCCGCACAAGAATAGTGTACACTTGTTCATTTCCCCGGCTGCTGCCATGAATTCGCCAACTGCCAAGACGATTCGGATCGAGCGATTGCAGGCGCAAATTGCGCAAATCGAGGAGGCCGCTATTGCAAGGGAGCGAGCGGGCGGCTCCAGCGGCCTTGCGCCGCTCGACGCCCTCCTGCCGCAAGGCGGATTCCTGCCCGGAACGCTCGTCGAGTGGCTGGCCGACGGGCCCGGAACCGGCGCGGGAACCCTGGCCGTCCTCGCCGCCCGGCAGGCGATACGCAACGACAGGGCCTTGGTGGTCATCGACCGGCGAGGGCGGTTTTATCCACCGGCCGCCGCACACATCGGGCTCGATTTACGGCGGCTGGTTCTGGTACGCGCCGAAACGCAGGCCGACCAGTTCTGGGCGGTCGATCAGTCGCTCCGCTGCCGGGAGGTGGCTGCGGTGATGGCCTGGCCGCGCCGCCTCGATGCCCGAACCTTCCGCCGCTGGCAACTTGCCGCCGAGGAAGGCGGCACGCTCGGGCTGCTGATCCGCCCCGCGGCGGCGCGGTCGGAGCCCTCCTGGGCCGAGGTCCGCCTGGCGGTCGAATCGCTGCCCACCGGTGCAGACGCCCGCCGGCGCCTGCGCTTGCACCTGCTGCGATGCCGCGGGTCGGCCCTTGGCCGGACACTTGACGTCGAGATCGACCATGAAACGTATTCTGTGCATCCAGCTTCCGAACTGGCCGATCCAGCGGCTCCGCGCCGCGCGGCCCGAGCTTGAAGGACGGCCCCTGGCGCTCAGCCGGTCGGTGCGCGGCGTTGAGCGGGTGGTTGCCTGCTCGCACGAGGCTGCCGCGATGGGCGCCGTGCGCGAGCAACCGATTGCCGAGGTGAAGGGACTGGCCGCGGGTGGCGCCGGGGTGACGGTGCTGCCGCACGACGCCGAGGCCGATCGCGCGGCGCTCGCATGGTGGGCGGAGCATTGCGAACAGTTCAGCCCGCTGGTGGGCATGGACGACGCGCTGCAGCCCGATAGTTTGCTGCTCGACATGACGGCCACCGCTCGGCTCTTTGGCGGCGAAGGAGCGTTGGCCCGGGCGGCCGTCGACCGATTCGCCCGCCGGCGGCTTCGGGTGCGGGCGGCCGCAGCCGATACGCCGGCCGGCGCGTGGGCCGTCGCCCATTTTCACGGGGCGTTCCTGCTTGAGCGTTCCCCGATCCATCGGATTCCCCCTGGCAAAACGCCCGAGGCGCTGCGGCTACTGCCCATCGAATCGCTGCGGCTTCCGGAACGGACGGTGGAACTGCTGCACGAGTTGGGCATCGACCTGGTCGGCCAGTTGGCCGCGCTTCCGCGGGAGGAACTTTCCTCGCGTTTCGGGCCCGAATTGCTCCGCCAATGGGACCGTACTACGGGCGTGCGGGCGGAGCCTATCCGTGCCGTTCGGCCCCAATCGGAATTCGCCGCCGTATGGGAAGCCGAGCAGCCGGTGCGGCGGTGCGACATGATCCATGCGGCGCTGGAGCACGCGGTCGAGCGGCTCGTGGCCGACCTGCTCGCCGCCGGCCGCGGCGCCACCCGTGTCGAGTGCCGGTTCCATTGCCTGCCGGACGGCCGGCAAGCCGAAAGCGAGCATGGACTGGTTTTTCGGGCACTTCGCTTCAACGTGGGCCTGTTTCGGCCCACGGCCGACGTGCGACATTTGCTGGGACTTTTGCAACTGCAACTCGAACGGGAGCCGCTTCCCGGGCCGGTGGCGGGCGTGGAGGTTGCGGCACGGGAAACCGGGCCGCTGGTGCATCGGCAAATGCCGCTGTTCGCCGCCGGCCGCAACGAGCCACCTACCGGCGAAGCCCTGGCACAGCTCATCGAGCGGCTCGGCAGCCGGTTGGGGCGGCAGGCGGTGCTATCGCCCCGGCTGATGTCCGACGCGCAGCCGGAGCGGGCGTGGCGCGGTGAGCCGTTCGTTGGCGGGCCGCGCCGGAGGCGGGCGCGGAAACCGCTTGCCGAGGAACTCCCACCGCGACCGCTCCTGGTGTTCTCGCAGCCCGTCGCACTGCGGCTCATGCCCGCCGCAACTCGGCCGGATGCCGCGGAACGCTTGTCGGCACATCCGCGCGAGGGGGGGCTTGGCCTCGGCCCCTTGGGACACATCCACTTCGAGGGCGAGGAACATTGCGTGGTCGGAAGCTGGGGGCCCGAGCGGATCGAAACCGGCTGGTGGCGCGCCCGCCCGATCGCTCGCGACTACTACCGCGTGGAAACCGCCGCCGGCCGTCGCCTCTGGCTCTTCCGCCGGCTCGACACGGGCCGCTGGTTCGCCCACGGCGCGTTCGACTGAACCCAACCGTGCGGCAAGCTTACCCCGTCCGAGGGGCAAAGTTGCAGCTTGTCAATCCCATCCACCGTGGGACAAGCTTCCAGCTTGTCGATCCTCCTTTCCAGCCCAACTCACGACTTGCCAATGCACGGCGGTTAACAACAAGTTGACAAGCTGGAAGCTTGTCCCACGGACGCGGAAAGTGGTTGCGACGGCGGCGTACAGGCAATTTGGGTAGCGCGGGCGAATCGCGAGCCGTGCCGGCGTGCCCATCTCCCGCGGAGAATCTCGGCTCTTCCTCGCGGAATCGGGGGAAACGCGATGCCTAAACTGCCAGGGCCGCCCGATTTCCCGGCGATTTGCTGAACTCGCCTTGCTTGCCGGCGGGTGTTTCGGTATTTGTACGCCACCTTGTCGAAGGCCCGGCGCGTGCGCGGGGCCGCCCTGGCGATCGACCGGTTGGATTAACAGACTCCGATACTTGTCCACCTTATTGCTTTGCACTTACACCGCGAAAGGGCCGTGATGGCCGTGTGTTGCATACGCCGCAGGCAAACCTGTTGGCTGGGGGTTCTCGCCCTCGGGGTGGCGTGCTTCCTGCTGCGCGCCGCGCCCGCGCTCGGGCAGGGCCCCGATCTGCCGTCGCCGACCGGAATCGCCTTTCCCGAACCGCCCGCCGAGCCGACGGTGGCCGACGTGCGCGTGGTGGGCAACCGGTCGATTCCCATCCGTTCGATCTCGCCCCACATCCAAACCCGACGCGACCGGCCGTTCGATCCCGAACTCGTCGAAAACGACGTTCGCCGCCTGACCCGAAGCGGCCTGTTCGTCAGTGTACGGCCGTACTACCGCGACCTTCCGGGCGGTCGGGTGGTATTTTTCGAGGTGGTCGAGCGGCCGCGGGTCGAGTACATCAAGTTCGTCGGGAACGAGAAGGTCAAGCGCAAGGTGCTCGAGCGGCAGATCGACCTGAAGGAAGGCGACGCACTCGACCCGTACATGATCGCCGACGCTCGGCACAAACTCGAACAGTTCTACCAAACCCGGGGCCATACGAAAGCGCAAATCGAGGTGGTCGAGGGCGACCGGCCGGGCGACCGCGGCGTCGTCTTTCTCATCAACGAGGGCGCGAAGAACCGAATCCTTTGGACCAGTTTCGTGGGCAATACCATTGCCAGCGACGAACGCCTGCGGACCCAAATCCAATCGAAACCCGGCTTCCTCTGGTTCTTCAAAGGCGAGGTGAATCGCGAGCAAATCGACGAAGACGTCGAACGTCTGGTGGCCTACTACCGCGGACTGGGCTTTCTGCGAGCCCGCGTGGGAAGGGAACTCGACCACGACTTCGCCCGAAACTGGGTCATCCTCCGGTTCGTCATCGACGAAGGCCCCCGCTACCAGGTGCGGCAAATCCGCACCGTCGGCAACGAGGTGATCGATTCGGAGGAACTGACCGACGACCTCAAGCTGCGCGAAGGCCAGTATTTCAACGACCTGGCCATGAAGTCGGATGTTACCGGGATGCAGGAGCAGTACGGGTCGATCGGCTACGTGTTCGCCAACGTGCAGCCGAACATCCGATACCTGGAAGACGTCGCCCAGGTCGACCTCGTGTACGACATCGAGGAGGGCGACCGTTACCGCGTGGGTCGAATCAACGTAAACATCGACGGCGAATACCCTCACACGAAAATTACCACCGTCCTCAACCGGCTGTCGTTCAAGCCGGGCGATATCGTCGACATTCGCGAACTGCGCGACAGCGAACGCCGTCTGCGCAGTTCCGGCCTGTTCTTGGTCGACCCCATGCGAGGCGAGGCGCCGAAGATCGTCTTCAGCCCCCCGGCCCTCGACGAGGAAGCGATTGCCGACCGGCCCGACCGTTCGAGCCGTCCGTCGGGTTTCCGCGGCCAAAGCCCCGATCCGCCGGGGCAGCCGCACGAAACGGCGCACCGGGAGCCGGTCCGATCGACCGACCGCTGGATCGGCCTTTCACTCCTGGGCCGAATGCTCGACGGGTCGAATGGCGAGGAGCCGCGCCCCGCGCCGCCGCAGGCTCGGTCGGCGCCATCGCACGCCGGCGGCGAGACGGAGCACATCGCGCGGTTTCAGAGCCCGAGCACGGGACGGTCGATGCCGTCGTTGCCCTCGAACTGGCCCGCCGCAGACCAGAACCAGCCTCCGGCGTACGACGCCGCCCCCGCGTACGCCCAGCCGCCGCGGCCCGCCTACCCGGAACCTGTCTATTCGCAACCGCCCGCGGCATCGCCGCCCGCGCCCTATGGGAGTCCGCCGCCGGGAGGCTATCCTGCCACGGCGCCCGCGCAACCCCGCTGGGTCGCGCCGGGTGCCCCGGCGCCCGGCGGCCCGACCTCGCCAACCCCGGCGACGCCGCAGCCGGTGTTCGGAAACCAGTTTCCAGGCGACCCGGTGCAGTCGGGCGGACAGGGGCAGTTGACGCCGCCGCTGGTGCCGCCGCTCGGACCGCCGCCGGGTCCCGTCTATGGCGACTTTCCCGGCGCTTTCGACACGCTTACCCGCGAACTGCCTATCGAAGTCGACGTCAGTGAAACGCGCACCGGGCGGCTGATGTTCGGCGTGGGCATCAACTCCGACGCGGGCCTGATCGGCAACATCGTCATCGACGAGCAGAACTTCGACCTGTTCCGCCCGCCCCGAAGCTGGGAAGACATTCGCAACGCCACGGCCTTCCGCGGCGCCGGCCAGCGGTTCCGCGCCGAGGCCATGCCGGGCACGCAGGTACAGCGCTACATGGTCAGCTTCCAGGAGCCGTACCTGCTCAACACCGACGTCTCCCTGTCGCTGAGCGGCTTCTATTACGACCGGCGATACGTCGAGTGGGACGAGCAGCGCATCGGCGGGCGCGCGGCGCTGGGGTATCACTTCACCAGGAACCTTTCCGGAAACCTGTCGTTCCGCGGGGCGCGCGTGACCATCCACAATCCGATTTCGCCCACCCCGCAAGACCTCACCGACGCCCTCGGCGACAACACCCTGCTCGGTTTCGGCGCGTCGATGACCCACGACACCCGCGACAGCTCATTCCTCGCCACCGAGGGGCACTTGGCCGAGGCCGCGTTCGAACAGGTGATCGGCACGCACTCCTATCCGCGCGTCGACCTCGACCTGCGCCGCTATTTCCTCATGCACCAGCGGCCCGACGGGTCCGGCCGGCACGTGCTGAGCATGAAGGCACAATTCGGCTGGACCGGCGACAAGACGCCCATTTACGACCACTACTACAGCGGCGGCTTCTCGACCCTCCGCGGTTTCAACTTCCGCGGCGTCTCGCCCATCGACACGGCGACCGGCGTGGCCGTCGGCGGCGAGTTCCGCCTGCTCGCCTCGGCCGAGTACATGTTCCCCATCACGGCCGACGACATGCTTCGCGCGGTGGTCTTCTGCGATACCGGCACGGTGGAGCCGAAGATCGACCAGTGGTTCAGCAAGTACCGGGTGGCGCCGGGCTTCGGGCTGCGGGTGGTCATTCCGGCGATGGGGCCCGCCCCGCTGGCGTTCGACTTCGCCTTCCCCGTCTCCAGCGAAGCCACCGACCGCACCGAGGTATTCAGCTTCTTCATCGGGTATAATCACTAGCCGGACGAAACTTCCGCGCGAGCTTGCCCGAACCGATGATGCTCGACCAACGTTTTCGCCGCGAATACCGCATCCGGCGGGCGGCCGACTTCCAGCGGGCCTACCGGCGCCGCTGCACGGCCGGCGACCGGACGCTCCTGGTCTTCGCACACCAAAACGACCTGCCGCACGCACGGCTTGGGCTGTCGGTGTCGCGCAAAGTAGGCAATGCCGTTCGCCGCAACCGGTGGAAACGCCTGCTGCGCGAAGCGTTCCGCCTCGAACGGCCGAACCTGCCGCCGGGCGTCGACCTGGTGGTCATCCCCCGGCCCGCGGCCGAGCCGACCCTCGACGGCCTGCGACACTCGCTGGCCGCGCTCGCGCGAACGGCCGCCCGAAAGCTGGCCCGGGCTAAGGCCGCCGGCGGGGCAACCTCGCGGACCCGTCGCCCCGCCGCACGCACGAAGGACGAGGCCCATGGCCCGTAAGTGGCTGAACGTACTGCTGCGGCTGCCTTCCCTCGCGTTGGTGTACCTCGCCCGGGCGTACCAGTTGTTCATCAGCCCGCTGCTGGGGCGTCATTGCCGGTTTGAGCCCACGTGCAGCCAGTATTTCATCGAAGCGGTTCGCAAGTACGGTGCCCTGCGTGGCGGATGGCGTGGAATCCGCCGCATCCTCCGCTGCCATCCCTGGCATCCCGGCGGCTACGATCCGCCGTGACCCATCGCCGCCAGCAGCCGGTCGATCATCGCGTCGTCGTGCCCGGTGGTCAGGCTGATGCGGAGGCACGACTCGCCGTCGGGCACGGTGGGGGGGCGAACCGCCGGCACAAACAGGCCCTGCTCCCGAAGCTTCGCCGCCAGGCCGACGGCCCGTGCCGGCTCGCCCACCACCACCGGAACGATCTGGCTCGCCGAGGCGCCCACCCTCCAGCCGGCTTCAATGAGCCGGCGGCGCAGCGCCTCGGCCCGGGCGAGCAACTGTCGCCGCGGTTCGGGCTCGGATCGCACCACCTCGACCGCCGCGCGGGCGGCCGCCGCCACCGGCGCCGGCATGGCCGTCGAGAACACGTACGGCCGGGCACGGTTCACCAGCCACTCGACGAGCGACCGGCTGCCGGCCACGAACCCGCCGGCGCAGCCCAACGCCTTGCTCAGCGTCCCCACGCGCGCACTCACGTGCTGCTCGACCCCCATCTGCTCGGCCACCCCGCGACCTTGCGGCCCAAACACGCCCGTGGCGTGGGCTTCGTCGACCAGCAGCATCGCGTCGTGCCGACGGCAGACGTCGGCCAGATCGGCCAGGGGGGCCAGGTCGCCGTCCATGCTGAACAGGCCGTCGGTGACCACCAGGCGCCGGCGTGCGGAAGCGGCCTTTGCCAGCAGAGTGTCCAGGCGGTTCGCGTCGTTGTGCGGGAACACGCGGAAATCGGCCCGGCTCAGCCGGCAGCCGTCGAGCAGGCTGGCATGGCTCTTGCGGTCGGCCAGCACGACGTCGCCGGGCCCGGCCAAGGCGGCAATGGTGCCCGAGTTCGCGGCAAATCCGCTGGGAAACACCAGCGCGGCGTCGGTCCCCTCGAAATCGGCCAAAGCCCTTTCCAGCGAGGCGAGCGGGGCGGAATGGCCGCAAATGAGCGGGCTGGCGCCGCTGCCCACGCCTTCGCGGTGCGCGGCCTCGGCCGCGGCGCGGGCCAGGCGGGGGTCGGCGGCCAGGTTCAGGTAGTCGTTCGAGCCGAAATTGATCAGGGACCGGCCGTCCACGGCAACGGTCGGGCCCTGCGCAGTGCCGCGGTCGACCAGCCTGCGCCGCAGCCCGCAGCGGTCGAGTTCGGCCAATTCGGTGTCGATCCACCCCAATTCAGGGTATGTAGTCGCATCCATAGCAGCGACCCCTCATTGTTACTTCCGGCCGCATTTGAAACAATTGATGTTAGCCTTTTGCCCACATTGTGCGCTGGCGGGAGCAAGAGTGGCAGCCCCTGCGGCAACCATCGGAAGGAATAGGACTCGATGTCGACGCCGGAACAACGGCAGAATCGTACACGGCGGGCGGCCTCCGGGATCGACTGGGCGGCCGAATTGGCCCGGCACGAACGGTGGCTGCGGACGGTCATCGCCGCAAGGCTGGGCGAACCGCAGGCCATCGACGAAGTACTGCAGGAGGTGGCCGTCGCCGCAGTCGAGCAGAAGGCGCCCATCGAGGACCCGAAAAAGATCGCCCCGTGGCTGTACCGCCTGGCGGTCACCCAGTCGCTGCTGTACCGCCGCAAGATGGGCCGGAAACGGAAACTGACCGACCGGTACGCCGAGCGGTTTCGGCCCACCGAGCGCGATACGCGTGAGTCCGACCCCCTCGGATGGCTGTTGGCGGAGGAGCGGCGGGCACAGGTCCGGAAGGCCATGGAACGGCTTCCGAAACGCGACGCGGAGATCCTGATGCTCAAGTATACCCAGGATTGGAGCTATAAAGGCTTGGCCGAGCATCTCGGTGTTTCGGAAAGTGCCATCGAGGCGCGCCTGCACCGGGCCAGGAAGCGATTACGTAACCAGCTTGACGCAGAGAACGTGGTTGAGGTGAGCGGATGAGTGCCCCGGAAACGAGCAAAGGTCGCCTGGAGGATCGGCGGCTCGATCGGCTGGTCGACGGCGAGTTGCCCGACCAAGAACGCCATGAGCTACTCGTCGATCTCGACCGGCAGCCGGACGGCTGGCGCCGGTGCGCGTTGGCGTTTCTCGAGGCGCAATGCTGGCGTCAGGAGTTGTGCGGATGGATCGACGCGCGGCGGCCGCATCCCCCGGCGACGGCGGAAGCTTTTGATGAGGCGAGGCGCCCGTCGCGGCGTCCGGGCAACAGGAAGCTTGCCACGCGTACGACGACCGCGCTGGCCATGGCGGCCAGTTTCCTGGTAGCACTTTGGCTCGGCTGGAGCGTGCAGGACGCGTTCGACGTGGGCCGGGTGCCGGGTCCCGGGCCGGGCGTCGTTGCCCAATCCATGCCCGGGCCGGAACCATCCGACGCAGTCCCGGCGGCTCCACCCCCGCCAGAACCGCAGCGGGCGGTGGCGGCACGTGGCCCCTGGCAGATGGTCACCCTCTCGGCCGATGGACCCGACGGGCAGGAATCGCAAACCATCGACCTGCCCGCGTGCGATCGAGAGCATCTCGACCGCCGATGGCCGGAAACCCTTCCCTCGGCACTCCCGCTGGAGGTGCTCGAATCGCTCGAGCGGAGCGGGTACCGCGTGCGGCAACACCGAGAGTTGATGCCGATCGAAATGCCAGACGGCCGGCGCCTCGTCGTTCCGGTCGAACAGGTAGAGGTTGAGTACGTAGGTCAGCCGCCGCTTTAGGAGGCTACTTGAAAACTCTCCCCTCCCTTTGCGAGAGAGGTTGGGATGAGGGCCTGTTCAAAAACTCCCTTCTCCCTTTGGGAGAGGGCTTGGGGGTGAGGGCCTGTCCGCATAGCCTCCAAGACGACGTCTTTCCCCGAACCAGTGTTTTCTTTCAGGAGCATGGCTATGTGGAGAAATGTTTGGGTTGTTGTATTCGCGGCCGTCATGGCAGCGGCCGCCTGTGCCCGGGCCGAGGAACCGCCGGCCGCCGCGGGCCCAGGCCCGGCCGAGGGCGAACCGGACAAGGCTGTCGAGTTGGGCGAGTTCTGGCTCGGCCTGCAGTGCTACCCGGTGCCGCGACCGTTGGCCGATCAACTTGGCCTGACGGATCATGGCGGCCTGCTGGTCGAGGAAGTGGTGCCCGAAAGCCCTGCCGAGGAGGCCGGACTGAAGCGGCACGACGTGGTCGTGGAGGCAGGCGGAAAGCCGATTACCCTCATTCCCGAACTGATCGCGGCCGTGAACGAGGCGGGCGAGCAGGAATTGACGCTGGGCATCGTCCGCGGCGGCAAACGACGGGATGTGACGGCCACGCCGGCCCGGCGTCCGTCCGAGGACCGGCCGCGGCAATGGCGCGAGCCGCCCCGGGAAGAGGACCTCGACCGGCTGTGGCAGTGGTTCGGACATGTGGAACCCGACGCCGACTGGCAGCGCCCGCTGCGATTCCACTTCTTCCATCCCGGCGCGATCCTGCCGCCCGGCGCGGAACTGCATCCGCCGTTGCCGGACGACATGAGCGTCGTCATCCGCAAGAAGGGCGACCAGCCCACAAAGATCACGGTGGAACGGGGCGACGAGTCGTGGACGGTAAGTGAGAACGCGTTGGACGAACTGCCTGATGACGTTCGCCCGCACGTCGAACGGATGCTCGGCCGTTTCCCCGTGGCCGGGCCGGGCGGGGTGCGCATCCTGCCGCGCCGGCCGGGCGAACCGGCGCTGCCTGAAGCGTTCGAACAGCCTGCTCCGAATCCCGAGGCGTTCGAACATCACCTGGAGCAGCAGATCGACGAGATGAACCGCCGGCTCGAAGAAATGCGCCGCTCGCTGGATCGATGGCGCGGCGAAGGGCAGCCCCGCGGTCCACGGCGACCCGACCGAGCTCGGCCCAACCCCGACGCCGCCTAACCGCCCGCTGCACCGCGTCGTTGCAGCGCAAGCACGGGGCGACCCCGAACGGAACCGGGGCCGCCCCGTTGCGTTTCTTGGCCCTTCCGCCTCAGGCTGCGCAGCCCGGCAAAGTAGCAGGCACGCTCCGCCGTGCCGTCCG
>CAYPWB010000068.1:0-19265 GCA_964414315.1 uncultured Planctomycetaceae bacterium | reverse complement strand
GGAGAACCGTCATGAATGACCAAGCCCACCAACCCGGCGGGGTTCCTGAAGCCGCGCAAGCAGCGATCGAATATCGCCAGGCGATCATGAAAGTGCGAGGCTGGTGAGCCATGCTGGCCTTCTTCGGCGCGCTGGCCGTCTGGCAGGGCTTCCAACTTATGGAGGCCGGCGTCGATATCGCCGTGATTGGGATCATCGTCGGCGGCATCCTTCTACTGGCCGCGCTGGCCGCCGCTTTGAAGCCCTCGCCGGGAACCATGCTGTTGGAGGCGGGGGCGTTTGCCGCCATCGCGGCCTGGGACCTGGGGCTGGCGGTCCTCAGCGGTGGCGAAGCGGCCGATTTGGCCATTTGGGGTATCGTCGAGGCCGGCATCGCCGTTTACCTGTTTGCGAAGCTGCCCGGGTTTATCCGCATTGCCGCTGAGAAGCCGTCGGATGCAGTCCTCAAGCAGCTCAACGAGCTTGCCCAGAGCATCCGCAAGGCGAAGGTCGACCAGGAGCCCGACCTCATCGAGTTCGCCGTCGGTAGCAACCGTTGGCGCGCCCGGCTGTCGGAAGAGATCGCCATCTTCCTCGACGTCAAGCAAGGATTCGACATGCTGTTTCTGACGCGGGACGACGTGGGCCTCGAAGACCGCACCAAACCGGGAAAGGACCCCAAATCGCGTCCGGTGACGATTCGTGCCGGGCAGAAGGTGTGGAAGACGAAGCTTCCCCGCGAACAGTTCGAGCGGCTGGTGGCCTGGAAGCAGAACGCGGCCGGCTCCGTTCCGGTTGACCCCGCCACGGGAGCTCCCCCACTTCCGGCTGGTTGAAATGTTCCTTTCGCGACGTTCTTTCGCCGAAACCGTTCGCCTTGAATGCCCCAGCCGCCGCAAGCGACTCTAGAGAGCAGTGTGTAAACGGCCCGTTGGAGTTACTCTTGAGCTGGCCTTGCCCCATCTTGCCGCGCCGGGTAAACTCGCCGCCCGATTCCATACGCACCAATTTTTGCGTCTTGCGGTGCTTTGTCTTGAAATGCGGGCTGGGGCTTTTACAATAGAGGTATGGGACCCAGCTTGCCCAAACTGAAAAGGTTCTTGTTTTCGCCATGCGAAGTGCAATGCTGGGAACTCTGTTGGGGGCCGTCATCGTCGCGGCACTGGTCGGTTCGTGGGACGTAAGTCAGGAGGCCTTCGCCGACCGACCGACTGCTGTGTACGCAGCCACGGGCAGCGAACTGATCGCCGTGCCCGGAGAAAGCGACGATGGCCAATTACTGACCGTGATTGACACGCGCCAGCGTGTTATGAGCGTGTACCGGATTGAGGGAAAGGCGGGAAAGATCACGCTCTTGAGCGTTCGGAACATCCAGTGGGACTTGCAACTTACGGAGTTCAACGGCGAGCACCCGCTGCCCCAGGAGATTCGACGCTTGTTGGACCAGAGGTAGATTGACGGAATCGAACGTCGCCGCGGGTAGAAACGGGACAAGTCCGATTCGTGCGAAGCACGCGAAGGGCCGTTCCGGCAAATTGGACCTGTCCCGTTTTTCCTGCGAGTAGTACAAAGCACGACTCTGCGACGGCACAACCCGCAACGGCCGTCCGGAGGCAACCGTCCCGCATGGGGGGACCCGGAGTTCATCATGCCTCAGAAATATCTGAACACAAGCCAGGCGGCCGAGAAACTCGGCGTGTCGGAAGACGCGATCGCCAAGATGCGCGAGAACCGCGAGTTGCACGGATACCGCGACGGCGCCGACTGGAAGTTCAAAGTGGAGGATATCGAGAAACTGGCCTCCAAGGTGAAAGCCGAACCCGCCCCTGCCGACGACGAAGAAGGCGAAGGCGACGTGCTGCTCAGTGAGGTGGAACTCGGCGAATCGGACGCCGGCGCCTCGGGTACGGTCATTGGCATGGGAAAAAAGGGGGGCGATCCGGGCGGAAGCGACTTGCACAAACCGGAAAAGAAGCCGGCCGAGGGCGAGTCCGACGAGGTCGACTCGAAGGTCTCGCAGTTCGAGGAACTCGACCTGACACTCGATGAAGACCTGACGCTCGAAGACAGCGCGATCGGCTCGTCCGATGACGCCAAGTCGGGCGGCTCGGGCATCGATCTGGACGACGACGACCTGGTGCTCGGAGGAAGCGGAAGCGGCAGCGACATTACCCTGGGCGGCGACAGCGGCATTTCGCTGGTCGATCCCGCAGACAGCGGCCTCTCCCTCGAGGAGCCCCTCGACCTGGGTTCCGGCGAGGAGTCGCTGGAATTGGGCGAGGACGACATGATCGTGCTCGACGATGAGGAGGACGCAACCGGCGCCAAGGCCGAGGACGACTTCCTGCTAACCCCGCTCGATGAAGAAGGCGACGAGGACTCCGAGAGCGGCTCGCAGGTGATCGCGCTCGATACCGAAGGTGACGAATCGGCCACGATGGTCGCCAGCACGTCGAACGCCTCGATGGCAGCCATGCTCGACGAGGATCTCAGCGCCGGCGGCGGCGCGGGCCTGGACGATGCCGGCATGGGGGCCCCGATGGGCGGACAGCCGGGCGGCCTCGCGGCCGGGGCGCCGCTTGGGCAGTCGGCCGCCGCCTTGCCCGAGGCTCCCTGGTCGATTTGGAGCGTCGTGACCCTGGCCCTGTGCGTGATCGTGCTCGTCTTCTGCGGCATGTTCACCTACGACCTGATGCGAAACATGTGGGCATGGGAAGGCGCGTACGAGGTGAACAGCAACCTGATGGACTCGATCCTCAGTATGTTCGAGAAGAATTAGCCCGCACTCCTGCTCACGCCTCCCGAAGGCACGGCAGCGATGCATCCGATGGCCTGCAACGATTCGAAAGGAGTCGAATCCATGATGGTGGTTCGCATTCCCCTTGCGGTGTGCCTTTTGGGTGCGCTGTCCTCCCTACCTGGTTGTCTTTTCGTTCCGGTTACGACCCATCGGGCTTGCGAAACGCAGAATCGGAACCTTTCCGAACTGACGCGTGCGCAGGCTGTCGAAATCGAAAACCTCCGGACCCACGCACGCACCACGGAGGACCAACTCCTCCAGGCCGAGCGGACGCTGGCGCAAATGGAGGAGGAGTTGGGCATCAACCGCCACCAACTCGCCAGCTTCCGGCGGGAACGCGAGCAGTTGCACGAACAATTCGATGGCCTGGCCAGCCATCTCGGTCGCGTACCGCCGGAGGTTGCCGAGCAACTGACCGAGCTTTCCCAAAGGTTCCCATCGCTGCAATTCGATCCCGACAGCGGTTTGAGCAAGTTCGATACCGACATTCTTTTCGATTCGGGCGAGGCCGAGCTGAAGCCGGAAGCCGAGAAGGTTTTGGCGGAACTGGCTCGCATCCTCAATTCGCCGGAGGGGAAGGACCTTCGCATCCTGGTGGCCGGGCACACCGACAACCAGCGCATTGCCGGAAGGCCCGTGCGGGATCAGTTTCCGACGAACTTCCACCTGAGTACGGCCCGTGCCCATGCGGTGGCCGAGCTTTTGCGTGCGAAGGGCATGGAGGAGCATCGGGTCGGGGTGGCCGGCTTCGGGGCCCATCAGCCCATCGCACCGAACACCACGCCCGAGGACCGGCGCAAGAACCGCCGCGTCGAAATCTTCGTCCTCGCCCCCCACGTGCCGGTCGTCGGCTGGACCGAGACCATCCCGAGCGTGTACCGGTAGGAGCGGGGTTGGAAACGGGCCGCCCTCAACGCAATCGTCTCGACCGACTTGCGCAAATGGCTGTTCCGATTCCAGACGCCAACCATTCGGCCGAACGGCGGCGTTTTGCCCGATGCAGCGGACGGCACGACGGAGCGTGCCTGCTACTATGCCGGGCTTTGCACCCAGACGCAGAAGTCCCGGAAGAGCCGGAAATGCACGCGGTTCCGGGCGCGGCTGGCCGATGTACCGCGCCGGGGGTATAATGCAAGGGTCGACTGTTGCGGTGCCGGCTTCCCGCGTTTCCCCTGGTGGCCGCCGCGAGCAGCTTCCCGCCCGAAACCCTTGCACCCATTCGGCTTGCCTTGAGCTCCTCACCCCCCAATCGACCGTCGGACGAGCGCCGGCCGCGCCGTCGTTTGCCATGGCCCATCCGCTTCCTGGCGTCGCTCCAGTTGGCCGTCGTCCTGATCGCCGTGTATTCGGTGGTGCTGATCTGGGCCACCACCTTCATCGAGCGGAACTATGGATACGAGTCGCGGGCCGTGTTTTTCGGCGTGTACGAATCGTGGTGGTTCGCCACCTTGAACGTGCTGCTGGGCATCAACGTGCTGATGTCGGCCTTGGTGCGGCTGCCGTGGAAGCGGCGACACCTGGGCTTCCTCCTCACCCATGCCGGCATTCTGGTCATCATGGGCGGGTTTGCCGTAGGGCATTTCTGGGGCGTCGAATCGCGGTTGCACCTGTTCGAAGGGAACGCGGAGCATCGGGCCCTGAACGACCGACTATTCTTGCATCTGGCGGTGCTGCCGGGCGAAGGCGGCGCGGCCGAATCGGAGCCGGACGCGACGGTGCAAATTCCTTTTCGCGGGGGGCCGTTCAACTGGGACGACTACGACCAGTTGTTCTATCTGCCATGGCACTTGGCCAGACGCGACCACGGCACCCTGTACGACCGCGATGGAATCCGCTTGGAAGTACTCGACTACTATGCCCATTCGCGGGAAATCGAAGTGCCGCGGCTCCGCCTCGTGGCGACTCCCGGCATCCGGACGGCCCCGTCGCTGGGCGACACGGCCGGCGAGCCCGTCGAGTTGGTCGTTCGCCCCACGCGCGATCCTCACGGGCCCGGACGCCGTGAACTGGCCGGCGGGCATCGGCTGGTCTTCTGGATGGCCGACAGCCGGGCTGAGGTCGACGCCCTGCTCGATTCGAAGCCCGAGGGCGACCTCGGCCCCAGCGGACAGGTGGTCCTGCATGCGGCCGGCAAGAAGATATGCCTGGCCGTGGACGAGTTGCAACCGGGCCGCCGCCGGCCGTTGGGCGATACGGGGCTGGAGGTGGAACTGGTGCAGTTCATTCCGCAATTGCTGGCCGTGCAACTCGAAATC
This sequence comes from uncultured Planctomycetaceae bacterium, assembly GCA_964414315.1. Lineage (GTDB taxonomy): Bacteria > Planctomycetota > Planctomycetia > Pirellulales > Thermoguttaceae > PWXP01. The sequence goes on along the minus strand of CAYPWB010000068.1, from coordinate 14,231 downwards.
CACCGGGACGGGGAACCGTCGCAACGGATGCTGCTGCTGGCCGATTTTCCCGAATTGAACCGGTATGACGAGCAAAATGGCATTTACGGCACCTTCTATTTCGATCCCGACGCCGAGCGGCCCGAGGCCGACCGGCAGCGGCTCGACCCGCGCGTGTTGGTCAATGCCCGTCGGCCGCGGATCGACTTGGTTCAAACCCCGGACGAGGAACTGGTTTACCGCGCGTGGCGTCCGCCCGGGGCGGTTGCCACGGGCCGGCTTCCGGCGAGCGGCGAACCGGCGGCGATGCTCGAGCAGACGCCGGCGGCCCTGACCGTTCGCGTGTTGGAGTTCGATTCCGCTGATCAGCCCGGCACCAAACTACTGCCTCAGGCGTTTAGCAAGAAGCTGAGCCCAGGCCGGAGGCAACCGCAGGTGCGTGCCCGGTTGACGGTGGACGGCAACAGTGAGGAGTTCTGGCTTGCCGGCCTGCCGTACGGAATGGCCGACACCGACGAAGAGGGCCGGCCGGTGCCGCTCCCCCGCCAGTTCCGCGGACAAGTGTCCGGCGAGGGGCGTCGCGTGGCGCTTACCATGCCGCGAGGCTCCGTGGAACTAGGCTTCAGCGTGCTGCTTCACCGGTTCGACCGGAAACTGGACCCGGGCGCCGACACGGTCTCGCACTATGCCAGCACGGTCGACTTTCTGGACCGCCGCGACCCACCCCGGCCGCTTCTGGAAGACGTGCTCATTACCCTCAACGCGCCGGTCGATTTTACCGACCCGGCTACGGGGCGCTCGTACCGCTTCTACCAATCGAGCTTCGACGGCCCGTTCAAGCCCGGCGACCCGCAGTACGAGCAGTACGTAACCGACCGGCGGGAGCAGCGGCAGTTGTTCCTATCGGTCCTTTCGGTCAACTACGATCCGGGCCGGGGCCTGAAGTATTTCGGCTCCGTGCTGGTTTGCATCGGATTCGTGCTGATTTTTTACGGGCGGAAGGCAAGGAGGCGACGCGCGAAGGCGACCCGCTCTGACGCTCCACCCATCCAATCTTCGGCTGAACACCGACAGAACTCAAAATGACCCGACAGCGTACGACTTGGCTTTCCTTACTCTTCGGCGTGGCGTTGCTCGTGCCGGTTTGCGGCGCGCTCGTGACCGGCAGTGCGGCGGCAGCGGCGGAACTCGATTTCTCGGCGTGGCGCACCATGCCGGCGTTCGACCGCGGACGGCGGAAGCCGCTGGAGACCTTCGCCAACGTGGTGGTGCGCGAAATATGCGGCCGTTCGAACCCGGTGCTGGATCCGGCCGACGTTGCACGCGGCTCGGGCGGCGGCATGGCGGCGCAGGCCGCGCGCGACGCGGTCTTCCCCGACGGGAAACCGCGGCGGTTTACGGCGCCGGAACTGCTCTTCTCGTGGCTTGTCGAGCCCGAAATCTGGGAGCACATCCCGTTCCTGACGGCGCGGCCGGAGGAGCTGCGCCGCGATTTGCTCGATCTTCCGCTGCGGAGCCGCGACGGCAGCCGGCTGAAGCACGTCAGCCCCGCCCGGTTGATCGAAGCCGAAGCGTTCCGCCGCCGCCTGGGCGAAATAAGCGAAGCGCAAAGCCGGGCACGCCGCGAGGGACGCGAGTTCTCCGTGGTCGGGGTCGACCGCCACGTGAACCAGCTTTACCAGGCGTATGCGCTGTACCGGTTGCTCACCTACAACCCGGCGGCCGAGATCGACGTCGACACGAACCGCCGTTTCGGCGACAAGCTCATCGAGACTCACAACCTGTGGATCGAGGCGGGCCCGCGGCCGGGCCCAAATGAGCCCAAGCCGGCGCCCGAATTGGAGGAGGCGCACCTGGCGGTCCGGCGCACGTTCGAGCAATTGGCGGGTCTCGCACGCGGCTCGACCTTCACCGCCGCGGAGGCCGACCCGCTGGTGGTCGAGTTCCGGGCGGCCTGCGACCGCTTTGCGCAGCTTATGGAGGAGCACCGGAACGCGGTCTTTGCCAATCCACAGGCCGACGAAGGGCAGCGTGCGCTGGTGCAGCGCCGTACGGCGAAAGCCCGGGAAATGGCCGAGGCGGCCGAACAGTTGCACTGGGCTCTGTACGACGTCGGCCGCGCCGTGCGCCTGGTGCCGGGCCTCGACCCGGAGGCCCTGCGCGCCGATCGGGAGACGGGCGATCAGCGTTCGCCTTGGCTTTCCCTGCAAACCCTCATCCTCGGTTCCGACGCCTTGCTGGCCGACCTGCCGCCGCGCGAGTTGCAGGCGGTGCGCGACGCGTTCGCCCGGGTAGGCGCCGTGTTCACCGACCGGCGCAATCCGCGGCGCACCGAGCAATTCGCACAGTCGATGGAGCAGTTCGCCGCTGCCGTACGCTCGCTGGGCGAGGCGATCGAGCCGATCCGCCGGGAACTCGACATCCCCGGTGAGAAAGACGACCGGGAACGAATGTTGGCCGAAACGGCCTACCCGCCGCAGGGCTTCAATCGCGCGGAACTGCACTACAATCGGGTGCAGCCGTTCCTGTGGTCGTGGGTCGTGTGCTTGCTGGCTACGGCGTGTACGGCCACGAGCTTTTTCGTCCTGCGCAAGCCGATGTTCTGGCTGGGAACCGCCATCCTCGTGCTGGCCCAGGCGATCATCGTGTACGGGTTGGCGTTGCGTACGTACATTACCGGATACACCGCGGTGACGAACATGTTCGAAACGGTGGTGTTCGTCGCCTACACCGTGGCGCTTCTGGGGGTGTGGTTCACGTTGCTGCCGCTGCTGTGGCCCGGCATGGCGGCGGCGTGGCGGCTCACGGCGTTGCCGCCGCCGTTGCGCGCGTTGCTTCCCGGCGTTCGCGGCGCGCGGCGGCGTTCCGAGCAGCAGGGAATCGACCGCGAGGAGGCCGTCGCCGGCGCCGAAAGCCCCGACGCATCGCCGGGGGCCGCCTCGCGGGCAGCGTCCGCCGACCCGCCCGATACGCCGCCTGGCGTTGCGGGAGCCCAATGGCTGTTGCTTCTGCCGCAGATTGCGATGATGGCCGGACTGGTTTATGCGCTGACGATGCTGCCATACGGCTCGGGCGGGCGCGCCATCTTCCGGCTGTTGCCCACAGTGGATTCGGGCCAAACCTTGCCCACCACGAGCGACCTGCTGGCTTGGGCTGCCGGTTTGGCCGTGCTCGTGCCCACGGTGTGGCTTACGCCGCGCTTGCTGCTGGCCGCCGCGATTTCCTTAGTCGCTATCCCGCGCCAATGGGTTTCCGAGGGAGCTTCGGCCGCGGCCGACGAGGCTTTCTCCCGCCGTATGTTCGTCCTGGTGGGCGCGGCGGTAGGGTTCCTCGTCGGCGTGATCGCCTATCAGGCGCCGATCTTCAACCGCGACATCCAGGCACTTCAGCCCATTTTACGCGACAACTTCTGGCTCACCATGCACGTGCTGTCGATCACGGCCAGTTACGGGGCGGGCGCGCTGGCCTGGGGACTGGCCAATATCGCGCTGGCGTATTATCTGTTTGGCCGCTATCGCAATCCGGCTCCCTCCGCCCCCGAAACCGTCGGCCGCAGGCCGCCCACCGCGTGCCACCGCCTGGCCGGGTTCATCTATCGAGCCGTTCAGGTGGCGGTGCTGCTGCTCACCGTCGGCACGATCCTCGGCGCCCTGTGGGCCGACGTGGCTTGGGGGAAGTTCTGGAGTTGGGACGCCAAGGAGGTTTGGTCGCTCATTTGCATCCTTGCCTACATGGCCATCCTGCACGGCCGCTACATCGGCTGGTTCGGCGACTTCGGGCTCACTGCCGGCGCCGTCTTGGGGCTGACGACGATCCTCATGACCTGGTACGGCGTGAACTATGTGTTCGGCAGCGGACTGCACAGCTACGGCGGCGGCGCCGGCGGTCAGTACGAGGCCATTGGCTTCGTTGCCGCCAACTGGCTGTTCCTCGCCGCGGCCGCCGTCCGGTACCAGGTGGAAACGCGCAGGCCTATCTGATCGGCGGACAGGCGTTGCACCACAACCACCTGGCAGGGACGAGACCGGCGGGATAGACTCCCAACCCGTCTTGTCCGCCGAATTGCCTGGAAGGCTGCCCTATGCAATTCGGCGTCCAATTTTCTTGCCCCACCTTGCCTCCAACAGCGGCCGGCTGCGGCGCGCGGTCGCCCGCAGCGTTCCCTTGACGGAGGGCCGAGGGCCGTTATAATGCCAATGTTCACCCGTTGCTTGCCATTTTTCCTGCGGGTCGGGTGCGTTCTCGTTCCATCAAGGGGGGTCGTTTCCACCATGAGATGCCAAAAGTGCGAAAAGCCGGCCACTTTTCACATCACGGAGCTTACCGGTGGGAAGCCCAAGGAGGTCCACCTTTGCGAGGAGCACGCGAGGGAGTACCTTTCCCAGTCGGGTTCGGAGCCGAGCGGGGCCGGGAGCATGGCGGCGGTGCTCGCCCAACAGATGGCACAGCAGATGGCCATCGGCCAAACGGCCGAGGAACTCGCCAAACTCGACAAACAAGCTTGCCCGGTGTGCGGTATGACGTTTTACGAGTTCCGCAACCAGGGCCGACTCGGGTGTCCGAACGATTATGCGGCATTCCAGAAGCAATTGGAGCCTCTCATTTTGAACATTCACGGCGAAACGGAGCACACCGGGAAGCACCCCGCCCGGAGTGCTGAGGGCAGTGCGCAGCGGACCCAATTGATCCGGCTGCGCCGAGAGATGCAGGCGGCCGTTGAGCAGGAGCAATACGAACGCGCGTCAGAACTCCGAGACGAAATCCGTCGGATTGAGCAGGAACCCGAGTAGCCGCCCGCGACAGTACGTCGGGGCTGGGCAGGAATCCCCTTGAGAACGCCCGTTCGCGCCGACTCTGCCCGGGCGATTCGGAGCAGCGGTTGCAGCCTGCGGGTGTGCCCTGCTTCCCACGGAAGCCGAAATCGGGTATTCTGGCAGTAGGTGAGAAACCCGCACAACCCACGTGTCGAGACGAGGCGGAGTCGTGTCTGTGGAACTCAGTGACCTGACCAACACCAGCGGCGAGTGGCTCCGGGGCGCCGGTCCCGAGGCCGATATCGTCATCAGCAGCCGCATTCGGCTGGCTCGGAACCTCGCCGACTTTCCCTTTATCTCCCGGGCGAACGAGCAGGACCGCGTACGCATTGAAGAGATGCTGCGCGAACGCGTTTTGAGCCTGGAATCCTCCAGCCACTTGCTCTACGTCGACGTGGAGGAGCTCGAACTGCTCGACCGCCAGTTGCTCGTCGAGCGACATCTGATCAGCCGCGAGCACGCCGAGAGCGGAGGTTCTCGCGCCGTGGCCATCAACGACCGCGAAACCACCAGCCTGATGATCAACGAGGAGGATCATCTGCGCATCCAGATGATGCAAAGCGGGTTCGACCTCCCCGGCGTGTGGGAGCAAATCAACCAACTCGACGACCTCGTCGAGCAGCGCGTCACGTATGCTTTCGATGAACGGCTGGGCTACTTGACCGCCTGCCCGACGAACGTCGGAACCGGGATGCGCGTGAGTGTTATGCTCCACCTGCCGGCGCTGGTCATCACCCGGCAAATCGAAAAGGTCTTCCGAAGCCTCCAGAAGATCAACCTCGCGGTGCGCGGGCTGTACGGCGAAGGTTCGCAGGCGATGGGCGACTTCTACCAAATCAGCAATCAGGTGACCCTTGGGCGAGCGGAAACCGAACTGATCGAGCAAATCCGCGAGATCGTCCCGGTCATTATCGATTACGAGCGTCAGGCTCGCGATTTCCTCGTGAAGGAAAGCCACGAGAACCTGCACGATCGGGTAAGCCGGGCGTACGGCATTCTCCGTACAGCGCAGACGATCAGTTCCGAGGAGACGATGCACCTGCTGTCCAGCGTGCGCATGGGGGTGAATCTCGGCCTGATCCCCGATTTGCCCATTCCCAAGGTCAACGAATTGTTCATTTACACGCAGCCCGCCCACCTGCAAAAACTCGCCGGTGGCGAGTTGGGCGCCGTCGACCGGAACATCGAACGCGCCCGCTACCTGCGGCGCCACCTCAACCGGGAAAACGGTTCCGGCAAAGCCCAGGAAAATTGACACGCCGGGAGGCCGGGCAGGAAGTAAGTAGCCGCGTGCCCCCACTGTTGCGCGGGTACAGGAACGGACTTGCGTTTGCACCAGTTGGAGTTCACGCTTCAGCGTGCGGGAGATCGCACCTCTTCGGTTTGCACGCTGAAGCGTGAACTCCAACGGAGAGCTTATTCCTGCACCACGGTTGCATAGAGACTGTGCCATGGATGGTCTGAAACGCTTCCCGGGCCCTGTGCTGCTTTCCGGAATACTCAGAGCGATGGTCTTTCGAATCGCCGCGATTGCTGCGCTGCCGATAGCCCTCCTCGCGGCGTCGCAATCCACGGCCTGCGCGTCTTCCGCCCAGCCGGCCTATCTCGGCCCGTCGGCCGTGGCCGTGGCGCCCGATGGCGAAACGCTTTTCGTGGCATGTACCGACGCGAAGCAAGTGGTGTGGGTGGAACTGCCCGCGGGACGCGTCGTGCGACGGGTCGACGTGCCCGGCGAACCCACCGGTCTGGCCGTCGGACCCGACGGAAAACAACTGCTGGTCGCCTGCGCCGCGCCGGAAAGCACGTTGCTCGTGCTCCATGCGGAAACCGGGGCTCGGCTGGCCGCGATTCCGGTCGGGCACACCGCCATGAGCCCCGTGGTCGGCCCCGACGGACGGCGGGCCTACCTCTGCAACCGGTTCTCGAACGACGTTTCGGTGATCGACCTGGAAGCCGGCCGAGAAACGGCCCGCGTGGCCGCCGTGCGCGAGCCGGTCGCCGCGGCGTTGACCGACGACGGCCGAACGCTTCTCGTGGCAAACCACATGCCCCGTTCCCGGCTCGACCCCGAGTTCACCGGCCACGTGGCCGCGGTGGTTTCCGTCATCGACACCGACACGCACGAAACCGCCGCGATTCCGCTCGCCCACGGCGCTCACAGCGTGCGCGGCTTGCACATGTTGCCGGGCACCGGCTATGCGCTGGTGACGCACCTGGTGGGGAACTTCGAGGAAACGCCCTTTCGCATCGAGATGGGCTGGATCAACGTGAACATCGTCAGCGTTGTCGACGTGGCGGAGAGAAAGGTCTTGCGGATAATCGGGCTCGATGAGCGAGTACGCGGAGCGGCGAATCCCCGGGGTGTTGCATCGACCGCGGATGGATCGGTTGTGTGTGTGGCCGTTGCCGGAACCGGCGAACTGAGCTTGATTGGCGGGCCGGAACTGATGGGCGACTTCGCCCGCCTCAGCATGCAGCCTCTGATGCGCGCATGGCCCACCTACGTAAGCCTGGGCGAGAGCCTGTGGCGGCGCCACGCCTTGCCGGGGGCCGGTCCGCGAGGACTGGCGGTTGCCGGCTCGAACGTGTACGTAGCCCAGTATTTCAGCGACAGCGTGGCCGTGTTCGATTTGGCCGAATCCGGCAATGCGGCGCCGCCGGTGCGGTCCATTGCCTTGGGCCCCACGCCGGTGCTTACGGAGGAGCGCCGGGGCGAAATGCTCTTTCACGACGCGACCCTCTGCTTCCAGCACTGGCAGAGCTGCGCGAGCTGTCACCCCGGTGCACGCATGGACGGGCTGAACTGGGACCTGATGAACGACGGCTTCGGAAACTTCAAGAACACCAAGAGCATGCTGCTTGCGCATGAAACGTCGCCGTCGATGGCCGAGGGCGTGCGGGCCACTGCCGAGGCGGCCGTGCGTGCCGGGTTCATGCACATCCTGTTCAATGAAGTGCCGGAGGAGAAATCGGCCGCGATCGACGCGTACCTTAAGTCGCTCCGGCCGGTGCCCAGCCCGTACCTGGTCGATGGCCGGCTGAGCCCCGGGGCCCAAAGGGGACGAAAACTATTTCACAGCAGCGAGGTCGCTTGCCACCTGTGCCACCCGGCGCCGCTGTACACCGATGCGAACCCGTACAACGTGGGAAGCCGCAACGCTCGCGACCGCACCGACAAGTTCATCACCCCGACGCTTGTCGAGGCATGGCGGACGGCTCCGTACCTTCACGATGGCCGCTACCTGACCATTCGCGAGTTGCTCGATGAAGGCAGGCACGGCCTGAGGGGCGGGCGACGCGAACGGCTCACCGACGAGCAGATCGACGACCTGGTCGAATTCGTTTTGTCGTTGTAATGCCTGCGAGTTCGTAGCATGCACATCCGGATCCAACAGGCCGTGCTCGTCGTGACGTTCCTCGGCTTCTGTTGGCTGGCCATGCAGGCGGTGCATGAATTGGGGCACGTGCTGGGTGCTTATGCGACGGGCGGAACCGTCGTGCGCGTCGTCCTGCACCCGCTGACCATCTCCCGGACCGACGTGCACCCGAATCCCCACCCCCTGCTTGTGACGTGGGCCGGCCCGGCCGTCGGCGCCTTGCTGCCGCTTCTGGTGTACTTGGCGGCCCTCGCCCTGCGCGTCCCCGGGCGGTTCCTTTTTCGTTTCTTCGCGGGATTCTGCCTGGTGGCGAACGGTGCCTACATCGGAGTGGGTTCCGTTGGCGGCATCGCCGATGCCGCCAACCTGATGCGTCACGGAGCGCCCCAATGGCAACTTGTTCTGTTCGGCGTTGCCGCCGTCGCGCTCGGGCTGGCGCTATGGAATGGCCTGGGGGCCGCCTTCGGCCTCGGCGCAGCGCGAGGTCGGGTAAGCCGTCCGGCCACGCTGATCTCTCTGACGCTCTTCGTCGTATTGTCGGCCGTCTTGGCCCTCGCGGGCAGCCGGTAGGCGTGCCGCGGGAAGTCACGCATTTGCCATTGCTTTGATGGAGAAACGCGCGAAACCCTCAGGGGGCCTACGCGAAGTTTCCGTAATCGTCAGGGTTTCTCAGGGAAGGTCGGTTTTTGCTCGAAACGGCCGATTTCTGCCGTGTTTGGTGTCAATCGGGTTTGACGGTTGGGCCGATAGGAAAAAATGCAAAGCTGGGCAGCGGGAAGCGCAGGTCCGTCAGGGGCGGACATTGAACGGTCGGTTGCGCTTGCCCGACTCTGCCGAATGTCCTTTGGCGAGCCCCACCCACATTTCACGAAGCGGAGTGCAAGACGATGAGGATCATGCAATGGGCCGGCGTCGCGTTAGTCAGCGCGCTCGTTGGAACGCCGTGGTATCCCGGAGCCGACGCGGCTGAGTTGTATCAGCCGCGGTCCGTGCAGCCGACCGGATACGCGTACGACAATTTGGACTACTACATGGTCGAGGACGGCGCAGCCCCCTCGCCCAGCGACTACGAAAACGGGCAATCGAACGCGCGCTACGCTCCCACGGCGGCGCATTACCCGTCGACTGGCGGAGGCCGGGCATACGGCCCGCTCGGACGGGCGCTGTTCTGTCCGAACGTCGGCGATCCCTGGACCCTGCCGCAAACGCCCTACATGCAGTGCCACGGCATCACGGCCGGCGGCTGGATGTCGGCCGGCGTGCTGGCCAACTCGCGAGGCAATCGCGACAACGGACCGCTGGGCTTCAACGACCGCAACGAGTTCAACCTGCACCAGTTGTGGTTCTACCTCGATAAGCAAACCGACACCGACGCGCTCGGCTGGGACTGGGGCGGCCACGTCGACTACGTGTTCGGCGTCGATGGGCCCGACACCCAGGCCTTCGGCGACGAAGACTGGGACTTCGGTTGGGACACCTCGCCGTTCTACGGCTCGGCCATGCCTCAACTGTACGGCACCCTCGCCTGGGACGACTGGACCTTGAAAGCCGGCCACTTCTACACCCTCATTGGTTACGAAGTGGTTCAGGCCCCCGACAACTTCTTCTACAGCCACGCGTACACCATGTACTACGGCGAACCGTTCACCCACACCGGGGTGCTCCTTTCGCGGGAATTCGGCGACCGCTTGACCGCCCACGCCGGCTGGACCAACGGCTGGGACAGCGGCTGGCGCGATCTGGATCGAGCGTCGATGTTCCTTGGCGGCGTCTCCGCCCAGCTTACGGACCGAGCCAGCCTCACGTGGGCTGTGACCTCGGGCCAGTTCGGAAACGGCGCCCGCAACAACGACGGCGACCTGTACATGAACAGCATCGTGTTCGAGTGGAACCTCACCGAACGGTTCACCTACATCCTTCAGCACGACCTGGGCGTCAACTACGGTCTGGCCAACAACAACGACACGGAATGGTACGGCATCAACCAGTACTTCCTGTACCAACTCAATCCGCGCTGGGCGTCGGGCCTGCGGTTCGAGTGGTTCCGCGACGACGATGGCGCTCGGGTGACGGGCGACGTCGGGAACTTCTACGGTGTGACGGCCGGCCTGAACTGGAAACCCCACGCCAATGTGACGGTCCGACCGGAACTGCGGTACGACTGGTTTGAGGGTACCGGCACGCCGTACCCGGGAGGCAATGTCGACCAGTTCTCGGGCGGCTTCGACGTGATTGCCACGTTCTAGCGACGTTCCTTCCGTCGAGGGAAATACCCGAACGCACCATCATTTGCGAACCGCCGGCGGCTGAAATGTCGCCGGCGGTTCGCGTACCGGAACCCAAAAAGCGTTTCATTTGCAGGGAGGCATGTGTACGATGGGACCCGTCCGATGCTTGCAACTCGCCGTCGCGCTGCTGCTGTTGGCCACCACCACAGTTTCGGCCAATCCGCCCAAACCGTGGACCTTGCCGCAACCGCCGGCCCTTGAGAAGGCCGGTATTAGAACGGGCGGATGGCTGCAGCAGGGCATCACGTTCAACTCGCGGAATCCGGCCGACGGATACAACGGCCCCGTCGCCACGAACGACTGGGACGGCGAGTACCAAATGAACCAGTTGTGGCTCTACCTCAGCCGTCCGACCAATACGGGCGGATACGGCTGGGACTGGGGCGGCCACGTCGACCTCATTTACGGCACCGACTGGAGGTACGGGGTGAACTACGGTCTTGAGGACCGGATCAACGGGCCGGGGCAGTCGTACGGCATCGTCATCCCGCAAGCCTATCTCGAACTCGCCTACAATAACCTGAAGATTCGCGCCGGGCACTTCGCCGGCATCCTTGGCTACGAAGTTGTGCCCGCTGTGCTCAACCCCCTGTACTCCCATTCCTACGCCATGAGCTACACCGAGCCCTTGCTGGTGACCGGCGTGATGGCCGACTACCAAGTCACCGAGCAGTGGCTCGTCCAGGGCGGTTTTCATCGGGGCTGGATGATGTGGGAAGACTCGACCGACACGTACGACTTCATGGGAGGGCTGAAGCACACCCCGTGGCACCAGCGATCCTCGCTCGCGTACGCCGTATCGGTCGGTCCGCAGATCACTCCCTTTGCCGCCGACGGCCAGGCGAACCGCTTCGCCTCCAGTCTGGTCTGGAAAGCCAAGCTCACCGAGCGGTTCGAGTATATCTTCCAGCACAACCTGGGGGTTGAGGACGGGACCGCGCCCGGAGGGGGCCAATCGGAGTGGTACGGCGTCAATCAGTACCTCTTGTATTCCCTCTCCCCGAAATGGTCGGCCTGTACTCGCATCGAATGGCTCCGCGACGCCCACGGCCGACGCGTTTGGGGCGTGGGCAACGCGCCCTGGGCGCAGGGGCGGGCCTGGAACGGCGGAGGATACGCCGGCGACTTCTACGCCCTGACCGCCGGCCTCCAGTGGCGCCCCACCCCCAACTGGCTCTTTCGCCCCGAGGTCCGTTGGGATTGGTACGACGGCCCCCCCGGGCCCGTACCCGGCAACGCACTGCCGTTCAACGCCGGCGATAGCCGCGATCAGGTCACCTTCGCCATGGACGCTATTCTGACCTATTAGTGGCTTCTTCCGTGAAAGTGCTCCCTTTTCTGCGGCGAAATGCCTAGTCGCTGCACAAGATGCGCGCGTTCAGAGCCTATAGGTTGTGCATTCTTTGGGGTTGCCTCATGTGAAATGCGAGTCTTTTGACGTCCAAGATCCGCCAAAACCTGGGGAATTCGCTTCCTTCTGCCCACCGGGTCTCCTTGTGGCGTGGTTTGGGCACGCGAGTTGCTTACCATCAAACCGACCGTGCAGGTCGGTCGGTCGGACGCCCGCCTCACGTGTGTTGTGCCCAACGCGGCGCGCCGTCGTTTTCGGCGTGCGCCTGTCGCGCGGGCGAGTCATTCCACATGATCTTTGGCGAGACGAGGTGACAGATGACTGGGAGCAGGCGTTTTCGGAGTGGACTGAATGGCGTTCTCGGAGTCGTAGCGATTGCGGGGGTACTGATGGCCGCCGGCGACGCGCTGGCCGACGAGGTCGCGGCGGCGCCCGGCGAGGGCTCGGCACTCGCTCAACTTGCCACCGACGCCGACACCCTGTGGACCTGTATCGCGGCATTTCTGGTCTTCTTCATGCAAGCCGGGTTTGCCATGGTCGAGGCCGGATTCACCCGCGCGAAGAACGCTTGCAACATCATCATGAAGAACCTGATGGACTTCTCCATCGGAAGTCTGACGTTCTGGCTGGTCGGCTTCGGATTGATGTTCGGCGCTTCGTACAACGGATTTTTCGGAACGAGCGATTTTGTCTTCGATGCCGGCGACAACAACTTCAACTGGGCGTTCCTGATCTTCCAGACCGTGTTCTGTGCGACCGCCGCCACGATCGTTTCCGGTGCGATGGCCGAACGTACGAAGTTTTCCAGTTACCTGATCTACACCGTTGCCATCACCGTCTTCGTGTACCCGATTTTCGGAAGTTGGGCATGGGGCGGGCTGTTCAACGGGGCCGGTTGGCTGGAAAACGTTCACGAGCGGCTCGGGCTGGGTGGCGAGAACGGCTTCCTCGACTTCGCGGGCTCTACGGTGGTTCACTCGATCGGCGGCTGGGCAGCCCTGGCCGGCGCCATCGTGCTGGGCGCCCGGCTCGGAAAGTACAGCGGCAACCGAATCACCCCGATCCCCGGGCACAATATTCCACTGGCCGCCCTCGGCGTGTTCATCCTGTGGCTCGGCTGGTTCGGCTTCAACCCGGGCAGCACCACGGCCATTGGCAACGGCGACTTTGCCTTCATTGCCGTCACCACGAACCTTTCGGCAGCCGCGGGAGCGGTGGGCGCCATGGTCACCTCCTGGGTGCTGTTCCGAAAGCCCGACACCTCGTTCGCGCTAAACGGCGCGTTGGCCGGTCTGGTGGCCATTACCGCCGGCTGCGACGTGATTCCCGTCCACTTCGCCGCTCTGACCGGCTTGTTGGCCGGAATCCTGGTGGTTGTGTCCTGTGTGGCGTTCGATAAGGCCCGTATCGACGACCCCGTCGGGGCCATCTCGGTGCACGGCGTTTGCGGCGCCTTCGGCACCCTGGCCGTCGGGCTGTTCCACGGCGAGGTAGGGCTGTTAGTCGGCGGAGGCGTTACCCAACTGATCATCCAAGCCATCGGCGTCGCCTCGGGATTCCTGTGGGCGTTCCCCGTCAGCCTCCTAATCTTCCTGGCAATCAAGTACACCGTCGGACTGCGAGTCAGCGAGGCGGAGGAAATCGAAGGCCTCGACCTAACCGAGCACGGCGTGTACGCCTATCCGCCGGCCTTCGTCACCGGCGTGGCCGGGAACTCGATGGGGATGGCCGGCTCGGCAGCCCATGCCCACGCCCGAACTGCGGTGGAAAGTGCATGAGACCCCTGGGGTCTGCCGCCCGGAACGGCGCGGGGCAGCCGACCCTCACGTGACCTTTTGATTGACGCCGACCGAACGGCCCGGGTGGGGGCCCTAACCGGTCCCTGCCCGGGTCGACTCCCTTCTTGCCGAACCGGACGGTTCCCCAGGGAAGGCCCCTTTCGCCCGCCTGGCCCGCATACTGTTCGGAACTCGGGCGGGCACCCTGGCATCGCCCCCTCGCATCCGGTACCATACAACCTTGCCGTTTTCCGCCCGGGAGAATTCCCATGAAGCTGATTGTCGCCATCATTCAACCGAACCGCTTGGAGGCCGTGAAGGCCGCCTTGGCCGAGGTGGAAGTGTTCCGCCTGACCGTGATGGACGTGCAGGGGTTCGGCCGGCAGCGCGGGCAAACCGAGGTGTATCGCGGGCACGAGTTCACCGTGAACCTGCTGCGGAAAGTGCAGTTGATGATCGCGGTCAACGAGGAGTTCCTAGAACCCACCATCGACGCGATCATTCAGGGCGGCCGGACGGGCGAGAAGGGCGAAATCGGCGACGGGAAGATTTTCGTCCTCCCGCTGGAAGACTGCATTCGCATCCGCACCGGCGAACGCGGCGGCGAGGCCATCTGAGGTTGCGACCGCGGGCTCGTTGTTAGA
>CAYPWB010000067.1:1313-19275 GCA_964414315.1 uncultured Planctomycetaceae bacterium | reverse complement strand
CCGGGCGACCGGCCCGGCTAGGCAAACCCCACCCGGTGCAAGATCAAGCAGAGAGCAGCCGACCCGCCCGGCCGATCCGTTCGGCCGGGCGGTCGCGCGGGCTGGTCCGGCTCGCCCCCGACTCTCGGGTAGATCGCTCGAGGCGCCGAGCAATCGGCGTCCTAGATAAATGACCGTCGCCTCCCCTTTGGGGGAGGAACGAAACCCGGCTTACAGGTCCACTCCCCCTCCACTTTCCGGCGGCGACGGCACGTTGCCTTCCTCGGCGCCGATGATGTGCAGCAGCTTCGAGATGCACAGTCGGTTCATGCTCGTGCGGTGCTCGTAGGCCTCGTCGCGGAGCGCCGCGTGGAGGCTCTTGGGAATGCGGACCGTGATGATGGTGGTCGGCTCTTCCTCGCGGTTGACCTTCAACTCCTTCTTGTCGCGCAATTCTCGCAGCATGCGCTGGATCTCGGCGTAGGCGTCGGTGTCCTTGAAGGCGGCCAGCGCCTCCCGCGTCCGGTACAGGCGGCGCACGATTCCGTGGACGCCGAGCACCTCGCGGTAGAAGGTGGCCCAATCGGTATTGGCGGCATACAGGCGGGCGGCACAACGCTGGACTTCGTGTTCAGCTTCCGTGGCGGTCATTCGCGGGAACTCCTTGGATTGTCGATGGATCAAGATGGACCGGACGCCTCCATGGCACCGGGACATCCGATTTTTATAGAAAACCCCGGAAAGGCAAGCGAAAAGCCCTAGCGAAACAGTGTAAGCGAAAACCGCACTCAGGAAAAAATCCCGTAAAGAAAAATGATCGCGTCCTGCACGCGTCCGCGTCGGCTGGAGAGCCGACCGGGTCGTTGCGCTGCTAGCAATGACGCAACTGAAAGCACTGCAAGGGCTTGCAGCCGGCTCCGAAAAATTTCCCATTTCCAAAGTGTCCACTGCGAATTCCCCTGCCACCGCCGCCCTCCTTCGGCAGAGGCAAAGTCAAACGACCCGGTGCGTTGCACTAAACCCTTACGCAACGTAGGGATAGGGAGAAACGCCGCTCGCGACAGCGCGGCGCGTTGGCGAGAATCGCCTGGAGAGCACTGCCCAAGAGCGCGCCCCGTTGTTGTACGCAAGTCGCGGCAAGCACCCTTTGCCCCGCCATTCGAGGGGCCATGAAGATGCCCGCCGCTGCCGCGCCGACTTGAGTACAACAACGAGAGAATGCAGCCCGGAGGGCTCCTCAAGCATAGCGCCGTCCACGACGTGGCCGCGAGCGCGGTTCGTCCGCCAGAGGAAGGGGGGACCGTTTGCGTCGGCGATTGCCAGCGTGCACGGTCGGGCGGAACGCGACGGCGACTACTGCTTCTGCTGCGCCGGAACGCTGCTCCGCGGTTGCCACCAGAATTGCTGCCCGATGCCCAGGTCCTTGAGTTTCTCGATCTGTTCGGGGTCGAGTATTTCGAGGGCCCGCTCGAACGACTCCTCGCGGGTCTTGCGCATTTCCTCCTGGATTGCGGCATAGCTTTGCTGCATGTCGGCAATCACGGAAGTCAGTTTTTCTTTCTGTTCCGCGGTAATACCCAACTGTTCGTGGTAGCGGTCGCTTTGGAGGAAGACCCAACCGCTGCTGCGGAGTTGGATATTCTTGAGCTGGTCGATCTGCTCCGGGGTGAGCAGGTCGCGAGCCTGCTGATAGGCGTTCTTGGCGGCCTCTCGCGACTTGTTCTGAATCTCCCGAATCTTCTCTTGACGTTCCTCGGCCGGCACCTCCCGGAAATCGACCCGGATTCCCCGCAGGCTTTCCCGGTACGCAGCGGAAATATCCCCGAGTTTCGCCTTCTGGTCGTCTGTCAGGCCCACCTGCTCGACGTGTTGCGGCGAGGCAAGCATGCTGAAGCCGGGAATGGAGAGCCGGGGCGCGGGCTTCTCCGGCGGCGAAGTCTCGGCGGCGAGGACCTCGCCCGACCGGGCCTCCAAGTTCAACTCCGACCCGACCAACTGAACGACGCCGGCCAGGACAAGCACCTGCGTGAGCGCCCTCATGCCGAAAGGGGGCGACACGGGACGGCCTTCTCGGGGCTCGGGCTGGTCCTCGGTCGATTCGACCGAACGGGTTTCGACCACGAAGCTTGACGCCGTGCTCCGCGCCTCGCCGGCCGGCGTCTCAACGATGAACGGATCGTGGGGTACGGTTTCTTCACCGACCGAAACGTACAGTTCGCCGTGCTCCAGCCGAATCCGGCGCGGCTCGACCACCTCGTACCGCGCATCGCCGCTCGGCTCGATTTGGCAGTCGTCGGCCAGCGCCATTTCGAGCCGGGGTGGTTCGGGGGGCGAGGGTGCCTCAGCAATGGGGCCGGGCGATTCCTGCGATGCCGGCGGCAGCAGCAGATACACTCCGACAGCCAAAACGACAGCCGACGCACAGGCGGCTCCGGCCAAGACCCGACGCCACCGGCGACGGGCCCGATTCCGACTCGGTCGGACCGGCGGGTGGGCTGCGCCGGGGAGCGCCGGGCCGGCTTCGGCCAAACGCGATTGCAAAGTTGCCCAGCCCGGATGATGCGGACGGCACCAGCGACCGGCCTCGTCAAGGGCCTGCTGAAGCTCGCGATTCTGCTCGTCGGATGTACTCATGGAAGAATTCCTCGGCTGATAACGGAAAGTGCCGTTCCCCTTTCCGCGTTTACGTAGGGGCACGATTCTTGTTGGCGTCGCTCTCGATCAAGATACGAATTTCGGCGTACGCGCGCGACAGGCGGCTGCGCACCGTTCCGGGAGCTACGCCAAGCTGCTCCGCAATCTCGCTGCCGCTGTAGCCTCCGAAATGTTTCCTCATAATCACCTCGCGGTGTTCCTCGCTCAGACGGCTCACCGCCGCAAGCACGCCAAGCAACCGCTCCTCGTATGCTGCATCGGGCGTCGGCCCTACGGGGTCGAATGTCAGTGGAACGGCGGGCCGCCCCTTCGCCCGCTTGGTGGTCAAGTTGTGGGCTATCCGGAAAAGCCACGCTCCCACGGAGGCCGGCCGGCGTAAACCGTGCAGGTTGCGCCAGGCTGCAAGGAAGGCTTCCTGCGCAATCTCCTCCGCTTCGTGACGATTGCCGATCAGGCCGGCCACGTATCCAATCAGCGCGCCGCGCAACCGCACAACGAGGACACCAAACGCCTCGGCATCCCCTCGCATGGCAGCCAGGGCAAGCTCCTCGTCGGTAGATTGCACGTCGGGTGGTCGAGTTTGCGCTTCGGTTCTGTTCACTTAGAGTCGCCGCAAAGCATCCTTGCTCCCTCGCTTCGGGTAGAACTGAGCGAAAACCGCCCGGGAAACCCGGCGGAACGCCCCTACCACCAATTTAGTCGGCACAGCCGGCATGGGCAACCGCGTGATGAGGCCGCGGACCCTCGCTCCCCCGCTTGCCACGAACGCTCACGGCGGGTAAACTGGTGGTTTTCCTGTTTCGGCTGACCAGCCTCACCCTGAAGGGACCATTTCGTGGGAACAAAGAAAAGCGGAAAAGGCCGCCGGAAGATCGGCCGGAAGAAACGACGCATGCGTTCGAAAATTCGGCATCGCAAGGGATAGATTCCTGCGGGCTAACGATGCGTGCATTTCCTTTGGATGTCTTGCCGCAAGCCTGCTGTGCCTCGGCCCGAAGGCCTTGAGGCGGCCCCCGGGTATCGAGCTATCCACAAATCCTGCTTGCCCGATAGAGAATGCGGAGTCGACGCGGTTGCCGACGCAGCTTGACATCTGCCGGACCGCCATGCAGAATTGGTTTATTCGTCGGCCTGCCCTCCCCCTACCTTGAGGTAAACCCGTGCCCGCCCCCTGGATCACCTACCGGCCTGAATTGAAAGTACTCGACTGCACAATACGCGATGGTGGCTTGGTGAACGATCACCAGTTCGATGACGACTTCGTCCGCGCCGTGTACGAGGCGTGTGTCGAGGCGGGCATCGACTACATGGAGATCGGCTACAAGAACTCCAAGAAGCTTTTCCCGCGCGGCCAGTTCGGCCCATGGAAGCACTGCGACGAGCAGGATATTCGCCGCATCGTCGGCGACAATCCGACGTCGCTGAAGCTCACCGTCATGTGCGACGCCGGCAAATCGGACTGGCAAACCGAGGTCTTGCCGAAGGAACAGAGCGTCATCGATACGATCCGGGTCGCCTTCTACGCAAACCAGGTGTCGGAAGCGGTCGACATGATCCACGACGCGGCCGAGAAGGGCTACGAAGTAACTGCCAACCTCATGGCCGTGTCGACCAATACCGAGCAGGAAATCGACCAGGTGCTTGAAGTCGTCGCCGAATCGCCCGCCGGGGTGATGGTGGTGGTCGACAGTTACGGCGCGATGTACGCCGAGCAGGTCGAAATCCTTGTGAAGAAGTACCTTGAGTACATGAAGCCGAAGGGCAAGGAAGTGGGCATGCACGCCCACAACAACCAGCAGCTTGGGTTTGCCAATACAATCGAGGCGATCATTCACGGTGCAAACCGGGTCGATGCGTCGATGGCAGGACTCGGCCGCGGCGCCGGCAACTGTCCGATGGAACTGCTCATCGGCTTCTTGCGGAACCCGAAGTTCCACATTCGGCCCATCTACAAGGCCCTTCAGGACTACCTCCTGCCGCTCAGCCGCGAGGTCGAGTGGGGTCCGTACGTGCAGTACAACATCACCGGCCAGTTGAACGAGCACCCCCGCAGCGCCATCGCCGCCCGCGGTTGCGACCAGCGCGACGCCTACCTCGCCTTCTACGACAAACTCACCAGCGACGTGTAGTTGTTGGCGGCTGGGAAGCTTGGGGTCTCGGGCACCGTCGGATCGTTCGCCGTCGGTTGCCCGGCCCGGTCAAGTGCGCGTATACTAGAGACAGTCAGTTGAGCCTTCGACTGGGCGTCGACCGGCCACACGCCGCGGCATGGGCCCGGTCCCCCGCTTTCGACAGGATTTTTCGACATGCTCGCCTCGCAATTGCCTCGTCGCCTCCCATTCCTTCGACCCTTCTTGCAGTGCATGGCAATTGCCGCCGTATGGTGGGCCGGCTGGGGGTCCGTATGGGCATGCAATGTCCCCGTGTTCCGTTATGCGCTGGAGCGATGGGATCCCGACCCGTATTATCTGGCGGTCTTCCACACCAGCGACAACCAGGACGGAGTGTCCGATATCCTGAAGGAGCTCGAAGAGCGGCCGGTCAATGTGGTAGTCGAAGCCGTCGACGTGGACGCCCTTGAGGACGACGACTGGCGACTGACGAATGTCGACCTGGACCGGGAGAAGTTGCCCTGGGCCGTGTTGCGCTATCCGCCGCGGGGCGGGCAGGCGCCGCCGATCGCATGGTCGGGAAAGCTGGATGCCGAAACGCTGGACTCCCTGACCACCTCGAAGTTCCGCCAAGAGGTGGTCCGCCGGCTCCTGACCGGCGAGTCGGCTGTTTGGGTGCTCGTCAAAAGCGGCGACCAGGAGAAAGACACCGCGGCGCTGGAAATCTTGGAACGCCACCTGGAAGAAGCCAAGAGCAAACTCCGCATTCCCGGCGCGGAGGAACTAGACTATTCGCCGACCGGTCCGGCGGCCCCCGCGCCCGAACCCGCGCCATTTCAAGATTCCCCCTCGTCCATTCCCTTGAAGGTCGATTTCTCCGTCTTGTCGCTCTCGCGCGACGACGCGGAGGAACAGGGCTTTTTGACGATGCTCCTGCATTCGGAATCCGACTTGGACGAGTACGCCGACGAGCCGATGGCGTTTCCCGTGTTTGGGCAAGGCCGTGCGTTGTGGGCGTTGGTGGGCGACGGGATCAATTCGGAGAACATCATCGAGTCGTGCGTGTTCCTGACCGGGCCGTGCTCGTGCCAAGTCAAGCACATGAATCCCGGTACCGATATTCTGATCGACTTCGACTGGTACGGCGCGCTGGAAGGCCGCGTGCCTCCGCCACCGGAGATCTCGGCCGACATGCTGACCGCGGTGGAACCTCGCTTGGAGGATGGCGAGGAATCGGAACCGCTCGGCCAAGTGTCTACCACCGAGACCGCCGCGGCGGACAGTGGCGGCTCTGCCGGATCGGACGATTCCCAAGCGTCGGCAAGTGCCGCCGGAGGATCGCCCGCCGCGGAAGGCGTCAGGACATCGGGCACGGAACCGGTCGGGTTTCCCGTTTTTTTGATCACCGGCGGCGTACTGGGCGGCCTGCTGCTGGTCGTGGCCGCGGCAACCGTTGCCCTTCTGACAAGAAAGGCCGAATAGCCGTGCAGGCGGAGGGGACAAGCCCCTGGGAACGATTCGGCATCGGTGTTATCATTCCCATTGGAGTAGTACGATCCGTGGGGATTGGTGAATGAACCTGTCGAGAAAGTGCCAATATGCTTTGCGTGCCTTGTTTGAGTTGGCCAAGACGCAAGGCGAGCGGCCCCTGACCAGCCGTCAGATTGCCGAGGCGCAGGCGATTCCGGCCAATTTTCTGGAACTCATCCTCAAGGAACTTCGGCAGGCCGGCTGGCTCGATTCGTCGCGGGGCCCCAATGGAGGGTATGCTTTGGCCGTCTCGCCCGAACTGCTCTCGGTGGGCGAGGTGATTCGCTTTATCGACGGCCCCTTGGCCCCGGTCAAGTGCATGGCCGGAACCGGCGGGAGGCACTGCACGGAAATCCACCACTGTCCGTTCGCCAAACTCTGGGATCGTGCCGAGTCGTACCTCTCAGAGTTGTACGACACGACGTCCTTGCAAGACATCGTCGATGAACACACGGCCACCGTGCCTCCCTACACGGCCGACTACCACATCTGACACCCCGCCTGCCAGGCCCGACGAGCGGCTCTCTCGCGCAGTCTGTCTCTGAGCGAGCGAGTTTTCGGCGGTTCCGTTTCCAGGTGCAAACCATTTGGCCGAACGGCCGCGTCCTGCCTGACACAGCGGACGGCACGACGGCGCGTGCCTGCGACTTCGTCGGGCTTTGCCCCCCAGAATCGGAGGCCCCGACTTTTTCTTTTTGGCCCTCTTGGCGCGGGGCGGCGTGTTCAGTACAATCCGGATTGGCTAACTACGAGTGCTTCAGCCCTTTTTGACTACGCCCAAATTGAGACAGATTATCAGACTCGTAATCATGCGTGCCGCCTGCCGTGTGACTGCGAATTACGATCCCTTTCGCACCCGCCCATACCCAGGTGCTTGCGACCATGGGCGGTGCTACCTACGATGTCGACTGGACCAATCATCAGCAGGGCCGGCACAGCGACGCGGTGACTTACGCCGCCGTAACCGCGCGCAGCTATCCCAAGGGCGGGGTGAACGTCGCCATGATGGACGGCTCAGTGCGGTGGTTCGACGACAACGTGCACCTCGGCGTATGGCGGGCCTACTCCACCCGCGCGAACGGCGAGTTCCTGCCGCCGGAATAATAGCCATGACAGGAAGTACTTCCACCCTCGGCAACCGTCGACGAGAAGAAACCATTGCCGCCATGAAGGCCGTGTTCGGCACCGACGCGCGCCGCATCGACCATGCGCTGAAGGTGCTCGATTTCGCCGAGACAATCCTGGCCGAGGAGCCGGGACGTCCCGAGGTCGTCGTCGCCGCGGCCGTCCTGCACGATATCGGCATCCATGAAGCAGAGCGGAAGCACGATTCGGCCGCCGGTCGATTCCAGGAGGTCGAAGGGCCGCCCATTGCACGCCGCATCATGGAGAAGCTCGGCTTCGACGAGGATGTGATCGAGCACGTCTGCCGGATCATCGCGAACCACCATACGGCCCGCGATATCGACACCCCCGAGTTCCGCATCCTCTGGGACGCCGACTGGCTGGTGAACCTTCCCGAGGAGTTCCCGGACTCCTCGCCGTCGCGGTTGGACCGGCGCATCGACAGGGTTTTCCGAACCCCCGCGGGCAAACGCTTGGCCCGGTCGCTTTATGGGAGCCCCGGTTCGCTTCCCGGGAGTCCATGAGAAACGCACTTCGTCATGTATTTCTCGTCGTTCTGTCGCTACTGCTGGGAGCGCACTTCCTCCGCTGGGGAAATGCCGGCTTGGCGCTCACCTGCGCGGCATTCCCCCTGCTGATCGTCTTTCGCCGGCGTTGGTGCGCGTTCGTCTTGTCGTTGTTCCTGCTGGCCGGGGCGGCACGGTGGTTGTGGCTCGTTGACCTGTTGGCCGCTCGACGTGCCGCCATGGGAGAGCCCTGGGGACGGCCGGCGGCCATTCTGGGTGGAATCGCCTTGGCGTGCGTCGCGGGCGCGGTCCTGCTGCATACGGCACGAGCACGCGCCTACTTCAACCGCGGGCCGAAAACCACGTGGGCCGCCACGGCCGCGTTCGTGCTCGTGTTCGCCGCCTGCGGCTTCCTGCAAGCGCGGCTGCACGACCCGGTGCCGCTGCTGCTGGAACGCTTCTGGCCGGGCTACGGTTGGCTCCAGGTGTTCGGGCTGGCCGTGTACGCAGCGTTTGTCGCAGAATGGCTGGTGGCCGCCCGATCGACGGCGAAGCTGCGCGGCCGGCTGTGGCTGGCGTTTTCGATCGTGTTCTTCACGCAGTTGATCGTCGGCCTGCTCGGCGTCGAGAAGCTGCTGATGACCGGCGAGCTGCACCTGCCCGTGCCGGCGGTCATCCTGGCCGGGCCGCTGTACCGCGGCGAAGGGTTCTTCATGCTGTTCTTGTTCCTGTTCACCGTATTGCTCGTGGGCCCGGCCTGGTGCAGTTGGCTTTGCTACGTCGGCGCGTGGGACAGCGTTGCCGTTTCCACCACAGCCCGCCGCTCGCGCAGCGTGAAGCACTTCGCGGCGGTCCGTGCGGCAATTTTCGTGCTGGTGACGGCGATTGCCTTCGCCCTGCGACGGTTGGGGGTGGGCGTGGTCGAGGCGACCATGCTGGGCGCAGCCTTCGGACTGGTGGGCGTGGGCGTCATGGCGGCCGCCAGCCGGCGGCTGGGCTTCATGGTCCACTGCACCTCGTACTGCCCCATCGGGCTGGCAGCCGACGTGGTCGGACGGATCAACCCGTTCCGCGTGCGCATTGGCGAGGGGTGCGACGAATGCCGCGCCTGCACCGCGTCGTGCCGGTACGCCGCCTTGAATATTGAACACATCCGGCGCCGCCGGCCGGGCGTCACCTGCACCCTGTGCGGCGACTGCCTCGCGGCCTGCGACAAGCGCCAAATCCACTACCGCTTCCCGAAACTCACTGCCGAGCAGGCGCGCACCACCTTCCTCGTGCTCGCGGCGGTGCTGCATGCGATCTTTCTCGGCGTGGCACGCATCTGATCGGATGCCCGAGGGCCTCGAATCACGGCGCCGCGAACCCGGGTTCACGTACCGTTCGATTCCCGTCAAGCGCCTCTTTGGCAAGTTGAAGCGACTCGGTCGCCAGGCGGTCGTCGGCCAGGTCGTGTCGGGTGCACAATTCGGTCAGGTTCTCGACGCACGTTCCCAGCAGGCCCCTTGCATCGGGCGCCCCGCGCCCGTCGGCGGGACCGGCCGAAGCGGCGGTAAGCACGGCGAGGCGAAAGCGGAAGAACTCCAGGAGCACGCGGTCGTGTGCCGGGAGGTCCGGGAACCGTTCGACGAGGGCCGCTTGCGCGAGCGTCGCCCGCTCGAACCAATCGGCTGCCTCCGCCGACCGCCCCGCTTCGCTGCAAACGGCGCCCAGCTTGGCGAGAATCAAGGCGCGGCTGCGAGCGAAGTGGGGGATGGTCGGATTGTTCTCGACCAGCCACCGGGCTTCCGCCAGCGCGTTGTGCAGGGCCTGTTCCGTTTCGGGCAGTGCGATGGACGGCCCCTGCCAAGGAAACAGCCCCACGTGGACCCACGCGTAGGTGGCTGCCAATTCGTAGCGATAGTCGGCCACCTGCGGATACCGGCGCTTCAGCGCCTCCAGGATGTGCAGGGCCCGCCGCCGGCCGGCCGGCGCACCGACAACGACCCCCATCGGACGGTAGCAGAGCGCAAGCAGAAAGCGGTAATCGGCGGCGTCCGGGTTTTCGCGAACCAGTTCCTCCAGCAGTCCGATCGCTCGTGTTCGGTACTCCTTCTCGGCGAGCGCGGGCGGCTGCGCGGAGGAGGCCGTACGGCGATCGCGGGGAGTGCCGGCGGGCCTCGGATACCGGCTGGCAAGGAAGTAGCAGGTGCGTGCCAACTCGTACCGGCACTCCTCCGTTTCCCGTTGGGCCGGCGGGGCCGCCGTCAGCGTTCTGAGCGCGTTCCGATGAGCCGCGTACGCCGTCTTCGGCTCGAAGCCGGCGGCTCGGACGTTGCCGATTTCGTTGTGGATGCGGGCCAACTCGGTATCCACCTTGGCGCCGGCCGCGGCCGTCGGGCGCAGGGCGTCGAGTTTCTCAATCGCCTTGCGGTACTCGCGCTCGGCCTGGTCGATCTGGCCGAGACGCTGACGGATATCGCCGATGCGCCGGCTGGCGATCGCCGACTGGAGCATGACGCGCGGATCGTCGCCGACCTGTTCGGCCAGCCGGTCGTAGAACGCCAGCAGGTTCTCCAAGAGCACGGCGGTCTGCTCGGAGGGCGGCACCTGGATATAGTTGCGTTGGTCGGGCGCCGGGGGACGGGCCGATCGGAGCCCGACACAAGCACACGCCTGCCCGGCGAGGTCGGAATCGGATGGAATCCACACCCGCTCCGGCGACAACTGCAGGTAGAGGTCCTCGAGCACCTCGAGCGCCACGTCGGAGGTCGCCTCGGCCCGCCCCAGTGCCTGTCGGGTTTGGGCATATGCCGCGCGGGTTCGAACGTGGCCGGCGAAGGCCGCAACCGCGAAGGCGACCAACAACACGGCGGCCAGCGAAGAAACAGCAGCCAACGCCGGATTGCGTCGGCACCACCGGCAGCCGCGTTCAAGCCGCGAGACCGGACGCGCCCGAACCGGTCTGTCGTCCAGGAAACGCCCGAGGTCCTCGCCCAGCGCGGCCGCCGTCGGGTAGCGGCGCGCCGGCTCCTCGGCCAGGCACTTCAAGACAATCGCCTCCAGGTCCCGGGGAATCGCCCGATCGAAGTGGCGCGGAGGAATAAGTTGCGGGCAAACGTCGTCGGACTTCCGCCCACGCTCCTCGCTCCGAATGCCCAGCGCCGGCCGGAGGGCCAGTAGTTCGTACAGGGTCAGCCCCAAACCGTAGATGTCGCTTCGCGGGTCGGCGAAGCCTCGCAACTGTTCCGGCGCCATGTACCGGGGTGTGCCGACCACTTCCTTTGCGACTTCGCAGCCGTGCGAAGACGGTTCGACGGCGCGGGCCAGCCCGAAATCGGCCAAGGAGGCGTTTCCCTCGTCGTCGACCAGCAGATTGCCGGGCTTGACGTCGCGATGCAGCGTGCCATGTGCGTGGGCGTACTGGAGTGCCTCGGCGGCCTGGAGCCCCAGGCGCGCCGTCGTGGTCCAGCGGTCGACGCCGCGCTCGCGCCGTCGGAGCCATGCCTGCGACGGTGCACCGCTGCCCTCGGGGTTCGACGCGGGGAACTTCCCGGCGATCAACGCGCGAACCACGGCGGCCAGACGCGGGGGGTGGGTCGCTACGGGGTCGTCCGATGTGCGTTCCGAAGGAGAAGCCCCGGGGCGCAACTCGGCGACGATCTCGTCCAGCCCCACTCCTCGGACCAGCGGCATGACATAGTAGTGGAAGCCGTCCTGTTCGCCCACGCCGAACACCGGCACAATGGACGTGTGCCGTAGCCGGGCAGCGGTTTGCGCTTCGCGCTGAAACCGTTCCAGCCGGCTGTTGCCCGAAAACGTGTGCTTCGGCAGGACTTTCAGCGCCACGCGTCGGGCGAGGGAGCGCTGTACGGCCTCGTACACCACCCCCATGCCGCCGCGGCCAATCTCGCGCAGAATGTCGAAATCGCCGAGGCGCCGGGGCAAGACGAACAACGTGGTGTGCCGGGCGTCGGAATGTCTGGGGCCGGTCGCTTCCACTCGCAACTGTTCCAGCATGGCTACGGCGGGGAAAAGCTGCTCAATCTGTTCGGCGTACTGGGGATACTGCGCGACGTACTCGGGGATCGACGGGGTTTCCCCCCTCCGGCGGCGCGCGGCGAACTCGTCGGCAAGCAGTTCCACGGGGTCCCGGCTCAAGGAAGAATCCATCATGCGTGGCTACCCGGCAATTCGAACTAAGACTATGCCACCTCGTCGAGGGGCATAACGCGCCGCAATCGCGCCAGCGCCCGTATGTACCGTTTGCTGGCAGCGTACTTGTCGATTCCCAGAATGTCGGCAACTTCGTTGTTGCCGAGTTCCTCCAGGTGCCGCAGGATGAGCACCTCGCGGTCGAGCGCCCCCAGAGCATGCAGCGCCTCGCGAAGCTGCTCCAGCAATTCGTTTCGAACGGCGAACTGGCTCGGGCTGGTCAAACTGGCCGAAAGTTGTCCCAGCAGCAAGGCCGACCCGTCGCCGGCGGCGCCCCATTGATCGAAGCTCACCTCCCGGCTCACGTCTCGCATCTGGGCGCCCAGGTAACGGCGGTGCAGGTCGACCAGAATTTGGAGGGTGAGTTGCCGTAACCAAACAAAGAACGGCACGGCAGGGCGTTCCAGGAACCCCCCGATCCGCCGGTTTGCTTCGATGAAGGCGTCCTGCAGAATGTCGTCGACATCGACCTTGCCGACCAGCCGGGCATCCAGACGCAGCACGACCATCCGCGCGAGCTTCGACCGGTACTGATCGAAAAGCTCCGCGACGGCCGTTTCCCCCTGCGCTTGCAGGTGCGAGACTTCGCTGGCGGCTTCTGTTGGCGAAATCATCCATTCTCCCAAGGGCATCGAGGTCCGCAATCGAACGGGCCGGTTCTTCGAGGGGGGGCAGTCGTCGATCCGGAAATCGCCAGCAACACCTGGCAAAAACAAATCCTTGTCCACAATCCGACGCGAATGCGGAATCCCCATTATACAAGCTGTGACACCCGCCTGCCACTACGCGCAGGGCGGCAGGGCCGCCGGCCAATGCACGCCTTCGCTCGAAGGCAAAGTCCGCCCTTCTGGAAAGAGTTCACACTCTGGCATGTGAGTAGGACCGAGAGAGACTCCCCCTCCTTCGACCGGCGCGGCCGTTCGGGGGCCGGCCGGGGATGCAGCGGGCGAACGGGACCGTCTCCCGTGAACCGCCATTCAACACGCACCGACCGGCATATGCAGTTACAAGAGGACGCCCGATGTCGAACCCATTGGAACCCAAGGCTCACGATACCGGTGTGTGCCACTGGCGTCCCGCCAGAGCCATTGCCGGTGCCACGCGAACGACGGCACTGGCAGTATGCCAGTGGCACCCTGATTCTTAGCCGTCGCAACGCACTAAGCACTCTGGAGACAGTCTATGACAAAGCATCTTGTATTCGCGACGTTATTCTGTAGCCAACTCGCTTGCCTCTCCGGCAGCGTCTTGGCGGAATCGCCGCGACCCCCGCAGGGTATTCGCGCCGAACGCCGCTTGCCCAGTCGTTACCCCCACGTGGTCCAGGACGCACTGAGGTTTTGCGAACCCAAGCCGGGGTTTTGGGTCGATCTGGGCGCGGGCCGAGGGCAGGTGGCCATCCCGCTGATCGAGGCGACCGGTAACCCGGTGGTCATGCTCGACCCGAACGAAACAGCCATGGCCGAGGGCTTGAAGCTGGCCCGCGAAAAGGGCCTGGCCAATCGCCTGGCTGCCGTGGTGGGCGTTGCCGAGGAGATGCCCTTTCCCGACGACTCGGTCGACTTGCTCGTCAGCCGCGGCTCGATCTTCTTCTGGGACGATGCGCCGAAAGGGCTGCGCGAGGTCTATCGCGTGTTGCGGCCCGGGGGAAAGGCGTACCTCGGCGGCGGCGCAGGAAGCGGCTACCCCGACTGGGCCGCCCAAAAACTCGTCGAAGGGCGCAAAGCAGGCCTCGAAGGCGACGACGCCGGGCGGTGGCGCCGGTTCGTCGAACTCCGCCGGCCCGAGCAAATGCGCGCCTGGGCCGAAGCCGCCGACCTGCCGAATTTCAAAGTGATGGGCAAAGGCGCCATCTCGGCCGATGATCCGGATGTCGGACAGGGCGTGTGGGTGTTGATTGAGAAGCCGGAGTGACAGGCGAAGGACTCACGCCCTAGGAAAGCCCGAACCACAAACGGAGGGATTGCTCAACTTGTTGCGCATCTCGGACGGACAATTGCCCAACCAATTTAAGGATCAGCCGCCCATCAACCGTGTAGACTCCGCGCTTCACGGCCGAAACCAAGTTCAGTCCTGCAAACTGCCAATCCGTTAGCACGAGCTCGCCTTCCCCCAAGTGGGCGGTACGACTTGTCAGGGGGACGAGAAAATAGTCATCGGACGTGTGCGGGGCGCTGACAACCACCGCGGGGCGAACCTTGCCGGCGGTCAGATCCGAGAAGGGATA
Source organism: uncultured Planctomycetaceae bacterium (assembly GCA_964414315.1). GTDB lineage: Bacteria > Planctomycetota > Planctomycetia > Pirellulales > Thermoguttaceae > PWXP01. The sequence goes on along the minus strand of CAYPWB010000067.1, from coordinate 4,948 downwards.
GCGAACAAGCACGACATCATTCTTCGAGAAGCTGGGCATAGGCGTCATCCTCGGCGTTGTCCCAAATCGCCGCAAGCGATGTCTCACTGGCACCAAGCCAGAACCGGTTTTCATCGTCCGGCATCAGTGTCACAAGCACTCTCGCGCCTTCCGGCAAGGCGGCAGGCTCGGCCAGTTCGATCTTGCCATCGTGGACGAAGGCCCAAACTGCTTGCATCATTTCAACAACCTTCCAAGAAAAGCAGTGCCTAGCCTCTACTACTAATGTAACATCATATCACTCCGATTCGACCGTGCAAAGCCCTCCTGCAGGCAAGGAGGAACGGCGAAACAGTCGGGGGGCGGCGCACCTTGGCAATTGCCGGCCTTCCGCATAGAATGGGACCGTGGATGCTCGGCCACAGTGCGGGTGTCCTGAATCGTCATTGCTTCTGGAAGGAAGTCCATGCGGCTGCATAGCGTCATCCTGCGCGAACTGCTTCATTATCGCTGGAACTCCGCCGCCGGCCTGGCGGCCGTCATGCTGGCGGTCGGGGCGATTGCCGGAACCGCCATGGTCCTTGGCGCGTACGAGGCCGACGCCGCTGGTGCACTCCATGCGAAGGAAGCCGAGCTTCAGGAGCAGTTGGCCGACATGCGGGCCGACGTGTACCACGCGATGGGCGAGTTGGGCTTCAACCTGACCATCCTGCCGCAGGGACAGGACGTGGCCGACTGGTACGCTCAGGACGAATCGGCCCCCACCATGCCCGAAGCGGCCGTCCGAGAACTGCAGGAGGCCGACGTCGACTTGCTACGCAACCCCGTGGGCCAGTTGCGCCGCCGGATAACGTGGCCGGAGCAGAAGTGGCCGATTATCGTGTTGGGCCGCGGCACGCTCGAGCACGCGACCGCGCCGGCCGGCGAGCCGGAGCCGGAGCGGTTCGGCGCTCCCGACGAGCCGGCTCCGCTGGCCGCTCGATACCTCGACCCGCCCCAACCGGGCACGGTGGCCTTGGGGTACGAAATCCACAAGGTGCTTGGGCTTCAAGAGGGCGAAACAGTCCGCCTGATGGACCGCACGTTCCGCGTCGAGCGCTGCCTCCTGCAAGAGGGCAATCGGGACGATATCACCGTTACCACGGCGCTGCGCGAAGCGCAGGAACTGCTCGACGAGCCGGGGCGGATCAGCGAGATCGTGGCCCAAAGCACGCCCGCGGCGCTGGAGAACCTCGAAACACTGCGCGAGCAGGTTGCCGCAGTGTTGCCCGGCGCCCACGTCGTCCAGCGCGTGCCCGATACCCTGGCCGCCAAGCTGGCCACCGTGCACGCGCATCGAATTGAGCAGGAGCGGCTGGAACAGGAGCAAACGGCGCAGGCCGCACTGAACCGCGACCGCCGGCGGCTTGCCGGGCTGGTGAACCTCCTGGTGGTGGCGTCGTGCGGGTTGTGGGTCGGGTGGCTGGCCTGGAGCAACGTGTCGGAGCGGCGGGCGGAGATCGGCATTTGGCGGGCCTGCGGCCTCCACGCCCGGCGGTTGGCGGCCATCTTCCTCGGCCGCTGGCTCGCGCTCGGCGCGGCGGGAACGACGGCCGGCCTGGCGGCGGCCGCCGCGTTGGCAACCGGGACGGCCGGCCGACTCGGCCCCCTTCCGCCCGGCCTGTTGGCGGCGGCCTTGGTCGTCGCGCTGGTACTGTCGGCCCTGGCGGCGGCGGTGGCCGCGTTGGCCGCCGCACGCGAGGACCCCGCCACGGCGCTGCGGGCAGGATGACAACTCAACGCTACGGCTCGAGGATCGCAATCGGCCGGAAATCGTTAGGAGACGGACCCATGAACATCTGGCGGCTGACCTTCAAGGAACTTGCTTTTCGCAAGTCGGCCTCACTGCTGGCGCTGGCGGCGGTGGCCGTGGCCGTGGCTGCGCTGGTCGGGTCGTTGATGGCACTGGATCTGCACCGGCGACAAAGCGAGCAAGTGCTCACGGCGCACGAAGAGCAGGTCGACGCACTCATGGCGGAACTGCGCGACGAAATGCGCAAGGCCTCGCTGAAACTCAGCTACAACCTGCTCATCGTGCCGCAGGACCAAGACCTGCGCGACTGGTACACCGAGGGCTACGGCAAGCAGTACATGCCCGAGGAATACGTCGACCGCCTGGCCTCCTCGAACCTGATGACCGTCCAGCACCTGTTGCCCACGTTGCAGGAGCGGGTTGCGTGGCCGGAACAGCAGGGCCGGACGATCCTGCTGATCGGCACGCGCGGCTACGTGCCGCACTTGCACCAAGACCCCAAGAAGACCCTGGACCTCGGGCACGTGGTACCCGAGGGCACCGTCGTGCTCGGGTATCAGCTTCAGCAAATGCTCTCGACGAAGGAGGGCGATACCGTGCGGCTTATGGGCCGCGATTTCGTCGTCCACCAATGCCACGAGGAACGCGGCAGCCGCGACGACATCACCGCGTGGATCTCGCTGGGCGAGGCACAGGAGATTCTCGGCCGGGAAGGACAAATCAACGCCATCCTGGCGCTGAAATGCATGTCGTGCCAGGGCGTGGGCTTGCACAGCGTGCGCGGCGAGGTCGGACGCGTTCTGCCCGATACGCAAGTGGTCGAAATGGGCTCGCGGATCCTCGCGCGTCACGAATCGCGCGCCCGGGTGGGCGAAGAGGCCAAGGCCGCGCTGGAACAGGAGCGGGAACACCACGCGGCGATGCACGCGCGGCGCGAGACCGCGGCCGGCATCCTCACTCCGGCGCTGATCCTCGCCGCCGCCGTCTGGCTGGCCCTGTCGGCGTTTCGCGACGTGCGGCTGCGCCGCGGCGAGTACGGCATTCTGCGGGCGATTGGTGTCAGATCGGGCCGCGTGCTGGGTATGTTCCTGTCGAAGGCCGCGTTGGTGGGCCTGGCGGGCGGGGCCTTGGGGTACCTGGCCGGCCTGCTGGTCGGAATGTACTTCGGCGGCGGCGCGGAACTCGGCTCGCGAGTGCTCCTGACGCCGGCCGAAATGCTACGACCCGATTGGGCCGCCCTGGCGCTGACCGTCGCCCTGGCCGTTTCCCTGCTCGGTGCCTGGATCCCGGCCGTGCTCGCCGCCCGGACCGATCCCGCCGCAATTCTTCGTGAAGGAGGGCGTTGATGCTCGTAGCTTCCGGTTTGACGAAGCGATTCTCCGGCCCCGACGGAACGGTCACGGCGCTCGACGACGTGTCGTTCCGGGCCGCCCCGGGCGATTTCCTCGCCGTGCGCGGCCCGAGCGGCTGCGGCAAGACGACGCTCATGATGATCCTCGGCGCCCTGCTCCGCCCGACCGCCGGCGAGGTGCACGTCGACGGCGAGGACCCGTATCGCCTGGCGCCCGAGGCCCGCAGCCGCTTCCGCGCCGAGCGGATCGGCTTCGTCTTCCAGGAGTTCTACCTGGTGCCGTACCTTTCGGTGCTGGAGAACATCATGGCCCCGGCCCTGGCCAGGCCGCATCCCAACGCCCAAGCCCGCGCCCGCGAACTCACCGCCCAGTTCCAACTCGACGACCGCGCCGCCCACGTGCCCGCGGCTTTGAGCACGGGCGAGCGGCAGCGGGTGGCGCTTGCCCGGGCCCTGTTCCACGAACCAAAACTCCTGCTGGCCGACGAGCCCACCGGCAACCTCGACACCGAG
>CAYPWB010000067.1:0-1303 GCA_964414315.1 uncultured Planctomycetaceae bacterium | reverse complement strand
TGCGGGTTGCGCCTGATCACTACGCCCTAGCCAGCGAGAATGCCGAGCGGGTGCTCGGCTGCCTGGCCGCCTTTGCCGACGACGGCGGCACCGTGCTCATGGTCACCCACCATGCCGACGCGGCCGCCCGTGCCCACCAGGCGCTCGAAATGCAGGCCGGAACGCTCCTGCAGGCGGGCGAAGTTCGCTAGGAAGACACGTCACGTTTTGCCATGACCGTTCACAGGGGGACTGTCCCAATTTTCACGGCAGACACGGGAATATGCCCAATGGGTCAACCGCTCAGGCCGCGAAAATGGGACTGTCCCCTTCGCATGCAGCGGAGAAGAGAGCCCGCGCCACTAACCCGTGACCGCTTACGTTTTGCCTTTTCCCCCAACCCAATGGACCGATTGACCAAGGAGAACCGATGAACGATATTTCCCTGCAACAAGCGCACAAGGTCGTCGAGGCCGCCATTGCCGAGGCCAAGAGCATTGAAACCAAGATGGACATCGCCGTAGTCGACGCCGGCGGCAACCTCAAGGCCTTCGCCCGCATGGACGACGCCTGGCTGGGGTCCATCGACATCGCCATGAAGAAGGCGCGAACCGCCCGCTACTTCGACATGAACACGGGCGACATCGGCGGGCTTTCGCAGCCCGGAGGGCCGCTGTACCAAATCGAGGTGAGCAACGGAGGGCTCATCACCTTCCCCGGCGGCGTGCCGCTGCGCAGCGCCGAGGGCCGGGTCATCGGCGCCGTCGGCGTTTCCGGCAGCACGGTCGAAAACGACCACCAGGTGGCCCAGGCGGGCGCCGCGGCAATCTGAGAGGCTCCCCGAAGACTCTCCGCTCCCTTTGGGGCTCTCCGAAAGCTCCCCTCTCCCTTTGGGAGAGGGGTTGGGAGTGAGGGCCTGTGGAACGTGAGTTCGATAAGGGTGATGGCTACCGGCACCTACGGCTCTCACCCTAGCCCTCTGCTGGAGGGAGAGGGAACATGGATCCGAGCCGTTCCTGGAAGCCACTGGGAGGAAAAGCTTGCGGCATTCTGTTGCGCAAATGTTGCACTCTCCGCTCTGTCGCAATACCCCAAAAGGGCTTGATTGCACAAAATCCTTGCAATCCGCGCCGCCTCTGGTACAATCAAAGTCATCCCAGCTTCCGCATCTTGCGCGCTAGGGGCCGGCAGCGGCCGGTGTCGGGCAGACTTCACCCCGGGTGGTTGCGGTGCTGGGGTATTCGGGCCGGTGCTTCGGCACGGCCTTGTCGGGCGATATCTTACCGTTCGGGCTTGACACTCCCGGGGTGTTCTCGGGACCCGT
>CAYPWB010000066.1:0-19343 GCA_964414315.1 uncultured Planctomycetaceae bacterium | reverse complement strand
CCCTGCTGATGAAGCCGCGAAAATGGGACTGTCCCCCTAGCATACAGCCGAGAAGTATAGCCCGCGCCGCCGACCTGTGAACGGTTACAGGATAGCTCAATCCGAAACGCACGGGGGGCGCCGCGTCACAATCGTGAACGGTTCCGCCGCGCTCCCGCCGCAGTCGCCGGGCCTTGATCGAACGGGCAAAGCGGGGTATACCAGGGACATGCAAATGAACAAAGCTGAACAAAACGCGCGAAAAATCCTTGTCACCAGCGCCCTGCCGTATGCGAATGGACATATCCATATCGGCCATCTGGTCGAGTATGTCCAAACCGACATTTGGGTGCGGTTCCAAAAACTGCGGGGGAACCGGTGCGTGTACATGTGCGCCGACGACACGCACGGAACGGCCATCATGTTGCGGGCGAAGCAGGAGGAGATTGGCGAGGAGGAGTTGATCGCCAAGATGCAGCGCGCCCACGTGGCCGATTTCGCCGGCTTCCACATCGAATTCGACAACTACGGCAGCACCCATTGCGCCGAAAACCGGGCCTTGTGCCAGGAAATTTGGGCCGCGATCCGCAAGGCCGGCATGGTGCACGAGCAGGAGGTCGAGCAGCTTTACGACACGGCGCACGGCATGTTCCTGGCAGATCGTCAGGTGCGCGGCACCTGCCCGCGATGCGGGGCGACCGACCAGCCGGGCGATAACTGCTCGGCGTGCGGGGCGCACTACAGCCCGACCGAACTGGTCGACCCGATGAGTGTCGTTTCCGGCAGCCGGCCGGAAGTGCGCACCCATCCGCACCTTTTCATCAACATCGAGAAGGAGCACGGCTTCCTGGAGAAGTGGACGCAAACGGGCGAGCACTTGCAGCCCGAGATTGCGAACTACTTGAAGGCCTATTTTCTCAACGAGCCGCTGAAGGACTGGGACGTATCGCGTCCCGACCCGTACTTCGGGTTTCAAATACCCGACTCGCCCGGCAACTACTGGTACGTATGGTTCGACGCTCCCATCGGATACATCGCCTCGACCTGGGAGTGGTGCAAACGCGAGGGCGAGAACTTCGACAGTTGGTGGGACGAGCAGAAGGGGAACGAGACGGAAATCCACCACTTCATCGGCAAAGACATCACGTACTTTCACACGCTGTTCTGGCCGGCCATGCTGAAGGTGTCGCGCTTCAGCTTGCCGCGGAAGATTCACATCCACGGCTTCCTCACCGTCGACGGCGAGAAGATGTCGAAGAGCAAGGGCACTTTCGTCCTGGCGTCGACCTACCTGAAGTACCTCGACCCGAGCTATCTGCGGTACTACTACGCCGCGAAGCTGAACGACCGAGTGGACGACATCGATCTGAACCTGGACGAGTTTGCCTCGCGGGTGAACTCCGACATTGTGGGCAACATTGTGAACCTGGCCAGCCGCACCGCCCGGTTTGCCGGCGAAACGGGGTTGGCCGATACCTACCCCGACGACGGCGGGCTGTTCGAGCAGGCCGCCCGCGACGGCGAGGCCATTGCCGCGGCCTACGAGGCCTGCGATTACGGCCAGGCCATGCGTTTGATCCTGGCCGCCGGCGATCGGGCGAACAAGTACGTTGAGGACCGGGCCCCGTGGAACCTCAAGAAGGAGGGCCGAACCGACGAACTGCGCGACGCCTGCACCGTCGGGCTGAACCTGTTCCGGCAGCTTGCCATTTACCTCGCGCCCGTGCTGCCCGAGCTTGCCCGGCAGACGGCCGAGTTGCTCGGTGAGCCCCTCGAGCATTGGTCGCAGGCGCAGGAGCCGCTGCTGGGCGTGGCCGTGGGCAAGTTCAGCCACATGATGAAGCGGGTGGAGCGGAGCAAGGTCGAACGGATGATCGCCGAGAGCGCCGAGCCTGCCGAGCCCTCCCCGGCCACACCGGCCGCCGTGCCCAGTGCCGACTCGGACAAGCCGTTGCGCGAGGAGCCGTTGGCCGAGGAGTGCACGTTCGACGATTTCCAGAAGGTCGATCTGCGCGTCGCCCGCGTGCTGGCGGCCGAGAAGGTACCCGATGCGGCCAAACTGCTGAAACTCACGCTCGGCCTCGGCGGCGACGTCACACGCACGGTGTTCGCAGGCATCAAGCAGGCCTACGAGCCGGAGCAGCTTGTGGGCCGCCTTGTGGTGTGCGTAGCGAACCTCAAACCGCGCAAGATGAAGTTCGGCCTGAGCGAGGGCATGGTCGTCGCCTCCGGCCCCGGCGGCAAGGACGTATTCCTGCTTCACCCCGACGCCGGCGCCCTTCCCGGCCAACGCGTGCACTAAAAAAACGGGACAGGTCCGATATTGGAAAGCTGGGCAGTTATGGAGACTACCTAAATTGCCAATATCGGACCTGTCCCGTTTTTTCGCTACTCTGGAAAGAGCTTGGTCGAGAGGTAGCGTTCGCCGAGGTCGGGCAAGACGGCGACGATGAGTTTGCCGGCGTTCTGTTCGCGCTGGGCGAGTTGGAGAGCGGCCCACGCGGCGGCGCCGCTGCTGATCCCGCACATCAGTCCTTCCAGTCGAGCGAGCTGGCGGGCGGTGGCCATGGCGTCTTCATCCTGAACCTGCACCACGTCGTCGATTACCGTCACGTTGAGGACCTCGGGAATGAACCCCGCGCCGATGCCCTGGATGGTGTGCTTGCCCGGCTTCAGTGCCTCGCCGGCGAGGCGTTGGCTGATGACGGGGCTCGCCGCCGGCTCGACAGCCACCATGCGGAGGGCCGGTTTTCGCGGCTTGAGCACCTCCCCTACGCCGGTTATGGTTCCACCCGTACCCACCCCGCACACGACCATGTCGACCTCGCCGTCCGTGTCGCGCCAGATTTCTTCGGCCGTGGTCTGGCGATGGACTTCCGGGTTCGCCGGGTTCTTGAATTGCTGCGGCATGTAGTAGTTCGCGTTTTGCGAGGCGAGTTCCTCGGCCTTACGGACGGCGCCGGGCATTCCCTCGGCGGCCGGGGTAAGCACCAGTTCGGCGCCGAGCGCCTTGAGCATCCGCCGGCGCTCCACACTCATGCTTTCCGGCATGGTGACCATAAGCTTGTAGCCGCGCGCGGCGCACACGTAAGCCAACCCAATGCCGGTGTTCCCGCTGGTAGGCTCAATGACGACCGTATCCTCGCGAATCAGGCCGTCGCGTTCGGCCGCCTCGATCATCGCCCGGCCAATCCGGTCCTTCACGCTCCACAACGGGTTGACGTTCTCCACCTTGGCCACGACCTTGGCCGTGCATCCGCAGGTGATGTTCCGCAGCTCGACGAGCGGCGTGTTCCCAATGCATTGGGTGATGTCGTGGTGAATTCGTTGCGCGTTGGTGGTGTGCATTCGCGTGGTCCTCCCTACGGGTCGATAGTGCAATCATCGGCAAGCCACACCGAAATTATAATCATGTTTGGAATCTTAGTCAACTCGACATAGCTCGCCGGACGCCGCGTCTTCCGGCGGTGCGGGGAAGCAGTCCGGATGGGGGGGGTGCTTGGGCGGAACGACCCATAAGAGCATTGCGAGCCCCACTCCATGAGGCAAGCAGGGCTTCGATCTCGCGTGCGTCTGCCTGGAAGGCTATCTCGAGGCCCCAATGCGCTGGGCCGTTTGCAGGCCGGCGTCGAGAATGGAGTCGAGGCGACGCGCCGCAGGGGGGGTGGCCCCCTCGATCGGGCGCGCGGCCGTGTGCACGACAATGTCGGGGTCGACGCCCACCCGGTTGTACGATCGGCCACTGGGCGAATAGAACTTGGCGGTGGTCAGCCGCACCCCGGCTCCGTCGATGCTGAGCGGAAAGATTCCCTGGACCGAGCCTTTGCCGTAGGTTCGGGTGCCGACCAGCGTGCCCCGCCGGTGGTCGCGGATGGCCCCGGCGAAAATCTCGGCCGCGCTGGCGCTGTCCGCATCGACCAGCACCACCAGGGGCACGTTCCACGTGCCTCCCGACCTGGCCGTGTAGGTGAAGTCTTCCTGCACGTTCCGCCCTCGCGTCGAGACAATCGAACCGCGGTCGACGAAAAGGTCGACCGCGTCGACGGCGGTCGTGAGCAGCCCGCCCGGGTTGCCGCGAAGGTCGATAATGAGCCGTCGCATGCCCTGACGGTGGAGTTGCCACAGGGCGGCTTCGAGGTCGCGGGCGGTCGACTTTTGGAAGCAGTTGATTCGCAGGTAAGCGATGCCCTGGGCCGGATCAAGCATTTCGACCTCGTCGATGCTGGCCACGTCGACGCGTCTCCGGCGGATTCGCAGCTCGCGCGCCGGATGGCCGGGGGTGACCACCGATACGACCACAAGACTGCCTTCTTCGCCCAGCAGCAGGTTGGCGGCCTGGTCGGTATTCAGGCCCTCGATCGGCTGTCCATCGACCGTCGTAATGTAATCGCCCGCCCGAATGCCGGCTTCCTGTGCCGGGCTGCCGGTGATGACGCGCACGATCAGCAGCCGCCCGTCTTCCATTTTCAGTTCGATCCCCAGCCCGACGAAATTCCCGTCAATTTGGGCGTACACCTCGCCCAACTGCCCCGGGGTCAGGTAGGCGCTGTACGTGTCCAAAGCGTTGGTCGCCCCGCACAGGAACTCGAGCACGATGGCGGCGGGCGGCGTCTGCAGACGGCGTTCGGCCAGGCGAGCCGCCTCGCCGACCAGTTCGCGGGCGCCATAAGGAGATTGGAGGCTGCGCGACCTGCGCAGGCCGGCCAGTTCGCTGCGGTAACGATCCACGGCTTGGGCGTCGGCCCGGGCCAGGTTCCTTGCAGCGAACTCCGGATCGTCCAGAGCGATGTTCAGTCCTTCCAGTCCGCGGTCGACCAGCGAGCCCCAATGCGGCGACTCGACGTAATGCCCCTCGATCGTCTGCAACACCTCTTCATACAAATCGAGAGCCCGGTCCAGCGGGAGCTGCGCAACCGTTTCCGTGAAACTGCGGTCGGCCAGCCTTCGGCCCAAATCGTAGTGTACCCGAACGTATTCAAAGCGCCGTTGGAGCGTCGGATCGGACGGATACTTCCGAATCGCTTCTTCGTAGTGCGAAAGGGCCTCTCCCCAGCGGCCTTCGCGTTCCAGTTGGTATCCCTCTTCGAGCAATCGATCGATCTGGACCGAGCTGCTCGCAATGGCGATCGTGGTTGTGGACTGAGCCACCCCGATCGCGGAAAGGGAAGGGAGAAGCAGAAAGGCGAGCGCCAAAACGCAGCGCCGGCCGGCTTTGAAAACCCAACGAGGCATGGTGTCGTCCGTGGCGGGGAGGGTACGTCCTGACTCGATCCGGAACCCACGACCTGCGGTGCCAAGCACATGCACCGGAGTTCGACGTATCGGCGGGGTGTGGCCCTAAGGGGCTTGCACTCGGGCCACACAGAGAATATAGGCCGCATTTCGGCGGTCGTCAAAAAAGTGAGTTGCTTTTTTGCCCGCACAATCCTCGCCAACGACACAAAACGAACCCCCCCGGCCGCATTGGATCGGCCACGGCAGTCCGCGCTAATCGGCGCGATTTCGCCGGTGGTGCTGCCAAGAACAATACGCAACGCCTGAGACGATGATTACGCTGCAAGCGGCGCAACCCGTCCAACTGCAACATCCGGTGCATCGCGTATCAGGATCGGGCTTCGTCGATCAGTTCCCCGGCGCCCTGCGCAAGCAGGGCATCGGCAACACGGCGTCCCAGAGCGGCGGCGTCGACAAGCGGCGCCGTGAAGGCCGCTTCCACCGCCTGCGTTCCCTCGGGGTGAACCACGCGGCCGCGAAGCGTCAGGCGGTCGTCCTCGGCAGTTCCCAATGCGGCAACGGGGGCGAGGCAGCCGCCCTCAAGCGTCGCCAGCATGGCGCGTTCCGCCACGACCGCGGCATGGGTTTCCCCGTGGTCGAGCGAGTGAAGCGCTGCGGCTGCTTCGGAGTCGGAACGTGTTTCGATGCCCAGCGCGCCTTGCCCGACGGCCGGCAGCATGACTTCTGCGGGCAAAGCCTCGGTGATTCGTTCCGCCAGCCCCAGCCGTGTCAGGCCGGCAACGGCCAAAACGATGGCATCGTAACGGCCTTCGTCGAGCTTGCGCAGCCGGGTGTCGACGTTGCCCCGGAGGCCCTCGACGCGAAGGTCGGGCCGATAACGCAGCACTTGCGCCCGGCGGCGCAGGCTGCCCGTGCCAACCACGGCTCCCGAGGGCAACTCGGCCAGGCACGGCATTTCGCGGCACACCAGGGCGTCAGCCACCGGTCCCCGCAGGGGCACGGCGGCAAGTTGCAAGCCCGGCACCTCGTCGGTCGGCAGATCTTTGAGGCTATGCACGGCCAGATCGATTTCGTCTTCGAGCAGTGCCCGCTGCAATTCCTTCGTGAAGACACCCTCGCCGCCAAGCGAGCCGATCGGCTCGCGCTGGTCGGCGTCGCCTTGCGTGCGAATGGGCACCAGCACGACCTCATGCCCCCGATCGCGGAGCTGCGCCGCGACCCATTCCGCTTGCCAGCGGGCCAGGAGGCTTCCGCGGGTTCCAATACGCAATGCGGCGGCGTGGGAGGAGGTGGCCATGAGGTGTTGTTCCGTTTCCGTAGGCTTCCAGCTTGCGATTCGCACCATCCGCAAGCGGGAAGCTTGCGCCCCGTATCGCTCGACCGGCACTAACCGTCGGTTGCCGCAGGCTGTTCCACCCTGGTGCGTTGCGAATCGCCGCCGTCCCGCGCGGCGATTCCGACAAGCTGTTGCGGGGGCACAACCACTCCGCAACTGACAATATATTGCAGCGCCTGCTCAATCGTGATGTTCAGATCGATGATCTCGCTCTTGCGCACGGTGATGGTGAATCCGGTCATCGGCGCCGGCGACGTACACATCAGCACGGAAACGACCGGTTCGTTGGCGATGCCCCGAATGTCGACCAGGCTTTCGCCGGTCACGAACCCGAGCGACCAGATACCCGCCCGCGGATACTCGACGGCGACGACTCGGGTGTACTCGATGTTCGTTTCGCTGAACAGGAAATCGGTCACCTGTTTCACGGAGGCATAGACGCTCCGCACCAGCGGCAACCGGTGGATGCCCATTTCAAAGCGGTGCCAGAAGAACCGTCCGATGCCGGCCGCCATGAACTTTCCCAGCAGGTACAGGAGCAATATGAATACTGCCAGGAAGAACGGCACCACGAAGTAGGGGCGCAGGTAGGTTAGGTCGATGTAGGCGCGGTACAGGGCGTCGGCGGTTTGGGGCACGGTCTGCCGACCGCTGTAACTCTTGCGCACCTTGTCGTACACGTCGAGCGGTACAAACGTGTCGTTGGACAGGCGACGATACGACCGCCCTTCTATCAGCGTTGTACGCTGCTGGGGATCCTCCAACGGGACATTGTCGCGAATATCGGCAATGTTCCAAAGAATCACTTCGCGCATGCCGGTCGTTACCGGCCGCAAAACGTATTCCTCGACGGTATTGCCCACCCAAACGAAGATGACAATGGTCATCAGCGGCGGCACCAACACGCCCAAGCCGCGGAAGACGGCCGAGCGAAACGGGCGTTCCGGGCGGTTGGGGGCTTTGCCGGTAGCAGGAGGATTCGATTTCATGCTTCAGCGAGGGGTCTGTTCAAGGGGAAATCAGCGTTGTTGCGGGGCGCCCTGAGCCCGGGCCAGCACGGCCACGTGGACCACGGCCGCGCCCGACTGCTTCAGCGCCCACGCGATCTCGCTGCACGTGGCGCCGGTCGTGAGGGTGTCGTCGACCACGAGCACGCGTTTATCCTCTAAAGGGTAGTTTGCACGCACCGCAAAGGCGCCGCGGACGTTTCGGAATCGGGCCCTCGGCAACAACGTCTTCTGCGCGCGAGTATTGCGGCAGCGGACGACGACTCTTCGGGGGACTGGCACCCCCAGCCGCAGCGACAAAATGCGTGCCATTGTTTCAGCACTGTTCGCACCCCGGCCCAATCGAACGCGCCAGTGGAGGGGGACGGGGACCACCACGTCGGGCGTCAGGTTGCGTAGTTCCGCCTCGCGCCGCTCAAACAGCAGCCCTGCCAAGGCCTCCGCCAGGAGCCGACCCGCCGGACGTTTCATCACCTGGACCGCCCCGTGGAGCGCTTCATGGTAATCGCCCAGTGCGACGACCGAGTCGAAGCACAGCGGCGATTTGCGGCACCACGAGCAGCCGACCGCCGCCGGGATGCCCGCCGGCAGGCTTCCGGCGCACCGGAGGCAACAATGCCGCACTCGCGGGCCGAACTTTTCGGCACATTCCGCACAAAGCAACCCTCCGGCCGCCCGGTCGGCTCGCTCGTCCAGTTCGGCTTCGCACCAGACGCATCGGGGCGGAAACATCAGGTCGGTCACGCCGCGCATGACCCGGGAAACGGACCGCCATCCGGCGCAAGCCCCGATCGACCGCCGTAGTCTCGTCAACTGAAGCACCCTGCCGGCCCACCTCCCAGGCAAAAAAACCGCACTTCGCATTTCCACCCTATGGGCATTATACTGGGGGCCGCCGCGGAACGTCAGGGTTGCCCCAACTCGGAACCATACCCTCGGGCGCCGGAACGACCAAGAAAACACCTCACGTCCCCCATTCGACCCAAATGACCCAGGAATCCGAGTTATCCCCGCCTTCCCCCGGCGGCCTGAGCCAGCGTGCCCAGTGGGCCGGCGGCGAGACGATCGCCAGCGTGCTCATGGCCCGTACGCTCGACCAGCCCGAACTGGTGTCGCTGGCCGCCGGCTTCGTCGATCACGAAACCCTGCCGGTCGATGCGGTGCGGGAAGCGCTGGCGGGCGTGTGGGAAACGCCTCAGCGGGCCCGCGCCGGCCTGCAATACGGCACCACCATCGGGTACCTGCCGCTGCGCGATGCGATTCTCGACCGTACGCTCTCGGCCGACCGCCGCACGGCCCGAGAATCGGGGCTTTCCGTCCAGCGGGTCGTCGTCACGGCCGGCAGCAATCAGCTTCTGTACCTGGTGAGCGACACGCTCTTGGACCCGGGCGACATCGTTCTGTGCGGGGCGCCCACCTACTTCGTGTATCTGGGCACACTGATCAACCTGGGCGCCCGGGCCGTCGGCGTCGAAGTCGACCAGTTCGGAATCGTTCCCGACGCCCTCGAAGAGCAACTGAAGCGGTACGAGTTCGCCGGTGAGTTGAACCGTGTGAAGGCCATCTACACGACCACGTACTACGACAACCCGACCGGGATCACCACCTCCGCCGAACGCCGAGCTCGCCTGGTGGACCTGGCGAAGCGGTGGTCCCGCAAACAGCGCATTTACGTGCTGGAGGATATCGCGTACCGCGAGCTTCGCTATTACGGAGACGAGGAGCCGAGCACGCTGGCCTTCGACCCGGGGGGCGACACGGTGGTGCAGGCCGGCACGTTCTCGAAGTCGTTCTCGCCGGGTATTCGCGTGGGCTGGGGCATTTTGCCGCAGGCCCTGGTCGAGCCGGTGCTGGCCGCGAAGGGCAACATCGACTTCGGCTCCCCCAACTTCAACCAATTGCTCATGGCTGCAGTCATTGAGCAGGGGTTGTTCAACGGGCATGTCGAGCGGCTGCGCGCCGGCTACCGCAGCAAACTCGACGCCATGCTCCAGGCGTGCGATGAGTTCCTCGGCCCCATCGAGGGAGTCGAGTGGGTTCGGCCCACCGGCGGGTTGTACGTGTGGCTTTGTTTGCCGGAAGGAATGGACGCCGGGCTCGACTGCCCCCTGTTCGACCGCGCTGTGGCCGAGGGCGTGCTGTACATTCCCGGCGTGTATTGCTTTCCCTCAGGCGGACGGCCCGCACGCCCGAACACGCTGCGGCTGAGCTTCGGCATCCAGTCGTGCGAGAGCATCCACCGCGGAATTGCCGCCCTGGCCCGCGCCCTAAAGCATGTGATGTAAGGAAGCCCGGCATGCGTATTATCGACCGCTACATGCTCCAGCAGTTCTTGAAGACCTTCGTGGTGTGCTACCTCAGCCTGACGGGGCTGTACATCGTGTTCGACGCCTTCACGAACCTTGAGGAGTTCATTCGTTGCAGTGAACGGGCGGGAGGCCTGTTCCAACTCATGACCACGTTCTACGGCTACAAGGCCATTCTATTCTTCGACCGGACGGCCGGGCTGCTCATCCTGGTATCGGCCATGTTCACGGTCAGTTGGATCCAGCGGCACAACGAGATGACCGCCCTGATGGCGGCCGGCGTTCCACGGGTGCGCGTGGTGGCGCCGCTGATGGCTGCAGGGGTGGTGATTGCGTTGACGGCGGCAGGCAGCCGGGAGATGGTCATTCCCCGCTTCCGCGACGAAATGGCCCGCACCCCGAACGACCTGATCGGCGACAAGGGCCAGACCCTCGACGCGCGCTACGACAACCGCACCGACATCCTCATGCGGGGCCAGAGCACCTACGCCGACCGGAAGCGAATCGAGAAGCCCAACTTCCTGCTTCCGCGCGACCTTCGGCAGTACGGCAAGCAGATTGCCGCCGAAAACGCGTTCTATCGGCCGCCCGAGGGCGAGCGGCCGGGCGGCTACCTGTTCGACGGCGTCAGCCAGCCGAAAGACCTCGATACCCGGCCGTCGCTGGAAATCGACGGCGACCCGGTCGTCATCACGCCGCGCGACGCGCCCGAGTGGCTCGAAGCCGACCAGTGCTTCGTGGTGAGCGAAATCACGTTCGAGCAACTCACCGGGGGGCAGGCGTTTCGCGAGTTCTCCTCGACGGCGCAGTTGATTCGCGGTTTGCACAACGCGAGCCTCGACTTCGGCGCCGACGTGCGCGTGGCCATCCACACGCGCATGGTCACACCCATGCTCGACATCACCCTGCTGTTCCTCGGCTTGCCGCTGGTCGTCACCCGGCGGAACCGCAACGTGTTCATGGCCATCGCGTTGTGCGCCGGGGTGACCACGCTCTACCTGCTGACGATCATCGGCTCGCAGCACCTCGGCGCCATGCTGGTCGTGAGTCCTGCGTTGGGCGCCTGGCTGCCGTTGATCATTTTCGTACCCGTCGCCGTCGGCCTGGCCAGCGCGATGTGGGAGTAGACGCCGGAAAACGGGACAGGTCCAATTTGTGCGAAGCACCCGAAGGGCCGTCCCGGCAAATTGGACCTGTCCCGTTTTCCGGCTCCGCCCGCGCTAAGCCTCCAGCTTGTCCCACAGGCATCTTCAGCCGAGCAGTTCGCCGGCGGTCTTTTCGAGGAACGCGATGCACTGGGCGGCCTTTTCGTCGTTGTCGGGCCGATAGGGTTCGTACTCGATGCCGAAATCGCCCCGCCACTGCTGCCGGTGCATTTCCTTGAGGATCGCTTTGATATCGCCCGCCCCGGTGCCCCAGGGGACGCAATGGGCGGCCTTTTCGCCGAACACGCTCACATCCTTCAGGTGGAACGACACGATATGCCCTTCGAGCTTCCGCAGGGCCTCGACCGGCTTGAAGCCCGAGCGGACCCAGTGGCCCGTGTCGCAGCAGGCGCCAATCCACGGCCCCCGGTCGCGCACGGCCTTCAGCACGGTTTCGGGATCGAAGTAGCGCGAGGGCCCCGGGTGGTTGTGCACGGCCAGCTTCACCTCGTATTCCGCGCAGAGCTTCGCGAGCATGTCGTACGCCTCCGGCGACGGCTCGGCCACCAGATATTCAACGCCCATCTCCTTGGCGAACTCGAACGTGGGCCGGACAGCCGCTTCCTGGTCGAGGTCGCCGCTGCAGTACAGGCCGACCATGCTCACGCCCACGTCGGCCAGGCGCCGGGCAACGTCTTTGCGCACGGCGGGGGGCATGGCCGCGTTGGTCTGCGCGTCGCCGTGCTCGGCACCGACCCGCTGCCATGCAAAGCCCTCCACGGCGTCGAGTCCCAAGTCGACAACCTGTTGGAGGGTCTCGCAAAACGTGAGCTTATTGAAGGTGTAGGCGGCGCAGGTCACGCGCCAGCCGAGTTTCGCGGCGTTGGGCGCGGCCTTGGCCGCACGGGCGGCACGGACCGGGAGGCCGCCCAAGGCCGTCGTCCCAGCCAGGGCAGCGGTGGTCTTCAAGAAACGACGACGGTCGAAAGTGGTTGGCATGGTTGTGCTCCTGGTGCGGTTCTGTCCACAAGGCGGCAGAGCCGCCAACCAATGCGAGCTTCCGCTCGAAGGCAAGGGTCAGAACTTTGTGAAATAGTTCACGATCTTGAGTATTAGTCGTACAACGATTCGATCAGTTCCAGCGTTTGCTCCACCAGTTCGCGGCCGCCCTCGGGACCCACGGCCGTGCTGGCGGGCACCGCGCCGTAGGCGCCGCCGGCCACCGACCGGTGGGTCGGCACGTACGTGCCGCCGCCGGCAAGCTGCACGATAAACGTTTGCACGGCACGGCTGCGCTGCTGCATCTGCACGCCGAAGTCGAGGTACAGCTCGAACGGATTCGTGGCCATGGCCATGTCGCCGATGCGCAGCACGTGCACCTCGTACGCAATCTTCGGCTCCGTTTGCTGTAGCTCGAACCGGTCCTTCACGCGCGCGCCCCGCATGGTTTGCCGATACGCCCGGGTGATATCGGCGTACCACCGGCCCTCCTGCCCCGCTTCCGTATTCTCGTCGATCGCCCGGCGCATTTGCGTGTATCGCTGCCGCCACTCGTCCGATTGGCGCGCGGCCGCGGCTACGTCCTCCTCGGAAATAAGCCGCCGGCTGAGTTCGACCTCGGCCACCCGGTGGCGGAACACGGGGCTCCACTCGATGACCGATTCGACCTGCGGCAGCACCCGGGTGACGGCGTCGGCCAGGCGCACGGCAATTTCCTGCCGGCGATTGCGCCCGGTCAGGCGCTCCATTCGCTGCTCCGCGTTTTCGCCCTGATTCCGGCGGCCCACCAGGTGGGGCGACTGGTCGCCCGCCGCGGCCGTTTGCGGCAGCACGAACAGGTGTTCGCCCAATCGGCGGCGCAGCTCCTCGCGCGTGTCGTGCCAGAAGTCGGCGCTAATCTGATAGAGCGACTCGCTCACCTGCGAGGGGCAGGCGACGTTCACGACCACGCCGGTCAGTTGCCTCTCGGCATCCCACGTGTACAGTAGGCGCACGCCGTGGTCTTCGTAGCCTTCGACGTGGCTGAAGTCGGGCTGGTCGGTGCGGCCATACATTTGCGAACGGCCCGAGTCGTACGCCATCAGCCGGTTGTGGCCCACCACGGCGTGCCCCAGCCCGAAGGCGATGCCGCCCGGCTTGCGGGCGTTCCAGGCCTGCTCGACGGCCTGGGCGATTCGTTCGGCGGCCCACTCGCGGTACGCGACGCCCGGCATGGCATCGAGTTCGATGCCCCAGTCGGCCCACTCCGGCGGAATGTCCCAACCGAACTCTTTGGCCACGGCGGCGTCGCGATCCTGGTATCGGCTACCGTAGGCGGGCGCGGTGTGGGTGTGCGTGGCGCTCAGGAGCACCTTCGTGCCGTCCAACTCCGGCAGCGCCGCCCGCAGATGCTCCCGCACGCGGTCGCG
The DNA here is from genome assembly GCA_964414315.1 of uncultured Planctomycetaceae bacterium. Classification (GTDB taxonomy): domain Bacteria; phylum Planctomycetota; class Planctomycetia; order Pirellulales; family Thermoguttaceae; genus PWXP01. The sequence continues at coordinate 5,927 of CAYPWB010000066.1, read as the reverse complement.
CAGTTTATCGGCGATGGCTACCAGGTCGACGCTGACGAGGATCGCATAGTCGTTCGTGCCGCCTTCCCCGACCGACTCGATGGCGAGGGCTGTGGCGGTAACCGGGTCCATCACGCCTTCCGACACCCGCGCGTGAAACTGCCCCCGCAACACCACCGGCCGTTCGGGCGTAATGTTGACCGACGCCCAGCCGATGCGGAGCCCGCCCGGCTTCTCCTCAGTTCCGTGGGCGGGGCCGGCCAGGACGACGAGCCCCGCGGCCGCAAGAAAGATTGCCTTGACGGAGACGTTCGCATTCATGAGGTGCTCCTTCCGATCGGACGGGTGGCAGTTCTTGGCGGCGCCGGACTACCCGGCCGGCCCCATTGTAAACCGCCGCGCGGGCGGCTTCCAGCCGGATGCCGGCCCGTGCCCACAACCCGACAGGCGAGCGGGGGCCGCGAGGCCCCTGTTTCCGCATTGTGTGCCACTGGCTGTGCCAGTGCATTGCGTGCCACTGGCTGTGCCAGTGCATTGCGTGCCACTGGCTGTGCCAGTGCATTGTGTGCCACTGGCTGTGCCAGTGCCTGAGGCACGTTGAGCCCCTTTGTGTTGGACGGCTCCGAAGGCTCGGACGGTCGGTTCCTTGGTAGGTCGATGTCCACTCCCCCTTTGGCACTGGCCGAGCCAGTGGCACACTCAGGACGGCCGCTTCCCGTTGGCACTCCACCCCACCTTGCACGAACGCAAGGTGCGTCGTGCGCCCGCGTGCTGGAGCCGGGTCCCCCGGGCAATCGTGGCGAGCACGTTGCAGCCGTTCCATTGTCCGTGGTAGAATTGGGGGTAACCGTTCACGGGGGACTGTCCCAATTTTCGCGGCGGAGAAGGCATTCCTCTGGGATGACGCCCTATTTGCCGCGACAATGGGACTGTCCCCTTCGGCCGACTCGGACCCCGCCCCACACCCAAGAGGAGCTCAAGATGAACTACCGGCGTTACCTGATGATCGCTTCAACCGTTGCCACCCTGTTTGCCCTGGCCGGCCCGGCGGCGGCCCAGTGGAGCGTGAAGGACCGCGAGAACCCCGAATTGCCCGGAAGCCGCATCGACGTGCTGCACGACTCGAACCTCGTCGCTTCCCTCATTTACGGCGAAGGGCAGATGAAGACCTACCTCCACGTGTACGACGCCGAGGGCAACCAGTTGACCAACTCGGGTCTGGACGCCAAGGGGAACACCGTCGGCCGCTTCCCGCACCATCGCGGCATTTTCATCGGCTGGAATCGGATTCGATCCGACTTGGGTTCCGACGACTTGTGGCACATGGGCGGGGGCGGCAACGGCCGCATCGAACTGGCCGATTACGACGCCAATGTTCGCGACGACGGCGTTACGCTCGACACCACCATGCACTGGCGTTCGCACCACGCGGACGACGACGAGAACCTGCTCATGGTCGAGAACCGCCGCCTCAGCATCGCCCGGCCCGACCACCGCACCATTGTCGATTTCGACACGAAGCTCACCGCCAAGCGCGACCTGAAACTCGAAGGCGACCTTCAGCACGCCGGCGTCCATTACCGCGCCCATCACACGGTGAACGATCGGGCCAACGAAACCGCCTACCTTTGGGAGCCGACGGGGCTCAAGGAACAGGGCGGCAAGCTGGTAAGCGACGAGTTCAAATGGGTGCAGTTCGTCTATCCGCTGGAGGACCGCTGGTACCTGGCCACCCAACTGAACGCGCCCTCGAACCCGACCGAGGAGCTTTCGTGGCGGTCGTACGGCCGATTCGGCTTCTTCCACAAGGACGCGCTGGCGGCGGGCGAGTCGCGCGAGCTTTCCTACCGCTTCATCGTCGAGCCGATCGACGCGCCGGAAACCCCCGGCCGGCTCACCGATGCCGAGGAGGCCCGGCTCCGCGCCCTGGCCGACGGTTACTACAAGGCGTACGTCGACTGAAACGACGGCCCGCGGGGTTGCCCGGGGAAGTATCATGAACACCGCAACCGTCAGCGCTGAGCCATTGGCAACCCACGCCTGGGTTGAGAAACGGCGTGTCTTTCTGCGGCTTGCCGATCAGCGGCTTTTTGCGTTTCCGGCCAGTCGGTTTCGACGGCTGAAGGATGCGCCGGACGATCTGCTGGCGAAGGTGGAAGTACAGGTGAACGGCTACGCCCTCCGGTGGGAAGAGTTGGATGAAGATATCACCGTGCCCGGCGTGGTTGCCGGCCGCTTCGAACTGCCGCCGGAACCGGAGTCGGAGGATTCAGCAGCACCGAAGCCGTAGAAACAGGGGCCTGACGGCCCCCGCTCGCCTGTCGATTTGCCGCGTTCAGGCCTACAATCCTTGCTCATAGCGCGCCGCGCGCTCGGCGACGGAGGAGTCGTCGGCGATGGCCGCAACGCGCTTCAAGATCGGGCGGAACCGGTCCATGTTCGGCTGCCGCAGGAACCGGTGGTGGGCCAACTCGACCAGCCCCCCACATGCGGCTTGCGCCAGCGCCGAATTGTCGAGGTACGAGGCGATCCACTCGACCGCCTCCATGGTGCGCACGTTCCCGGCCCGCTCCAGCACGAGCCCGCGATCCTCGTCGTGCTCGGCCAGACGCATCGCCTCCTGGAGCATGGCCAGGGTTTCCGCCTCCGGGCGGTCGCTCTTGAGGCTCACCACGCGCACGAACGCGCGGAGCGCCCAGCGCCGGTAGGTGCGGTTTTCGTCGTCGCGGGCGATGGCCAGCAGCCGATCGGCAACCGCGGCGTCGGGCCAGTTGCACAGCGCGCGAACGGCGGCCTCCCGAACGGCCGGGTCGGCGTGAGCCAGCCCGGCGTCGATGCGACGGCGGGCCTCGGCGCCGCCCAGCCGCCCTAACAGCGGCAGGTACTTCGGCACGTCCGACTCCGGCACATCGCGGAGCGACTCGAGCACCAGCGCTGCTCGATCGGCCCCCGGCGGCAGCTTTTCGCAGACGACCAGAATGGTCCGCTCCACCTCGTCGGCGTGCCGCCCCGGACGGCTGCGCAACAGCAGCTTCACCAACCGGGGGACGTCGTGTTGGTCGGGATCGGCGATGGTACGCAGCCCCTGAAGGGCCAGGGTGTACGTTTCCGGATCATCCTCTGCGGCCAGTTCGATGAGCGGGTCGATCGCCTCGTAATAGGTCATGCGGCCCAGGAGGTCGATCACACGGCCACGCTGGGCCGGCCGTTCGTCGAGGGCGGCCAACAGGGCCGCGCCCACCTCGGCGCGGGGCAGTTGCAGCAGGGCGTCGCGGGCTGCGTCGGCCACCGATTCGCCGCCGCCCAAAACGTCGACCAGTAGCGGAATGGCGGAGGGGTCGCCGATTTCGCCCAGAATGCCGATGCCGGTGCGCCGCGCGCCGTCGTTCCGGCTTCGGGCCATCTCCACGGCCAGCGGCATCAACTCGCCTCCCCGCCGTGCGACGCTCCATTGCAGGAGCAGCACCTGTGCTGCCTCGTCGACCGCGGGCAGACGGTCGAGCAGTGCGTCGAGCTGCGCATCGGACAGGGCATCGAGGCGCCGCGCGGCCACGCGCCGCCGGGCGGGATCATCGGCCGCAAGCCACCGAGCCACCGTTTCGGCCAAGGGTGTTTCCTGCGCGGGGAATAATGCGTCCAGCGCCGCGGCCCGGATTCCGAGCGGCTGCCCCTCCTCACTCAGTTTCCGGTAAACGGCCTCAGCCTGCTCGCCTTTGCCCGCCGCCGCCAACGCGTCGGCACAACGCAGCAGGGCCACGGCCAAGACATGTTGGGTTGGGGCGCCCGACCGCTCGGCTGTCTCCAGCAGAAACGCGGCCGAGGGCGCATCGGCAATGTTCCCCAACGCCCGAATTGCGGCCTCCGACACTTGCGTTTCCCGGCGTTCGACCAGCGCCTTGAGCGTGGGCACCGCTTGCGTATCGCCTCGGGCGCCGAGCGAGTGGACGACGCCCACCAGGGCCGGTCCCTCCAACTCGGGCAGCGCGGCCCGCAGCGCGACCAGCGACTCGTCGCCGGGAATGGCCTCGAGCGCATGGCGGGCCATTTCCGACGTTTCGCCCACCCGCAGGGCCGTGGCAAGAATGGGCACCTCGGCCGGCGTGCCGATTTGCCGCAGTTGCAAACACACGTACTGCCTGGCCGCCAATGTGGCCTCGGGGCTCTCCAGCAACGCGGCCAGACGCGCGGCGCAGGCGGCGCGCGATGGCGCATCGGCCATCGCCTCGATCACCGCCCGGTCGATCGTCAGAAGCGGCGCCATGTCGTGCCCGTGCTCGTAAGCGGGTATTGCCTCCCACGCTTCGTCGAGCGGCATGGCGCCGGGGGAGAGTGCAGGGAACAGCAAGGCGGCCAAGGCAAGAACGGCTGCAATCGAAAGCGGTTGGGCGCTAAACATTGTCGGCAGGCCTTTTGACGGGGTCGGTACTTCCGTGGGACAAGCTTCCAGCTTGTCTTTTCCTCTGGTTGACAAGCGGGATGCTCATCCCACGCTGACAAGCTGGAAGCTTGTCCCACGGGGTTACATACTCCAGGGGCTGCGGCTTGCGCGGGAAAGCATGGCGTTGGCGTCGTCGTCTCCGACAAACCGGTCGTGCGCCGGGTCCCACATGAGTTTGCGCCGCAGCCGGAGCGATATATCGCACACATTGCCGATGGTGCTGGCCGCGTGGCCTTCTTCGATCGGCGAAACCGGGTCGCGCCGCGTCCGGATGCACTGGAAGAAGTCGGCCGTGTGGGCGGTGTAGGGGTTGTCGAAGCGTGGGCTGGCGTGCAGGGGTGTGTCGTCCGGCGTCAGGCGGACCGTGAGCAGCGAGTCGGGCTCGGCCGAGATGCCCGCCCGGTTCACGTGCACCCAGCCGTCCTCACCGATGAACCGGCAGCCCTGCTTGTACGGACCGTCGCTATTGGAGAATCCCATTCGCAGCCCGCTTTTCCAACGCAGGTCCATGTTCCACGAAATCCACGTGTCGGTCATTCCTTCGGCGGGCAGCGTGCCGGTTCCCTCGACCTCGAACGGTTTGTGGAACACTTCGGGGCAGCCCCAGCCGGCAATGTCGAGGTGGTGCACGCCCCAGTTGGTAATGAATCCGGCGCAGTAGTGCGAGATCATGTACATGGCCAGCCACTCGCACCGGCTGGTGTCGAAGGGGAAGTACGGGGCGGGTCCGGTCCACGTGTCGTAGTCGAACCCTTCCGGCGGTTCGGAAGGCGCCACGGCCGGATAGGCCCGCCCGCCGGGGGCGCCCACCTCGATGGTGTGCACCTTGCCCAGGTAGCCGTTGCGGGCCAACTCGCACGCGTGGCGGAAGTGCCGCGAACTGCGCTGCTGCGTGCCCGTCTGGAACACGCAGCCGTAACGTCGCACGGCGTCGCGCACGCGAACGCCCTCGGCAATCCAGCGGGTAACCGGTTTCTCGCCGTACAGGTCCATGCCGGCCTCGATGGCCCGGCTGTAAACGATCCCGTGCCAATGGTCGGGCACGCAGCCCCAGACGACGTCGATATCGTCGCGAGCGAGGACCTCGCGGAAGTCGTTGTAGATTTCACAGCCGGCAAACGCCTGCCTGCCGAGCCGTTGGGCGTAGAATGCGTTGACCTGCCTCAGGGCCAGCTCAGCGCGCGGCCGGCGGCAATCGGCAATGGCCACCACCTGATGATCCGGCAGGGGAAGCATGGCGCGGAGCGAACTCAACCCGCGGTTGCCCACGCCGAACATGGCGATGCTGATCCGTTCGCTCGGCGTCCTGTGCCCGGCTAAACCAAGCGCTGAGGCCGGAACGAGTTGCGGGCCGGCCAATGCGGCCGACGCACCGGCCATGAATTGCCGGCGCGAAAGGCGGGACGCTTTCGGTGTCTGCTTGCCTGAGGGTGGGATCATGCAGCGCCTCCAACATGCGAGTGTTTCCGTAGCCTAACACAACCACCCCCGGACGCCCACCAGCCCGCCC
>CAYPWB010000065.1:4554-19363 GCA_964414315.1 uncultured Planctomycetaceae bacterium | reverse complement strand
GGAAGAACACGGACTACTACGGGGTGTGGTAGGTGGAGTCAACTGGATACCCCTATCCGGCCATGAGGGAAGGTAATGGCGGGATGGCCCTCCTTGCTCGACTCGAGGACCCAACGCTTGATGTCCTCCGGCTCGGACAGCGGGTTCTCGTAAAGGGTCCTGCCCGTTTCGAACGCCACCGTTTGCCCGGCCGCCGGCCGCGAAGCGATGGCCGGCAAGCCCGCGGCGACGGCCACGGCTGCGAAGTATATCGCCCAACGGAACGCATGGCAAACCGGCCACCCGTTCGCCGAGCCCAGAGTAGTGCCTTGGGAAACGTGAGTGTTTGACCCGGTGTCCGATGTGTGATAACATCGACGGGACTTGTAACGCCAATCCATAGGAGTTTGAACATGAGTGGAACGACCATCCGCGCTTCATCCCGTCGCGACTTCCTCAAGCACACGGGCCGGGTGGCAGCGGCCGGCACGCTGGCCGGGATGGCCGTCCCCCACGTCCACGCCGCTGAGAACAACACGATCCAAGTGGCTCTGGTCGGTTGCGGCGGTCGAGGCACCGGCGCGACGTCCGACGCGCTGTCGGCGAACCAGGGACCGATCAAGGTGGTGGCCATGGCCGACATCTTCGAGGACCGCGTGGAAAACAGGTACAACAACCTGAAGAGACGCTTCGGTGACCAGGTCGACGTTCCCAAGGATCGCCGGTTCGTCGGCTTCGACGCCTACAAGCACGCCATGGACTGCCTGAAGCCGGGCGACGTCGTTATCTCCGCCACGCCGCCGGCCTTCCGATGGGCGCACCTTGCCTACGCCGTCGATAAGGGACTCCACGCGTTCCTGGAGAAGCCGCTGACGGCCGATGGGCCCACGTCGCGCCGCATGCTCGACTTAGGCAAGAAGGCCGAGGCCAAGAATCTCAAGGTGGGCGTGGGGCTCAAGTCGCGCCACGCCCGGAACTTGCAGCAACTCCACCATCGCATCCGCGACGGCGAGATCGGTGATTTACTCACCATGCGGGCTTACCGGATGCACGGCAGGTTCGCCAAGGCGTTCACCGAGAAATGGCCCGGCGAACCGAGTGAAGTGCTCTGGCAACTCCAGCGATTCCATTCTTTCCTTTGGGCCAGCGGCGGGCTGTTCAACGACCTTAACATCCACCTGATTGACCACTGCTGCTGGATGAAGGGCGCGTGGCCGGTCAAAGCGCAGTCGCTGGGCGGGCGCCACTACCGCGGAGACGCGGTCGATCAGAACTTCGATTCTTACGCCGTGGAATACACCTTCGCCGACGGCGCCCGGCTGTTCATGCACGGGCGGTGCATGGCCGGCGCCCACACGAACTTCTCGAGCGCGCTGCACGGAACGAAGGGCTGCGCCGTGGCGTCGCGCTCGGGCGACTGCGGGGCGCCGTCCAGCACGTTTGCAGGCCAGAACTTCGACGGCTCCAAGCGGATTTGGCAGTCGGAGACGCCGGGCGGAGAGGGCAACCCTTTCCAGAACGAATGGAACGCGCTGATCGACGCGATTCGCGCCGACGAGCCGTTCAACGAGGTCGAGCACGGCGTCATGGCCAGCGTGGTCAGCTCGCTGGGGCGCAAGGCGGCCCACACCGCCCAGGAGATCACCCTCGACGCGATGCTCAATAGCCCCGACGAGTACGCGCCGGGGCTCGACCAGTGGGCGACCGACCCGCCCGCCCCCGTGCAGGCCGACGACGACGGCAAGTACCCGATTCCGATGCCGGGCATCCTGACCGACCGAGAGTATTGAACGCCACGGCGTCCAAAGCCGCTTGCAAACCGCGCTTCACCCTCCCGCTTGCGGGAGGGTGGTCTGTTCGCCGCCCGGTTCCAGCAACCAGCAGCCGACTTGGCCGCTTCCGTTTCCAGGTGCAAGCCATTCGGCCGAACGTCTGCATTCTGCCTGCTGAAGCGGACGGCACGACGGAGCGTGCCTGCTACTTTGCCGGGCTTTGCACCCAGAAGCGGAAGCCCCACCAACTTGGCCGCTTGACATCAAAAATGGGACCGTCACCAGAGTCGACACCTCCAATACCTGACCGGGGCGCCGCCATGAGCAACTGGTACGACTATCCGCAGTATTACGATTTGGCATTTTGCTCGGAAACCGCGATGGAGGCCGACTTCATCGAAGCGGCCGCGCGGAAGTATTGCCCGTTCCGCGTGCGCAAACTGCTGGAGCCGGCCTGCGGCACGGGCCGACTGGTGACCGAGTTGGCCGCGCGGGGATACGACTTGACGGGTTTTGACATCAACCGTCCCTCGCTCGGCTACCTGCGCCGCCGATTGAAGCGACGAGGGCTGACCGCCCGCGTGTTCGAGGCCGATATGGCCGACTTCGGCCTGCCGAAGCCGGTCGACGTGGCCTACTGCACGTTCGACGCGTTCCGGCACCTGCTCGACGAGCACGTCGCACGCCGTCACCTCGAGTGCGTGGCGGAAAGCCTGCGGCCCGGCGGCCTTTACATCCTGGGTTTTCACTTGTTGCCGCCCGACGCCTCGGAAGAGTGCATCGAGCGTTGGACCGAACGCCGGGCGGGCACCCAGGTGACCGTGACGCTGCGCGTACTGACGACCGACCGGCGCCGGCGAGTGGAAACGCTTCGCGTGAATCTGCTGGTGCGCACGCGCACCAGCCGCGAGGTGCGCATACGTCACGACTTCTCTTTCCGCATGTACACGGCTGCGCAGTTCCGTCGCCTGCTTCGCTCGGTGCCGTCGCTCGAACTGCTCGACGTGTACGACTTCTGGTACGAAGTCGACCGGCCGCTGACGCTCGACAACGAAATGAGCGACACCGTTTTCGTGTTACGGCGGGTTTGACTGAATGGATTCAGTAACCGTTCAGCAGAACCGTCCCCGGCGCCGGTATGCAAGATCGTGAACCAGGTCACAAAGTTCCGACCTTGCCTTCGAGCGGAAGCTCGCATTGGTTGACGGCCCTGCCGCACTGCGAACGGTTACCCGTAGGACGGGCTGGTCAGGAGCGGCACCTGTTGCGATAATGGACAGCATGCATGCCGCAGCCCCGGTCGGAGCCGCGTCGACGCGGGACTGTTTCACGACCTGGATCAGGCGACGTGGCTGAACCGCCACGGCCGCGAAAACGGGACCGTCCCCTTCGAATACGGCGGAGTAAAAACCCCCGTGCACCAACCGGTGAACGCCTGGCCCCGCCGTCGAGGAACCGGCCGAACGAACCTCGCAATAGGAAGGAACACCGTGTGACGAACCACCCGCAAACCATCCGCGTCGGCCTCGCCGAACGCAGCTACGATATCCGTATTGGCACGGGCAACCTCGATTCAGCCGGCGCGTTCCTCGCGAGCCTGGGTCAGACCTCGCATGCAGTGCTCGTTACCGACGAAAACGTGCGCAGCCCGCACGCCGAAACGGTGGCCGCCGGCCTGGCCGACGCGGGCATCGAGGTCGATATGATCGTCGTCGAACCCGGCGAGGCGAGCAAATCGATCGATTTGGCCGCGGGCCTGTGGAGCGGGCTCTTGGAGGTGGGCGCCGACCGGAAGAGCGTGGTCGTGGCCGTCGGCGGCGGCGTCGTGGGCGACCTGGCCGGATTCATCGCCGCCACGTTCGCACGCGGCGTCCACTTCTTCCAGGTGCCCACGTCGCTGCTGGCCCAGGTCGACAGTTCCGTGGGCGGGAAGGTGGGCATCAATCTGCCGGAAGCGAAGAATATGGTCGGCGCGTTTAAGCAGCCGATGGGCGTGCTCATCGACACGGCCACACTCGACACGCTGCCCGACCGCGAGTACCGCGCCGGCCTGGCCGAGGTGGTCAAGTACGGCGTCATCCTCGACGCCGATTTCTTCGCAGAACTGGAGACCAAGGTCGACGCTGTCAACCGGCACGATTCCGACGTGCTCGTTCGTATGGTCGCCCGCTGCTGCCGACTGAAAGCCGACGTGGTCGAGCAGGACGAGTTCGAAACGGCCGGCCTGCGGGCGATGCTGAATTACGGGCACACCTTCGCGCACGCTTTCGAGGCCTTAAGCGGCTACGGCGAGGTCCTGCACGGCGAGGCGGTGGCGATGGGCATGCTGTGCGCCTCGCGGCTGGCCGAACGGCTGGGCCGGATCGACGCCGAAGTGACCGCCCGCCAACGCCGGCTGCTGGAGCGGTTGCAAGTACCCATCGAGCCGCCCCCGCTGGAGCCCGACCGCATCCTGGAAACCATGATGCACGACAAGAAGGTCGAGCACGGCCGGCTGCGGTTTGTCCTGCCCAGCCGGTTGGGGCACGTCGAACTGGTGGGCGACGTACCCGAGCAGGACGTCCGCGCCGTACTCACCGTGGAATAGGCTTCCAGCTTGTCCCACGTGAGTTTCGGTCCCGCTTACCGGCGTTTTCCGAAAATGCCCGTGGCGTACCAGACGCCGTTGCTGCCCTGTTTCATGTCGTAGCCGTACACGTCGTGACGGGCGCGGACGGCGTTCCAATGGCCGGAGGAGAACCGCCAGGAACGCACGCATTCGACGGCAGCCTCGACGAGCCGTTCGCCGGGCCAGCTTTCGGCGCACACTTCGCTGGCCACAAGGCCGCCGGGGAGGAATCGGGTGATGCGGTGGAAGCGCGTCTCCCAGAAGTGATGCCCCTGCCGTCGGATGCGCGCCTGGTAGCGGCTGTGCTCGGCGGCTTCCTGGGTCAGGTACGAGCAGAAGTTTCCCTCCGTGCTGCGCGGCCGTTCGGGATGGGTGCGAACGGCGTAGATCAGCGTTCGCTGGGTAAGCGTGCCGGGCGGCAGGTCGAGGATGACCTGCATCTTCTCCGCGGTGTACCACAGCTTCTGCGTGATGGGGAACGTGCTGACCACGCGTTTGTGATACGGCGCCTCGCGATGAGCGTAGTCGACAATGGCAATGCCCGGCCGCCCCAGCATCTCGTCGAATACCTCGTGCTCCAGCAACTTGATCTCTCGCTTTTCGCCGCTTTCTCGTATCGTGATGGTCGCATCCAGAGGTACCTGAACGCAAACGTAGCGTGCCAAACGTTCCTGTACCTCTGCGTTGGCGAGCACCTCGGCCCGAAATCGGTTGCACGGCGCCTGACCGCCCGGCGTGCAGAAATACACCAGCAGCATTTTGCCTTCGCTCTTGGCAAGCTTTACGGCCTTGCCGTAATCCGACAGCCATTCAAGGGAAGAAGACGCCACGGCAGGCTCGGCGTTGGGCGCGTCGTTGGCGGTGAGCCTGACTGAAGCAAATGAAGAAAGTGCAACGAACGTGCCGAGCAGGGCCGTCAGGATACGGGGCATGAGCGGTCTCCAGGGGGGCGATTCAGGGTGCGCAATCCGTCATGCAAACTCTCAAGCCGACACCATCCGGGTGGCGGACCATATCTTCGAACGCGGACTCCTCTTGATTGGCTAATCTACCTATGCTAACATGGCAGTCTGGCGATTTTCAAGCGTTTTTTCCGATTTCGCCGGCTGGGAAGCCGGTGGAAACGGTTGCCGTGGCAAGGCATGGGGCCGAAAAACCCCGCTTCTCCCCTGAAAGGATGTTTGTGATGACTCCACCACGTTTCCTCGCCCTGGTGCTCCTGGCTTGGCTTGTTAACCCCTTGCATGCAAAGGATTTATCGCAGGAAGACGAGGCCGCGGGGCCCGACGTCCAGCGCCTGCTGGAAGCGGCCGAGGCGGCGGGCGCGTTGCGGCCCCTCAGCGAAAAGGACCTGCTCCGGGCCAGGGAACAACTTCGCAAGGCGACCGAACGGCTGGAAGCACGACTGGCGGAGGAAGGCGACAACGGCCGCGCCTGGGCGGAGTACTTGGCACTCGATGAACTCCAGGAACAGCTTGAAGCTGAGGCGATCGAGTTGAGTGTTCTGGAGGCCGTATACCGAAGGTTCAACGCAGGGCATTACGGATTGAAGCGACTCGGCTTTGCCGAGGTCCGCGAGGCGTTGTTGACCTACACCCAGGTAGCGCGGGCGATGGAAACCCCCGAACTCCGCAAGGCGTATGCCCAATACGTTCAAACGCTGTCGACCTACCTGCGCAATTACGCCGAGGAGCCCAGCGCCGAGCAGGCCGTGCAAATCGGCGATGCGATCGGCTGGTTGGAGAGCATCGGGCAGGCGCCCGAGTTGGTGGCTGCCGTGCGCGAGGAACTCGTGCGGCCGAACCTTTTTGCTACCGTCTCGCAACGGCTTGCGGCAGCCGGCATCGACGAGCCGGTCGACGAGACGGAACCCGTCCGCGACGTCATCCTCGGCACCGACATCTACGGCACCGGTCATAGTGTCGGCCGGGTGACGGCAGGCCTGGTTCCGAACGACCACCATGCCGTATTCGACATCACCTATCTGGGCGTAACCCAGACGCGCAACCGAGGCTACAACGGGCCGGTGGTCATTCACAGCCGTGGGACCACGGGCATCGGGGCGCGGAAACGCCTCTGGCTGAACGCAACCGGACTGCACAGCCATCCCGCGCGGGCCAACGCGACGACCAAGTCGCACCTTCTCGACATCCAACCCCAGCGGGGCGGCCGCCTGGTGGAACGGATCGCCTGGCGCAAGGCGTTCGAGCAGAAGTCGCTGGCCGAGGGCATTGCGTCGCAGCACGCCGCGGCGCGGGCCGAACGACGCATGGATTCACAGGCTGTGGAAATGCTTACGGAAACCAACCACGCATTCGAGCATGAGTTCCGCAAGCCCTTGGTCGAACACAACTTGTTTCCCAAGAAGCTCCGGTTCGGTACGAGCGACGACGCGCTGCGGGTCGTTTGGCTTCAGGCGGGTTCGGCGCAACTGGCCGCGCCCGGCGGTCCGCCGCCCGCCGTGGAAACGGCCGATCTGACGCTGCGCCTCCACGAGTCGATGGTCAACAACGCCGCCCAAACCAAGCTGGCGGGGCTCACGTTGAGCGACACCGAACTCCGGCATGCCGTCGAGGAGCTTTTGGGCCAACTGCCCGAGCAACTCAAGCCCGTGCCCGGCGATGAGCCCTGGGGCATCAGCTTCGACCGGGCGCGGCCGGTCGAAGTGCGGTTCGCCGACGACGGATTCCGCGTGACGATTCGCGGACGGCGATACTTTCAGGCCGATCAGCCGCATCCGGGAATGAACGTCTCGGCCGGCTACCGGATCGTTCACGACGAGGCCGGTTTTCGGGCCGTGCGGGAGGGCGACGTCGAAGTGGTGCCGCCCGGCCTGGCCGCCGACGAGCGTGTAGGCACGCGTTATCAGATCGTGCGCACGCTCCTGATTCGCCGGTTCACCCCGATCTTCCGGCAGGAGTTCCCGCTGGAGGACCTCGAACTGCCGGGCCGCTGGGCGGAAGCGGGCGCCATGTCCGTCGTGCGGTTCGAAGCCGACGGCGGCTGGCTGACCATCGCCTGGAAACTGCCCGACGTGGAATGACGCCCCACCGCGATCACAGCGGCTTCCGCGTGGGATACGCTTCCGGCGTGTCAAACCGCGTCAAGTTTGGTGGGAACGTCTCGACCCGGCACGAATCATCCCGGCTACTCTTCCAGGAATGCGCGAACATGGGCGTCGTTGCCGGCGAGCAGTTGCGCGGCACGTTCGAAGAACGGCCGGGCCCGCTCCGGCTTGCCGTCGAAGTGCAGCATGACGCCGACCAGGAACAGGAGGTCGGCGTTGTGGGGATCCTCTTCGGCGGCGGTGGCAAGCGTTTCGAGTTGGGCCGCCTTGGCCTGGGGATTGTCGCCGTACAACTCGACATTATGGAAGCCCGACTGCGGCCAGTCGGCGTCCAGGTCCATCCCTCGCCGAATGACGCGCACCGCCTGGTCGTAGCGGCCCATCGCCATGAGGGCATAGCCTTGGCGGAAGTAGGAATCGGCCAGTAGCGGGGCTGCGGTGGCGGCCTTCCGGTATCGGTCGTTCGCTTCCGCGTAGTTCTGGTTGCCGAAATGCGCGTCGCCGAAACCGAGGAACCGCCACGCCAGGTTCAACGCATGCCGATTGGTGGCCCGGCCCGGCTTCTCCTCATCCGGCTCCGCGGCTGGTTGCGGTTGGGCTTGGGGCGCTTCACCGGCGTCTCTCTGGAGGATCACCGGCGGTTGCGATTGTGGCTGCTGCGGACGGAACCAGTGGTCCACTCCCATGAATCGCTGCACGGCCCGCGGCCCGTACAACTCCTCGGCCGGAATGTACACCGGCGGAATGTAATAGGGCGGGTAGTAGCCCGGGTACGGCGGGTAGTAGCCTGGATACGCCGGATACGGGTAAGGAATTGGTACGCGGTACGCGCCCCCCCAGTGCGGACTGTGCGACCGGCGATGCCGCCGGTAGTAGTGGCGTTCGGAATGCTCGGAACGATCGGCATCCTGGCCGAATGCGTCCGCACCGTGACGGCCGAAGTGACCGCCCTCGTCGCGTTCGGGGAATGGTGGTTCCCCTCGCGCAGCGTTCCCGAAGGCCAGGAAGCACGCCAGGATGCCCGACGCTGTGAGGAAAACTCGCATGATCCACCTCCATGGATTGCTGAGAAAGGCGTGCCTTTCTCCCGAGTGTATTATCAACCGCTTGCCCCGGTCTTGCCAAGTGCATTTCGCATGCCGTCGCGCGCCTGGTCCTGCGGCAAGTGGCGAAAACCGATGTAACACTCGGCAATGACGGGAAAGACACCTTGCCGGCGCGTCCGGTCGGCCAGCCACCGCGTTGCGGCGCGCCATCATTCCGATAACGCCGGAACTCATATTGACGACATTTTGTGTTGAGCCGCACTGGTTGGGGCGGGGAAACGAGTCGGTCCCCCCCACATCCAGCGAAGAAAACGGTTCGCGAAAACCTCCCGCCGCCGTTCGCCCTACGAGGCCTCGTCAGGATCGCTCGCGGCCGATGCCGCCTGCGGTTCCCCATCCTGGCCGACAATGAGCACGTTCTCGCCGAAGTCCTCGGCGGGGGGTGGGTCTTCGACGAATTGGCCGCTCTCGTCGATTTGCAAATCGGCTTCGACGGTGCGCGTGCGGGCCACGGCGAGCAGCTTTTCGTAGAGTGCGTCGCGGTCGGCCTGGTTGATGCGGCTGACCGCGCCGGCCACCTCACGCAAGTAGCGGAGAAAAATGGATCGTCGCTCGCCCTGGTGCTTGACCATCTTGCGCCGGCGGAGGTACATGCCCAGTTTACGACCGACCGACTGCAGCGCCAGCCGGAGTTCTTTTTGGATTTCCGGGTAGCCGGCCACGGCCTCCTTCGATTCGCTGGTGAACGGCACCCACACGCTGGCCATGTGCACCATGACCGTCACCGGCCCGCGCGGCAATTGCCCCCGCGACTGCCCCAGCCCGTACGAGCGCCAATTGGTACCTGTAATCGTTTGTGTGATGGCGCATGCCCCGCCTTGGAACTGAAGCGGGACACGGTTGGCGTAGCGCAGCACGGTCATGGTTTGGCCCTCGGAAAGGTTTAGGCTTTGCATGGCGTGCAGCAAGGCCTCGACTTCCTTCGGGCGCAGCTTGCCGGGCGAGGAGCGGGGCTTCAGGTGGGCTTGCTTGATGATCTTGTCGGCGGCGTCGGGGCCCAGCCCGTCGAAGGTGGTCGTGAGGAACAGGCGGACCGTCCGCGCGTCGGACTGGTCGAGCAGTTCGGCAAGGCCTTCGCGGGTAACCCGGTGCACGCTCGGCCCTCCGCCGTAGGCCAGCCCGACCTCGATCACAAACGGGTTGCCCCGATACACGGCCGGCGGCCGGGTAGCGGCGGCGAAGAACTCGCCGGGCACCACCTGGTGCAGGCCCTTGAGGATCAGTTCCTCACCGATGGGCGAAATGCAATCGGTGGCCGGCGCCTTGATCTTCGTTTCCTGGATGGCGCGGAACAGCAGGTCGGCCTCGTGCCGCCCGATGCGCGTCGTGTTCGCCCGCACGCTAATACCGGCCGCCTCGCAAATGCGCCGCGCCACCGCCGGACTCACCCGCGAAAACGACTTCTGCAAAAACTGCGAAACCGTCGGCAGCTTCGTGCTCTTGAGCATGCCCACCAACATGCCCAACTCGATGCCGTACGGGTGGGGTTTGATCTCCTTCGGCTCCGGGGGCAGGACCTCGGCTACGCGGGGATACTCGCGCTGGTTCCCCTCCGGATCGAGGTAGTGGAGCGTGACGTGCGGGTTGGCGATGGCGGTCTGTTCGAGGTACTCGTCGACGCTGCCGCGGCCGCGCTGGTATCGGGCCTCCAGTTCGATGGTCACCCGGGTGCCGTGGTCGGCTTCGATCCATTCGATGCCGTGGCGCTCGACGGCCTTGCGACCCGCCTCGCCGGGCGGCACCTCGACCCCGTCCCCCCGCCCGTTGACGATTTCCGGCCGGTTCCGCTTCGTGTCGATCTGGATTTCGTAGTAATGAGCCGGCTTGCGTTTCGACACCTTCGACATGATCTTGACCGGCTTCCCCGTGGTGAGCAGGCCGTACATGCCGGCGGCCGAAATGCCGATTCCTTGCTGGCCGCGGCTCATCCGTAGCCGGTGGAACTTCGAGCCGTACAGAAGCTTCCCGAAGATGAGCGGGATTTGCTTCTTGAGGATTCCCGGTCCGTTGTCCTGAATTCCTGCCTTGAACCGGTCGGGCCCCAACTTTTCGATGTGAATCCAGATTTCCGGCAGGATGCCGCCCTCTTCGCAAGCGTCGATCGCGTTGTCGACGGCCTCCTTGACCGTGGTTAGCAAGGCCTTTCGGGGATTGTCGAACCCCAGCAGATGCCGGTTCTTGGCGAAGAACTCGCTGACGGAAATGTCGCGCTGGCCGGCCGCCATGCTTTCTGCGGTGGAACGGCGCTTGCGGCGCGGAGCGGACCGGCCGTTCGACGCGGCGGGCCGGCCGTTGGATTTCGGCTCAACGGCCGAAGGATCGTCCGGAATGAGCGACAGTTGAGAATCGGAACGACGCGTTGGCAAATCGGACCTCCGTGGTACTTCGACGACACCAGCCAATTCAGGGGGGGTACGAGGGAAGCACATGCGCGGGGCGGGCTCCCACCGTTGGGTCCACCGGTAAATAACTGGCCGCTTTGGGCCGGCTGCGGCTACGGCTGCGCGCCGTCAAGCTGCATCGACGTATAAGCATTATTTCTGCTTCGCCGTCCTCCGCAGCCTTGTCCTCGCCGCGCCAAAAAGGCCATCTATCCCTTCCCGAGCCCTTACCGGCGGACAAGACCGGCTGAAAGCCTAGCCCCTGCCTTCCCAATCGCAGCGGGTGCTTGTCTTGCACCGCCTCACGCTCAAGGCAACGACCGGTGGTGCGTCCTGCGGCCTTTGTGTCGATTATAGCGGTTCTTCCGGCGGTCCGACAGGCGGTTTTGCTCGGCATTTTCGGTAAACTGCATGCGTTCGCGTTATCCGTCACACAAAGATTCACCGGCAAGACTCGGGGAAGCCGAGACTTCAGAAGAGTACGCTGCGGGCTTCATTGTGCCCAGTGGACAAATCGGATGGAGTCGCGGGGCCTGACGGCGTGTGTTGTATAATAGTTCAAGCGGGTGGTTTCGACCGCGGTCGGTTGGGGCCTTCGCACGAAAAGGTAGCCAATTTAGCCCAAAGATGAAGGAGCCAAACGAATGTTCCGCAGGATACTGCCGTTGAGCGTGGCCTTGGCCGCCGCGCTGTGGGCATGGCACGGCCCGAGCCGGGCGGAAGCCGGTATGCCCTACCGTAGCGATCTGTTCTACAACTACTACGTTCCGCCGACCGGTCCGGTCAGCGTCGGCGCGGAGTTGTACCCGAGTCCGCGGCCCGTGCCGCCGCTGGTAGGGCACACCTACGTGACCTATGAACCCCTCATGCCACACGAGTTTCTGTACCGCCATAGCCGGACGTACTGGCGTTACAACCCGGGCGCAGGGTGGACCCGCGCCAGGGTCTCATGGCGATAGCGCCGGAAAGGAGATAATGGGAACCATGATAAGAACATTTGCCTTTGGTTGCGTAACCCTGCTTGCGATTGCCTGGGTTTGCGAGGCGTCGGCCGCCGGCCTTGGCCGGCACGGCTCGGTGAAGGGCTGGGTCGCCGCACGACAGGCCCCAACCATGTCGTGGCACGGCTACCACTACAAACCGCAGTGGGGAATGCCCCTGGCGCTGGTGGTGCCCCCGACCGCCGAAGCCCAAACGCATTGGGGATGGGGGGTCGGCAACACCCGCATCACTCCCATTCGGCACCAGTACGGGCGCAATTGGCCGGGACCGGGAGCGTACCACCGACAGTCGTATCGGCCGATGCCGCCGTGGCCGAGCGACACGGACCAGATGGGGGTTTACTACATTCGCGGACCGTGGTAATGTAGATGGCAGTTCGATGTCTTTCGGCACCGGCGGCATTTTGCCGCCGGTGCCTTCTTGGCATCGCGGTACACTCCGGTTATCCTGCTTTCTGCACGGATTGGTAGTCCTTCACCTGCAGCGGGGGTTCGGTGTGGCCGCACAGTTCCGCTCCAGGGGGGGCTGCGCCCCGCCTTCGTCTGGTTGTTGATGGCAAGCCGGCAGCTTGCCGCCCGAGTCGTTCCACCGCTCCGACCGCAAACACGTGAAACATCGCACCATCACCCGGCGAGACGAACTCGCCCGCTTCTGTGACGAACTTGCCGGTGAACCGTCCATCGCAATCGACACCGAGTTCGTAGCCGAACACACCTACCACCCGGTGTTGTGCCTCGTGCAGGTGGCCACGCGCGAGCAGCTCGTGCTGATCGACGCGATGGCCGTGCCCGAAGTGACGGACTTCTGGCGCGTTGTGACCCAGGGCGACCACGAAACGATCATCCACGCCGCGCGGAGCGAATTGGAGTTCTGCCTGAACGCAGCCGGGGCGCTTCCAAAACGGCTGTTCGACGTGCAAGTAGCCGGAGGGCTCGTCGGCGCGGAGTATCCGGCCGGCTACAACTCGCTGATCGGCAAGCTGCTGGGCGAGAAGCCGGGCAAGCACGAAACACGCACCGACTGGCGCCGACGGCCGCTGAGCCCGCGGCAAATCTCGTACGCCCTCGACGACGTGCGGTTCCTGCATCCGCTGCGCGACACCATTTACGACGCGCTCCAACAGCGAGACCGGCTCGCCTGGTTCGACGAGGAGATGCGCACGATGTGCGAGGACCTGACGACGAGCGGGTCGAGCGAACGGTGGCGGCGCGTGTCGGGCAACGCCGGCCTGAAGCCGCGGCAGCTTGCCGTGGTGCGCGGGCTGTGGCAATGGCGCGACGCCGAGGCGAGCCGTCGCGACAAGCCGGCCCGGTACGTGCTGCGCGACGACCTGATCATCGAAATGGCCCGCCGCGCCTCGTCCGACCCCAAGCAAATCCTCTCAGTTCGAGGGATGGACCGGGGCGACCTGCGACGGCGGGTCGACGAGCTCTCGGCTGCGGTCCGGGAGGCCCTGGAACTGCCCGAGGAGGAACTGCCGCAGCCGCGCCGCCGCGAGCGGACGCAGAACTATTCGGTCCTGGGGCAGTTTCTTTTCTCCGCACTGGGCAGCCTGTGCCGGGAAGCGGCGTTGGCCCCGGCTTTGGTCGGCACGCCCAACGACATTCGCGACCTGATCGCCTACAACAGCAAGGACCCCCACCCGACCGACCACGTGCCCCGCCTCGCCCGCGGCTGGCGCGTGGAGTTCGTCGGGCGCCTGTTCGACGATCTGCTGGCGGGCAAAGTAGCGGTGCGTATCGGCGACGCCAACTGCGAAAGCCCCTTGCGGTTCGAACGGAGCGAGTGATGCCGAACGAACCCCGCCGTATGGTCGTTCTGACCGACGGCTACAGCGATTCGAACGTTGCGAAGACGGCCATTTGCGTGGTGCGGTACCGGCCCGACGAAGTCGCGGCGATCCTCGATGCCGATGCGGCCGGCAAGACGGCCGGCGAGGTGCTGGGCGTGGGCGGGACGATTCCCGTCGTCGGCCGCCTGGCCGACGCGCGGGGGGCGAACACGCTGCTGATCGGCATCGCCCCCTCGGGCGGAAAGATGCCGCCCCACTGGCGACCCATCGTGCTCGAGGCCCTTCGCCGCCGCATGACGGTCGTTTCCGGCCTGCACGACCTGCTGCGGCACAACGCTGAGTTCACCGCCGCCGCCGAGGAGCACGGCGCGGCCCTGGTCGATCTGCGCGACAACGACGAGGCCGACGTCGCCTCCGGCGAACCGTTTCGCGCCGACTGCCTGCGCTTGCACACCATCGCCAACGATTGCAGCGTCGGCAAGATGGTGGCCGCGGTCGAGCTGGCCGAGGGCCTCCGCCGCGCCGGCGTCGACGCGCAGTTCGTGGCCACCGGTCAGACGGGCATGCTCATCGCCGGCGGCGGATGTGCGGTCGACCGCGTCATTTCCGACTTCGTGGCCGGCGCGGCGGAAAAACTCGTCCGCGCCGCCGAGCATCGCCAGGTCGTCGTGGTCGAGGGGCAGGGAAGCTTGTTCCATCCCCGCTATTCCGGCGTGACCCTCAGCCTGCTGCACGGCGTGCAGCCCGACGGCATGGTGTTGGTGTACGAAATGGGCCGCACGGTCGCTCACGGCATGGAGCGGCATCGGCTGCCGCCGCTCGACCGCGTGGTGGAATACTACGAGAAGACAGCCGCCATTTTGCATCCGGGCCGGGTGATCGGCGTAGCCGTCAACGGGCGGAAGTTCTCCGACGCCGAGGTGGAGGCCGAATGCACCCGCGTCGAGGACGAACTCGGCCTGCCCACGTGCGACGTCATCCGCCACGGCCCCGGAAAGCTCATCGACGCCGTGCACCGCTTGCGGGCCTTCTAGCCGAGTGGATCCAAACACGGCGAACCGAAACCAGCGGGAAAACCTCGTGCCGTCGACAACGAATTCCC
>CAYPWB010000065.1:0-4454 GCA_964414315.1 uncultured Planctomycetaceae bacterium | reverse complement strand
CTTCATGCTCCGTCAGGCACTGGCAGAGCCAGTGGCACACGTTCGGGCAATACGGTACAATCCTGGCGTGAGTCAGGGACCTGTCCCGTTCTTCCTTTCCCGTCCCAACCTCTAACCCTGCCGAGGTCTTGCCATGTCCGAACTCTCTGCGGAAGTGGCCGCCGTCCTGGAGAAACTTCCCTGCGATGAGTATGCGACGGCTGAAGCGTTGTTCGACCGACTGTTGGCCGGCGGGCCGGATACCATCCGGGAACTCGTTGCGGCCGTCGGGCCGAAATTCGGCGATCCCGCCGGTGCGAAGCCCAAGTATGCCATCCACGGGCTTGCGTTGTACGTTGGGCGCGGCGGCTCCGACGGGCAGCGCCGGCTCGTGGCCGCGGCGCTCGCTCGGGAACTCGACGCCGAACATTCCGATGAACTCAAGGCCTTCGTGTGCCGGCAGCTTCAGCTTTGCGGCACAGCGGGCGAGGTGCCCGCGCTGGCCGCCCTGCTGAAAAGCGACCGTCTTTGCGAGCCGGCCGCCCAGGCCCTGCAGGCCATTGGCGGCGAGGCGGCGCAAAAGGCTCTGGGCGCCGCGCAGGCGAAGGCCGCCGGCGATCGAAAGCGCACGCTCGACCAGGCGGTCGAGTTCGTGTCGAAGTAACCCCGACGTAGCAATTCTGCCGGCGAGCGGGGGCCGTGAAGCCCCTGTTTCTTCGGAACTTCTTTCAATGGGAGACGCGACCATGAAAACATTTGAATTCACACGGCGCCGCTTCCTGGGTACGTCGGCCGCCGTGACGGCCGGCGCGGCGATCGTCCCGCGGCACGTGCTGGGCGCCGGCCGGCAGCCGCCCAGCGAAACGATTACCGGCGCGCTGATTGGCGTGGGAGCGCGCGGCCTGGGCACCTGGAAGGCGATGGGCGTAGGCAACGCCCGTTTGCTCGCCGTCTGCGATATCGACGATGGGCACATCGCCAAGGGACTCAAGAGCGAACACGCCTCGCCCGACACGAAGGGTTACAAGGACTTTCGCCAGGTGATGGACCGCAAGGACATCGACGTGGTGTGCATCGCCACCCCGCCCCATTGGCACGCCCTGATATGCATCGCCGCCGCTGAAACCGGCAAAGACATCCTGTGCGAGAAGCCGATGACGAAGTTCATCGCCGAAGGACGCGCCGTGGCCGACGCTGTGGCCAAGAACAAGGTGATCTTCCAGATATGCACCTTCGGCCGGTTCGGAGCCGACCGCGGCACGCACAAACTCTACGCCAGCGGACTGGTGAAAAAATCGGGCGTGCTGGTGCGGGGAACGGTGCCGCTTCGCGTCGGGAAGACCGACCTGGAGGAAGGCACGCCCGTGCCGCCCGAGTTGGACTACGACATGTGGCTTGGCCCGGCGCCCTACAAACCGTACCATCCGCATCGGGTTCATTACAGCAATCGCTTTTACTGGGACTACGAAGGGGGCGACCTGACCAACTTCGGCCATCACCGGATCGACCGGTTCAACTACGAGTACGCCAAGGACGATACCGGGCCGGTCGAAATCGAACCGCACGGCCAGTGGCCGCAGCACCCCGACGCCGTCGGTCCCTGGGGGTGGGTCGAGCTGAAATACGCCGACGGCGTGCGGTTCGTCATCGAGACGGGCAAATGGGGGAAGCCCTACGACCGGGCGGCCGGCAAAACGCCCAGCCTCAGCCCAGAAGATCAGCAGAAACTCGATGCCATGCCCGACCCGGAGCCGTTGGTCCGTTTTTCCGACGCGATTCGCACGCGGCAGCAGGCAGGCGGGCACGCCGAGGCCGCCCACCGGAGCGTGACGGCCCTGCATCTGGCCAACATCGCCCTGCGCGTCGGGCGCAAGCTTCGCTGGGACCCCGTGGCCGAGCAGATCGTCGGCGATGAACAGGCCAACCGGTTTGTGAACATTCCCATGCGCGCCCCATGGCGGTTGTAGAGGAACGCGGGGACGAAGAATCGGGCGACCAAACTCGTGGGATAGACTTCCAGCCTGTCAGCGGCAGGGGCCGGCTGAAAGCCTGTCGCACGTTTCTGGCACCCGCGCGATTATTGCCTCACCCGCCTAACGCGCCCGCACGCCGGGCGCGTCGCGGCGTTCGCCGCCGGCGGCATGGATGGCGTCGGCCGCCTGGTAAGCGGCGGCCGCGGCTCCGGCCTGCCCGCGAAGCTCGGCCAGATGCTCCAGCAGGATGCGACGCACTTCCAGCACGGCCGCCGGATGGGCATGGACCGTGGAGTGATCGGCGTTGACGACCAGTTCCGAAACGGCGTCGTCGACTCGCGCGCTCTCGATATGCACCACGCCGTCGCCCGTGCCCGAAATGCGGCTGACGAACGAGTTCGTCGGCAGACGGCCGACGATGTTGTGGTACGTGACCCAGGGGGCCCGCCGGCCGGCCAGCATGGCGTCGAACACGGGGTTCCGCGGCGAGAGGGAATCGATGCTCGTCTCGATTTTCAGCAGGCTGCGGTCGGTGAAACGGCCGGGATTGTCGCGGTACAACTTCTGATACGGCTGCACGAGCATGGCCGGCAGTTGGATCAGCTTCGACATGAGCCATTGCGTCGTCTGGTTCGACATGTCGCTGCCGCGGTGCGGCGTGCCGATGGTTACCACGCGCCGGATCGACGGGCTGGGCGTGAAGTAGAACGACTCGGCCAGTTTCTGGCGCACCTCCGGCTCGGCCTCGATCGATTCAATAGGCACGTTGGCCACGAGTTGCCAGAAGTCGTCGCGGCTGTGGAGCGTTTGCAGCCGCGACACCAGCCCGCCCATGCTATGGCCCACCAGCACCATTTGATCCAGGGCCGGCTCCTGCCGGTACGGGTCGAGGGTGAGGCGTGCCTCCTCCAGGTCGGCCCGGAATTGCGCGGCGCTGATCCAGAAGGGCTGGCCCGTCGGGTACAGGTAGAACCAAATCTGGTAATGGTCGCGAAGCTGCGGCGAGCTGCGCAGGTCGTTGAACATTTCCATCCAGGTCATCGGGCTCGACCAGAGGCCGTGCACCATCACCACTGGAATCTTGCCCGGCTCGTAGGGCTCGAGCATGTAAAGGCCCATGATCGGGTCGGGCCGGTCGGGGCGCATCTGGAGCAGTTCATCGGGCCGCAGCAGGCCCACGGTGGCCAGGGACTGCAACTCGGGCTTCGAGAGGAAGAAGGCCAGCGGGGTGGTGTAATCGGTTTCCAGCGCGACGCGCCGCCCACCCACGGTCGTTTCGGTCGTTGCAAGCGGGTCGTACAACTCGAGCACGCCCTGGCGGTTGCGGCAGTCCTCTCCGGTGACGGGGTTCCGATTGGAAGCCAGGGGGCGGAAGAAGGCGGTGACCGGAAAGCTCAGGTCGTCGGGATAATGTCGGGCCGCCGCCGGTTCGCCCTCGTAGCTGCGCCGCACGGCAATGAGCGGCACGCCCAGCCCGTGCGTCCGATAGTGGTTCTTCAGCCCGCGAATCTCGTAGTCGGAAACGAACTCGAAGCGGTCGATGTCGCGAGCTTGCCATCGCGTGCCGCGCAGCACGGTCGAAACGTCGCAATCGCCGCCGGCCATTTGCAGCGTCTTGCTGGTGCCCACAAGCAACTCGCCCCGGCGGTGGCTCATGCGCAGCACGGCCTCCAGCGCCCCGTTGTACAACTCGCATGCGCCGCGGAACTGCGGATCGTAGGCGTTGCGAGTGGCGTCGAATCGCGGGTCGAACAGGTACTCGTACGCCTTCATGAGCGAGGCGCCGTAAAGGTCCATTGCGATCTTTTCATCGTGGCCTTCCGCTTGCTTGCCGGCCAGGAAAGCCAACTCGGCGAATGCGTAGGCCTTGTCGGCGGTCGGCTCCCGGTCGAGAATCGCCTGAAGCTTCTGCAGCAGCGCGCGGGGGTCGCCTTTGCTTGCCTCGGTCAGATCGTACACCCGCAGGAGCTGGATCGTGCGGTCGCTCGGCTCCGGTCCGGAGCTGGCGGTCAGCTTCAGTCGCTCGCTGAGCGGGGTGTGGGGGACCGACCGCAGCGAGGCGCCGGTTGTGGTGCATCCAGCCGCCGCCAAAACCAGCCATGCCAGCAGCGCAAGCCGAAACCACAGCGGCGCGCAGGCCAGCAGGGACGACGATCGGCGTCGCTCTGGGGCTTCCGGCAACGGGCTGCATCCTGTCGGATCGCGATGTTTCATCGGCTGCGAGGAGTCCGCACGCGAAGAGGCGCAAGCGGGCGAAGATAGCGAAACCAATGTCGCCGGCTTGGAGCACCCCACACTGAAGAGCGGACCTTACGCAGAAGAGCGGTCGCAGGTCAATGGCAACTGCGGGAATGATGAAGGACGAAATTCAAATGACGGACGAAGCACGAAACAGCCGGATTCATGCACGCTTAGGAGTGGACTTTTGCAAACTCTTCCCCTCTCCTTCTGGGAGAGGGGCCGGGGGTGAGGGCATAGCGGATCCAGTCAAGCAAGGCAAAC
>CAYPWB010000064.1:0-19363 GCA_964414315.1 uncultured Planctomycetaceae bacterium | reverse complement strand
CGTCGTGAAGGGCAAATCGATGGTCAGCGAGGAGATGGAGCTGAACCATCACTTCGAGGCGATGGGCATCCGTGCGGTCGAAACCGACCTGGGCGAATACATCGTGCAGCTTGCCGGCCAGCGGCCCACGCACATCGTTACCCCGGCGTTGCACCTTTCCGCCGAAGACGTCGGCCGGGTGTTCGCCGAGAAGCTCGACGAGCCGTTCAGCGCCGAGCACCAGCATCTCACGCACGTCGCCCGCCGGCACCTCCGCGACGAATACCTGAAGGCCGACATGGGCATGTCGGGCGTCAACTTCGGGCTGGCCGACACGGGTACCCTGGTAGTCGTCGAGAACGAGGGCAACAGCGGCCTGAGTTGCTCCACCCCGCCGGTGCACGTGGCCCTGATGGGCATCGAAAAGCTGCTGCCCAGTATCGAACACCTGCCGGTGTTCCTGAACCTGCTGGGCCGCAGCGGCACGGGACAGAAGCTGACCACCTACACGCATTTCCTCCAGGGCGCCACACCGGGGCGCAAGCTGTACCTCATCATTATCGACAACGGGCGGAGCAAGGTGCTGAAGGACCCGGCCGCCTGGATGTCGCTTTATTGCATTCGCTGCGGCGCGTGCCTGAACGCCTGCCCCGTGTACCGCCGCACCGGCGGCTGGGCGTACGGCTGGGTGTACCCGGGGCCCATCGGCTCCGTGCTCGTGCCGCACCTGTTGGGCCTGGAGCAGGCGGGCAAGCTGCCGTTCGCCTCGTCGCTGTGCGGCGCGTGCGGCGAGGTGTGCCCGGTGAAGATCGACCTCCCGCACCAGTTGGTCCACCTGCGCCACCGGGCGGTTAACGAACCGTCGCCCATGCGATCGTGGACGGAACGGCTCACCTGGCAAATGTGGTCGTGGGCGATGCGCGGCCCGCTGCGCTACCGCATGGCCATGGCTGCCGTGCGGCTGGGCGTGCGCCTGGCGCCCTACCTGCCCTGGCACCCCGGCAAACTCGGCGCCTGGACCCGCGCCCGCGCCCTGCCCAAAGTACCCGGCCCGGCGTTCCGCACGTGGTGGAAGCGGAAGGGATAGGCGCCGGCGCCGCGCTGAAACGAGCGCCAATCATGAAAATCGCAGTGATCGGTTCCGGCATTAGCGGGCTGCTTTCGGCCAGATTGCTGGCAGCCCAGCACGAGGTGCACGTGTTCGAGGCCGACGGTTACGCCGGCGGGCATACCAATACGGTCGAGTTCGAGGCCTTCGGCCGGCGCTACGCCGCCGACACCGGCTTCATGGTGTTCAACGACCGCACCTACCCGAACTTCATCGAAATGCTGCGGATGCTCGACGTTCCAGCCCGATGGAGCGACATGAGCTTCAGCGTCCGCTGCGACCGCACCGGGTTGGAGTACCAGGGCAGCTCGCTCAGCGGTCTGTTCGCCCAGCGCCGCAATCTGCTGCGCCCTTCGTTCTATCGCATGCTGCGCGACGTGCTGCGCTTCAACCGCCGGTCGCTCGAACTGCTGCGCGGCGATGATGACGAGCTTCCGTTGGGCCAGTACCTCGACCGCAACCGGTACAGCCGGCAATTCATCGAGCATTACCTGGTGCCGATGGGCGCGGCCATCTGGTCGGCGCCGCCGGACCGATTCCTGCGGTTCCCGGCGCGGTTCATCGTCAATTTCTTTAACAACCACGGGCTCTTGACCGTGCGGGGCCATCCGCGATGGAAGACCGTCGGCGGGGGCGCCGCGCGGTACGTCGAGGCCCTCACGCGCCCCTACGCCGACCGCATCCGGCTGAACTGCCCGGTCGTTTCCGTGCGGCGCCACCCCGACCGTGTGGCCGTCGCCTGGAAACACGGCGGGGCGGAGGATTTCGACGCGGTGGTGCTGGCCGCGCACTCCGACCAGTCGCTAAGCATGCTGGCCGACGCCAGCCCGGCGGAGCGGACGATTCTCGGCGCGATCGGCTACCAGCGGAACGAGACGGTCCTGCACGTCGATTCGTCACTATTGCCCCGCTGCCGCCGCGCCTGGGCCTCCTGGAACTACTGCATTCCGCCGGAAGAAGGTCGGCCGGTCGTGCTCACCTACAACCTCAACCGGCTGCAGGGGCACACCTCGCCCGACCCCATTTGCGTCACCCTGAACGCCACCCCGGCAATCGCCCCGGACAAGATCCTCCGGCAAATCGAGTACCACCACCCGGTGTACAGCCGCGAGGCCCTGGCCGCGCAGAAGCGGTTCGAGGAGATCAACGGCCGGAACCGCACGTACTTCTGCGGCGCCTACTGGGGGCACGGCTTCCACGAGGACGGCGTCAACAGTGCCCTGGCCGTCGGCCGCAGCTTCGGAGTTGCCATGCCCTGGAGTGCCCAAGATGAGCGCGAACCCTGCAACGGCGACCGCCTCAATGATTGATTTGTACGTCGCGAGGCCTTTGATGCGTGTAGGAACACTCGGTCCGCAATTCCCCAAACAGATCGCCCGTATCATGGACGGCCACGATCCGCAGCTCGGTGCCATGGGGCAGGTCTGGCGGAAAGTCGGTAGGCAGCGCCCATCCATAACCGTAGCACATCGATCGCATTTCCGACTTCCGGAGCAACGCGCCCGTAGAAGCCCGGTAGATGTGCAACACCGGCGGAGAAGGCTTCAGGAACTCCCGCCTGTTGGCATCCCATCTCGGCACGGCGGAATATTGCATTCTCTGCGATATCAATGCGTGGCAGCAAAACCCAGGCCGAATGAATCCCCTTGCCGGCTTCACGAACGTTTCCGGGCGCTTCAACACCACGTCTACCGTGCGGGGCCGGTCGAATAGGTCGGAACTCAGCAGGACGGCCAGAATCCTCTCGCCTTCGTCGTTGCTGAAATCGATGAAAGCTCCGACAGGGACCGATCCCGTTGCATCGGAACGCACGAAATACTGCCAGGGTATCGTCATTGGCATTTCTTCGATGCGCGACGTATAGCTGCGGTCCTTGCGGGCTGCCGAAACGGTTACGACAGTATCCTCGGGCAGCCTTTCAGCGATGCTGCCCGACACCTTGAGACGCACAGTCTCTTCCGATTCTTGCGCAGTGCAGGTGTGGCCCATGGCCAAGCCGACCACCAGGAACAAACACGACAAAGGTGAGATGATTGCGTTCATTTTCCCCTCCGCAATGTCGAGATCACGTTCAGCGCACGGCCACAACGACACGGGGCTCTACGAAGAATGCCATCCTTGCAACTGGGCGGCATCAAGAAGGGGATATTGGCACCACCTCGAGCTTGGAATGCCCGGCGATCTGTTTGAAGTCGCGGTCATTGTGAAGAAGCGGTAAACTGTACTCGATGGCGACCGACGCGATCATGCAATCGACCGGCTTGCGGATCGTAACGCCCTTTCTGCGAAGCGATCGATATATCTCGGCTGCCCGGACAAAGGTGGCCCGACGCATCGGCAGGTAGATGAGCGCACTCAGGTAGTCCTTGGTCCTCCGGTAGGCGGAATCGGAGCGTATGCCTTGGAGGATTTCCGCAAGAACCAACCCGCACAGGCAAAGGTCCTCGCCATTCTCAATGATCCGTCGAAGCGCGGCGACGTGCGGCTCCGGGCGATCGGCGAAGAAGTCGATCCACACTGTAGTGTCGACAAGCACCATCAACGACGCCCCTCCCGCCACGCGGCCAAATCGCCCTCCCACTCGACGGCGCCCTGTAGTTCCAGAAGGCGCTTCTGACGCCCGCGCCGGAGGACCTCCTTCAACGCATAGTCGATCAGCTCGCGCTGAGTCTTGATTCCGGTCAGTTTCCGGCACTCCTCGACGAGTTCCTCGTCCAGGACCACATTGGTTCGTCCCATCGCAATTGCCTCCAACTGGTCATATACATGATATGGTACGATCAGGTATAATGCAAGAGGTTCCCCCTGTATCCTGCCCCTACCGGCCGACCACATATTGCACATGGCAGCCGACGGTGAATGATGCATAGCTGCCTCTACTACGGACACGTTCGACACCGGCGCTCGACGCCCGCCGAGCATGCGTTTCGTTACGGCCTGTACCTGGCGTACCTCGATCTGGACGAGTTGCCTCGGTTGCTTTCCGGGGGGCACGGGCTGTACCGGGCGAAGTTTTCGCCGGCGTCGTTCCGCCGGGCCGACCATGTTGGCAACCCTGACGTGCCTTTGGCCGAGGCGGTCGGGAACTTGCTGGAGGAACGCATCGGCCGGCGGCCGGCGGGCCCGATCCGGCTGCTCACGCCGCTGCGCAACTGGGGCTATTACTTCAGCCCGCTCAGCCTGTACTACTGCTTCGACCCCGCCGGACAAACGATCGACTGCGTCGTGGCCGAGGTGAGCAACACGCCGTGGCTGGAAAAGCACTGGTACGTGCTGCACGAGGGCAACCGGACCGGCGGGCCGGAGCCGTTGCAGTTCCGCCATCCGAAGAGCTTCCACGTGTCGCCCTTCATGGATATGGACATGCGCTACGAGTGGCAGCTCGACACGCCGGGGCCGGAGTTGCGGGTCGAGCTTGTCAACACGCGAGAGGGCGAGCGGCTGTTCGATGTGCGTCTCGAACTCCGCCGCCGCGAATGGACCCGCCGGTCCATGCTGCGCACGCTGGCCCGCTACCCCTGGATGACCGCCCGCGTCGTGCAGGCCATCTATTGGCAAGCCCTGCTGCTGTGGCGGAAGAAGACGCCGTACTACCCACACCCTTGACCATTCCGGCATCGACGAGGAATTCCATGTGGTTTACGTTTCGGCCCAAGAAGGGCATGCGAAGTGGGCGGTCACCTTTCCCGCTTGCCGGGTCGGTTCTGGCGGCGGCGTTGTTCGCAACGCCGATTGCGGCGGCCCCGGACAGCTCGGGCGTCCCTCGGGTTGCCGACGGCAACGGGGGGATGATCGTCTTCCACGCGCCCGGTACGGCGGCCGATTTCGGCATCCGCGCGGTGCCCGACTGCGCCGAGTCGCTGCGCGTGGAGTACCAGTTCGAGAACGACGCGACGGTCCGGCCCATGATTCGCGCTACGCACGGCGGCGCGTTCCGGTCGAGCACCTGGCGGACCGCGCCGACCGCCCACCTGTCGGGCGACGTCAGGATTCGCTGCCGCTGGGTGGTCGATGAAACGCCCGGCAACTGGTCGGAGTACGCCGGCGTAACGGTAACGAACGAGCCCTTGCCGCGAACCGACCGCATCGACTACGGCGACGGCATCGCCTTCACCTTGGACGCGGGATACCCGGTCGGACGATTCGCCGACGGCGAGCACTACGTGGTTGCGCCGGCGGGGTGCGTGGTGACGGCGGCAACGCCGGCGACCGTCGGCCGGGGAGAATCGCTCCGGCACGGCTCAACCATCGAACTACACATGAACCGGAACGCGCTGACGGGCAACGCCACGCGGCTGCCGGTCGAAATGGCGTTGGTGTACGACCACAACACTCGGATCATGCCCGGCACAACCTACGTCAAGGCGATGTCGGACGAACCGTATTCCCACGCGAAGATCGGGCGCATGCGCACGCTCACCGTGCTGGCGGAGCGGCCGCCGGAGGGCACCTTCCGTCCGTCGCCCTACGCGCTGGGCGAAAAGACACTGCGCCACCGGGTCGAGATCGACCTGACGCGCGTCCCTCGGCTGACGTACGGCAATACGTTCCCTTCGTCGGCCGAAATCGCCCGCTGGTGCGACCGCTTCCTGGCGCGGCCGGGCTTTCCCGCCGGCGGCGGTACGATCGAATCGCGAAACCTGTACCCGTATCGGCAGATTCATCCCTACCACCGCGGCACGGTGCAGGATCTCGCCTTGGCCTGCCACCTGATCATGGCGAGCAACCTGGATAATGAGCCGCAGCGAACGGCTCTGGCCACGGCCTACGTGCAGCGGCTGCTGGATATTCAGGCCAGTCACCGGGCAGCCGTTCTGGGCGGCACACACGAGGCGTATTACTGGGAAGCGACCACGATCTTCGCCGGCGTGCTGTTGGCCGATACGCGCATGCGGGGGTTTCACTGGTACGGCGAGGCGGGCCCCCGCGGCGACTACGACACCTGGACGTCGGACGGCGACCCCAAATACTTCACCTGGGACCAAATGGCCGGCGGGATGGGTCGGCTCCCCGACCCGAAAACGTTCGTGGAAGACATGGCGTCCGACCGCGACGCGGAGGGATGGGCCGCCCTGCTCCGGGAGCGAACGGTCGAGTACGCCGGGCCCGCCTTCGACGGCAGCCACGCCGGCATCGTCGACAACGGCGACGGCACCTGGACGATTCCCGCCAACCGGTTTGCCTACGGAGGACTGACCGCGCGAGGAAACGTACCGGTGCTCGATCCTCGCGGCGGCTGGCGCAATGTTCTGGTGCCCAGTGCCGCATGGGCCGACCGGGCCAACCTGCCCCACAAGATTTGGTCATACCGCCAACAGCACAACCCGAAGACCGCCAATCTCGCCCTCATGCTCAAGGCCGTCGGCCTGATCGACTACCACACGTTGTCCGACGTTTACGCGAACGAGGCGTACGAGTTCATGCTGTTCCCCGAGGCGTGGTACCACGCCTGCGGCTTTCCCGAGCGAGGACCCACCGACCCCTGGGGCTACCAGGTTGCGTGCCCGGGAGCCCGATCGGACGCCCACGGGTATGCCGTCTTCGGCTCGTGGCTGAACGACGTGTGGATGGCCCGATGGCGCGACGTGGAACCGCACGTGCGGCCCGGCCCACCCGGCGCGTGCCGTACCGACATGTTCCAGTTGCACGACCGCGGCAACGGTTCGGAGGTGGAAGTGCAATTGGTCGGCCTGCCCGACGATCATTTCAGCCGGATTACCGATTTCGAGCTTTCCGTCAACGGCGGCCCCTGGACCTCGATGGAAACCAACCAGGTCCAGGGCGTGTACGTGGTGGCCGATCTGCCGGCCGGCGTACCCGCAACCATCCGGTTGCGGGCGGTCAATGCGCACGGGCCGGGGGCCCCAAGCCTGGGCAAGCGCATCACGCCGGTGGAACGGGCCGACGAAGAACCAGGCCGTCCGGTCCAGTTTCAGAGGACAACCGAGGCCACCACTCGAGCGGCCACTGGCTGCGCCTCTGGCATTCCCTGCTGCGGCATGCCGGCTACGACGAGTACTAGGGGAGTTTTCGGATAACCTCTGAGGGAGCCGCTAGGCCTCCGCGGTAGGTAACCGCCGGTCGATCAGCACCATGCCCACCACGGTCAGGGCCACGCCAACCACCAGCCACGCCGTCACTTGCTCGCGGAACAGCACGATGCCGGCAACGGCGGCCATCGCCACTTGCGAGGCGTTGAGCAAGTTGACGTGGACGGCGGTGGTCAAGTGCAGCCCCTTGGTGATGGCCACGAAGGCAATCAGGTTGAGCACGCCGGCGGCCAGCATCCACGCGAGGTGTTCGCCGGGCAGGGTTCGCCATGCCGCGAGTCCGTCGCTCCGCAAGCTGAGCAACCCCAGGCTTACCGCACCGACGCCCGTAGTGGTGAAAACCACCACCATCTGCGATACGCCGCGGCTGACCGTGGCGCGAACGGTCACGGTGAGGGCGGCATAGGTGAGGCCGGCCGCGCCGGCCAGCCCCACGGCGACGGCCGCCCGCCACCACGGCACGCCGACCACCGGAACGCCGGGTTGCGTGGCGCCGATTCCCAGCAGCACGATGGACCCAAGCAGCACCAGCAGGGCAAGGATGGTACGGGGAGCGATGCGTTCGCCGAGCAGGAAGCGGCCCAGCAACGCCGCCGTGGTGAGCATGAGGCAGTAGACCACGGGCACGGCCACGGCCAACCCGATCACCCCGAACGCATACTGCTGCCCCAGGTTGCCCACCAACTGCACCGCCAGCCCGACGGCCAACAGTAGGGCCAGCGTGGCGGCGGAGGGGAAAAACCGATCGCCGGCCGTCCATCGCCAAAGCAGCCACGGGCCGACCACGCCCACGGCCACCAGTTCCTTCACGCAAATGGTCATGACCCGGCTGACCTCGTCGCCGGCGAGCTGGCGGAGGCAGATATTCGCCCCCGTATAACCGAGGGCCGAAACAATGCAACAAGCAGTGCCGGCCACGGCGGGGTCGAGGCGGGGCGGGCCGGCGGCGCGGTCGGGTGTCGATGCCATGGAACCCGTCATGATAACGCCGCACCCACGGCACCGGAACGGGGGAACCATGCACGGGCCGGCCGCTCGCCGGTCCCTCTTCCGGCCGACCGACGCGGTTTTCCGGCGAAGCCGATACAAGACGACGAGGCCGGATCGGCCTCGACGCCGGCTCGGCCGGAACCTGCTCACCGAGCGGTTCGCCGTCAGTTGGCGCGCAGCCGCCGGACCGAACGCCGCCGCGCCCGAGCTCCTCACTACCACCGGTTTTTGGGTGGCAATTTTCGGGTTTTGCCCCTCCCCCCCGGTTCCGTCTCCTTCGGGTCGGCTAGGATGTGGACACATGTATAGATGCTCAAGTCTAGCAGATCGGACGCCGGACTGCAAGGCGAAAAAACAGGCCACTGCGCGGAGCTGGGCTGTGGCAACGTTGGTCTGAATATGCCAAGAGCGGCGACGGCGGAAACACATGGCCGACTTCGCGGAAGCGACACGGCAAGCCCCACGGTCAAGAGGGTGGCAGCCATCGTTCGGGGTCGGAAAGCGACTCGCTCCCGTCGCGGATGGCGCGACAGATCGCGCCGCGGCGCTGCCGGTACAGCCGCTGCTTGCGCTTGTAGTCTTCGGCTTTGGGCACCAGGCACGCAATCGTCGCGATAGCTCCTACGACAAGCACCATGCCGCAGGCCCACAGCACCGAGCCTCCATCATATCCCCCGGCAAAGCAACGCAGGATGCCGAGGGTTAGGATGATGCCGCCGCCGAGGATCGTACTCGTCTCGCTCGGAACTCTTATCTCACCGTGGCTCCCGAACCCGTACCGCTTCCGCTCGCGCATCCACTGCCGGTCGAGGTCGAGCAGTTCTTTGTGCCTTTTCAGAAGCTCGACGTCGCGGCCGAGAGGCTCGGCTCGGGCTTCCATCGCCTCGACCACTTCCGTAAACGACGTGGTGCTGGAACGATGGACCTCCAACTGCGACGCGCAGTATTCGCACGTCACGTGACGGACCAGAAGCGGCACCTCCAACGGCGCGCCGCAGTGCCCGCAATTCAAGGCCAGAAGTTTCATGGCGAAGCGGCAACCTTGATTCTCGGACGCCCCCTATTCTGGCTGGAGCCCGGGCCCTTGTCAAGACGAGCCACAGGCGTGTCTCGAAACACTTGACAACCGCTTCCCTCTGCGGCAAGCTACGATTCTAATGGAACCTGAACTTCCGGCCGTCGCTATGGGAAGCGACGCCATTCCTTTAGCCCGCTTGGGAGAACGCTGCGATGAAGAACCTGGAAACGAAGATTCTGGCCGTACTGGCGCTGTTGGGAATCGTTGCGCTGCCGGCGGTGGCCTTGGCCGCCGATGCAAAGGTGGTTACCCCGCTCAACGGCACGAATCTCGAAGGGTGGCAAACGAAGGGCGACATCGAGCAGAGCACCTGGACGGTCGGTGCGCCGAAGCTCGACCCCGATAATCCGGCCGGGCTGGTCGTCGAGCCCGCGCCCGAGGGCCAGGGCGCGCTGGTCACGCCGACCGGCCGGGGCCAGGACATTTTCACCGTCGAGAAGTTCGGCGACTGTACGGTCGACCTGGAGGTGCTGGTGTCGAAAGGCTCCAACTCCGGCATCTACATGATGGGCGAGTACGAGGTCCAGGTGCTCGACAGCTTCGGCCGGGAGCAGGTGGGACCCGGCGACATGGGCGGCATTTACGGCGCCACCGCGCCCGCGGTCAACGCCTCGAAGGCGCCGGGCGAGTGGCAGCGGTTCGTCATCGAGTTTCAGGCCCCGCGATTCGAGGGCGATACGAAAGTGGCCAACGCAAAGTTCCTCAAGGTGACGCTCAACGGCCAGGTCATCCACGAGAACGTCGAAATGGCGCGGCAGACGCCCGGCGGCGTCACCGGCAGCGAGCACCCCGCCGGCCCGCTCATGTTCCAGGGCAACCACGGCCCGGTCGCGTACCGCAATATCCGGGTTACGGTGAAGGAGTAGGCTTCACGGTCGCATAAACCAGGCGAGCGGGGACCGTGAGGCCCCTGTTTCTGCCGCCAATTCCAGACCTCCGTCAGGCACTGGCAGAGCCAGTGGCACACGTTCGGGCAACACGGTACGATTCTGCCGTGAGTCAGGGACCGGATGTGTGCCACTGGCTCTGCCAGTGCTCAGAAACAGGGGCCTGACGGCCTCCGCTCGCCTTTCGGTTTGCGGCGTTCGGGTTGGGGCTGTCCGTCAGCCTGCCGGCGCCACCGCCTCCGTGCCCGCCGAGGGTTGCGTTACGTAAAGCGCCGGGTCGAGGCCCGTTTCCTTGCGATAGGCGGCCGCCGTTTCCGACGCGAAAGGCTCGGCCGCGGCGGCGTCGACCAGCGCCACCGCGCAGCCACCGAAGCCGGCGCCGGTCATTCGGGCGCCGAAACACGCCGGGTGCCGCCGCGCGCACGCGGCCATGGCGTCGAGTTCCGGGCACGACACCTCGTAATCGTCGCGCAGGCTGGCGTGGCTCGCGTTCATCAGCGCGCCCAGGGCCGGCGCGTCGCCACGGCGCATCGCGCCGACCGCTTCGAGGGTTCGGGCGTTTTCGGTAATCACGTGCCGCGCGCGGCGAAAGGTGGTGGCGTCCAGGCTTCCGGCCAGGCGTTCGAGCCCAGGCAGGTCGGCATCGCGCAGCGCGGCGGCGCCGAGCCGCTCGGCCGCCGCATGGCACTGCCGCCGGCGCTCGTTGTAGGCCGAGTCGGCCAGGCCGCGGCGCGTGGCCGTGTCGAGCACCACGACGGCCGTGCCGGCGGGCAGCGGCACGTGCTCGACTTCCAGCGAACGGCAGTCGATGCGCAGCGCGTGCCCGAGCCGCCCGCAACCGCACGCCAACTGGTCCATGATGCCGCAGTTGACGCCCACCCAGCGATTCTCGGCCTTCTGGCACAGCAGCGCGGCGGGCACGGGCTTCCACGGCCGGTTGCCGAGCGCCGCGAACAGCCGGGCGGCGGCCATTTCCAGCGCGGCCGACGAGGACAGGCCGGCGCCGATGGGCACGTCGCCGGTCAGCACGGCGTCGAAGCCGCGCAGGCCGGGCGACACAACTCCTGCCCCGGCATCCTCGCCGTTGAGGCACCAGGCCACGCCCTTGAAGTATTCGATCCAGCCGGCGTTCTCGCGGCGCAGCTCGCCAAGCGAGAACTCGGCCGTCTCCTGCCGGTCGAGCGAGTGGACGCGCACCCGGCCGTCATCGCGCCCCGCGGCCGCCAGCCACACGGCACGGTCGATGGCCATCGGCAGCACGAACCCGTCGTTGTAGTCGGTATGCTCGCCAATGACGTTCACCCGGCCCGGCGAGCGCACCACCTGCTCGGCCGGCCGGCCGAATTGCTCGGAAAACGCCCTGCAAATCGCGTCGGGTCGAATCGTCATGGGTGGGGAATCTCGTAGACAGGGGTTTGCTGCCGGTGAAGACCGAGCAGCGGAGTGAGGCGAGTGTAGCAGATGCGGCGGGGAAGGCAATGGGCGGGAGGGAAGGCGAGCGGGTTTGACTGTACGCGAACGCTGCAAGCCGAAAGGCGAGCAGCGGCCGTGAGGCCACCGCTCCCTGATTCATGCAGCCATGAAGTACACCCAGGGATTCCCCGGAAACGCGATTCATGGTAGAATTGTCGCATGTACTTTGAGATTGTCGGCCGAATCGGCAACGTCGAAACCATGGCGGTCGGCCGTGGCATTCGTACATTGGCGCAGATCCAGGAGCGATATGGCACCGGTCGCTGGCGCAAGCTCAAAGGTGTGGCCGTGGTCCGACTAGCAAACGGCCGCACCCGACGGGCTGAAGTGCATTGGTACGAAGCGCACGGTGTGGGCAAGAAGGCGTTCAAAATCAAGCGTTTTCTGGATAAATGAACGATGGAACAGCAGAAAGAAACACCTCAGTTCGTGTTGTGTGTGCGAAACGAGGGATGCGACGACCTGGAACTCCGCAAGGTGTACCAGGTGCTACCCGACGCACCGGCAGCGGACGAAGGATATACGCGGGTGATTGACGAGTCGGGCGAGGACTACCTCTACCCGTCGGCGTGCTTTCTGCGCATCGTGCTGCCGGAAGCGGTTGCGCTGGACCTGGCCGTGTCTGCGTAGGGGTAGCAACGTCGGGTGGGTGGTTCCGGCCGCATGGCACCTTGGGAGAACGGTTTCGCCTCGGCAAGCGACCGGGTTCACCTACGCGGACCCTGCGATTGCCCGCATCCTGCGCACATGTTGGCACAAGGCAACCCGGGTGGACAGAATCGAGGGAAACGGCGGGGCGGCGGCGCGCTTTCGCCCAGTACTCTATCCCACCATTGTTCGCGGAGCATCCGATGGCATCAGAGAACTATCTGTGGTGGCTGTTCACGCAATTGGGCCTGAAGTATTCGATTCTGCTGCCGTTATCGGGGCTTTTGTGCTTCGTGCTCGCGCTGGTCATCGTGCGGCGTGGCGAAGGGCCGATGGCGGCGGCCGCACTCGTCCTGATCGTTCACGTTCCGCTGCTGATTGGGCTATACGCCACGGTCGACGGACTCATGCAGACGTGTACCTTCATGCACGGAGCAGCGCCACGTTCGACCGATTTGCTCACGGGCATCCACACGTCGCTTGTTGCGTCAAAAGTTGCCCTGCTCTTGATGATTCCAGGTTACACGACGGCCGCAATCGGGGCACTTCTTCGTGGAACTCGTGCAGACGCTCCCATCGTGTCGCGGCTGAGCGGAAAAGCGGAATTGCGGCAGTCGAACTAACGCTTGCCGAGGGCCTTCAAGGGGAGGCCGTCCTGGGGCACGGGAAGCTTGACGGTCCACAGTACCGATTGGGCGACCAGGCGGCGGATGTCGTCGACGCCCCAGGTTGCGTGTGCGTGCAGCGCCGCCAGTCCGAACGAACGGCCGCCGTCGGGCCGCTCGAAGGCCCAGGCGATCGTCTGATCGGGAAGGCCGTCGAGCGTGGCGGTCAGCAGCGGGGTGATGGTGCCCTGGCGGGCCCATTTCAGCCGGTAGTAATACTCGTCTTTGAGGCGAAGGCCGCGGACCGCCCGCGTGACGGGATGGTCGGGCGAGGCGACGGTCAAGTCGGTTTCCGTGACGATGTACTTGCGGTCCGGTCCGCCGTGGCAACCGCCGACCAGCCGCAGATGAAAGGGGATGTGCTTCGGTTCGCGCCCGCCGAGCGCCCAGTGCAGGGCGACGACCCCGCCGCCGCGCTGCCGCAACGCTTCGAGCGCGGCCTGCCGCTTGGCGTCGGACTGCTGCCAGAGCATGCCCTCGTCGAGATACATCACGATGCCGTCGGCCCGGGCGATTCGTTCCGGCCCCTCGGGCCAGGGGCCGGAAACGTCGACCACCTCGACCTCGAGCCCGGCCACGCCGTCGAGCGTCTTGGCCAGTATCTTCATCCCGGGCAGGTGTTCATGCGCGCCCGGCGCGTGGCTCTTCGCGCCGGCCAGCAGGAGGACCCGCCGGGGCGGGTCGGCGGCACGGGAGGAAACGGCCCACAGAACGGCCAGGGCCGAAAGACCAACGGCTTTCCACGTCATGGTTGGAAACTCCTTGGTTGGTAACGGTTCCCACGCATTTTACCACAAGAGAGCCCCCCGCGAACAGCCTGCGACCCCGACCCGTGAACGCTCATGGACTGGACTGGTCGGCTGAAGAAGGACTATTCTGGAGGCACTGCAATAAATCGGGCGCCGATCGCGTTTACCCAGACGGACCATGAGCGACTGCCAGCCACAGGTCGAACCGCCGGAGCCGCTGAACCAATGGGTTCGCGACCACGCTCGGGCTGTGCGCGGCTACCTCCTGGGTATGGTCCGGCATGGTCCCACGGCGGACGACCTTGTCCAGGAGGCGTTTCGCCGGGCGTGGGAAGCCCGCGATCGCTACCGGGAGAACGGCCACGCCAGGGCCTATCTCCTGCGGATTGCCGACCGGTTGGCCTGCGACTGGCTCCGCCGGGCGGACCGCGAGGTGACGGTGACGGAAAAGCGTTGGCAACAGCTCGCGCCGACGGATTCGGCCCCCGGGCCTGCGGAAATACTGGAAAAAGACGAGGCTCGGCAACGGTTGGCCGCGGCGCTCGACAGCCTCACGCCGCCCCAGCGTCGGGTGTTGCTGCTGCGGTATTACGGCGAATTCGACTTCGCCACCATTGCTCGAATGACGGGCTGCCCGCTGAATACCGCGCTGAGCCATTGCCGGCGCGGATTGAAGGCGTTGCGTAAGTTGCTGCCGGAGGGGACCACATGAGCGAACAAGAGAGCAAACGGTTGTGCGAAATGCTGCAAACGGCCACGGCCGGGACACTGCCGGCCGATGCGGTGCTCGACGACGAAACGGCCGAGTTGCGCGAGGGCTGGTTGGCGCTCGGCGAAGCGCTCGACGGTTGCCCGGAAGAAGTCGACACCGACCGGATCCTGGCCTTCGCGCACCCGATACGTCGACGACGTACCGGGTGGCTGGTGCTCGTTGCGGCGGGCGCCTTGGCGGCTTCCCTTACGGGGGCTGTTGCGTTGTTCCGGCCGGAACCGACTCGGCCGGCGGCCGCACCGGCTGAACCCGCGCCCCTCCGTGTGGCCGCACATCCGCAACCCTCGAAGCCCGTCGCGCAACCCGACGAAGCCTCGTCCGGCGCCGACTTCGAGTGGGACGATTCACTTGACACCGAGATTGCCCTGGTCCGAGAGATGGTCGTGGAAACTCGGCAAAGTTGGGCCTTCGACCGAACGAACTATACGGTCTTGCAACAGCGGATTCAGGAGTTGGAGCAACATCTTGGAGACGAGGCGTTGTAGCATTTCGCACGTCCGGCACGGCCGACGCGATCCAGCGATTACCTGAAGGGAATCCGAACAACTACCAGGCTTCCGTTAGCGTTCTTGTGTTCTGAATCTTACCAAAGGAGGCGTATCATGCGAGTTGTGCGACTGGGGCTTACATTGTTCGTGGCAACGGCCCTGATTTCGACCCTGGCGCGTCCGGCGCCGGCGAACGACGAGGGCCGGCGTGAAGGCCCCCCCGACCGCGAACATGAGCAGTTGCGGGACCGGCCCCGCGAAGATCCCCATCGTCCGGGCCCGCCGCACGACGGTGATTTCCGGCTCGAACCACACGGTCCGCGTCCAGGCGGACCGCCCCCGGGCCCGCCGCACGACGGCGAGTTCCGGCCCGACCCACACGGTCCGCACCCCGGCGGACCGCCCCCGGGCCCGCCCCAAGGCGGCGACTTCCGGCCCGACCCACACGGTCCGCGCCCCGGCGAACCGCCCCTGGGACCACCGCACGAAGGCGACTTCCGACCCGACCCACACGGGCCGCACCCCGGCGGACCGCCGCACCATCGCGAATGGGAAATGATGGAGGACCGTGATCCGGAAATGTTCGAGTTGTTGCAGGCGGATCAGCGGTTCGAGCGCGAAACCATGGAACTCGTCGAGCAGTATCGCCGCGCATCGGGCGAGCATCGCGACGAGATTCGGGCGGAAATCGAAGCGGTGGTCAACCGCCACTTCGACGTACGTCAGGAGCGGCGCGAACTGGAACTGAGGCGTCTGGAAGAGGCGCTCGATCGAATGCGCGAATCCGTCGAGCATCGCCATGACGCCCGAGCCGAAATCATCGAGCGGCACATCCGCCGTCTGCTCGGTGAAGACGAGTTCGATTTCTAGGCCCGGGAGCCGGTGCGGGCACGGTCGATCTACGACGAGGCCGGATGGCGATGCGGCGGGTAGGGACCTGGCGCATCGCCGGTCCGGTCGCGTATGCTTCAGGAAGCAAGAATTCCGGCGCGCTGCCCCCGTGCCCTCGGCGTCTACCCGGGGCGAGCGGTTCCGGGTACAATGCTCCCTTTTGGCCGGCGTGAGAGCGATGTTTGCGTGTTTTGCAGCCGCCATCCGCCGCCCCCCTTTCGGGGAAGCGACGCGTTTGGGAGCCGGATGATGATTGAAACGTACACCCAACTGGTCGAGTCGGGCCGGAGCCTGTCGGTTGGGCAGATGACCGAGGCGGTCCGCCGGATCATGAGCGGCGAGGTACCGGGCGAGTTGACGGCCGGGTTCCTCGCCGCGTTGCACCGGAAGGGCGAAACGGTGGCCGAAGTCGCCGGCGCCGCGGCGGCCATGCGCGAGTGCATGCTGCCGATTTGCGGAAAATACGACCGGCTGATCGACGTCGTGGGCACGGGGGGCGACGGCTCGGCAACGTTCAACATTTCGACGACCGCGGCCATCGTCACCGCAGCGTGCGGCGTGCCGGTCGCCAAGCATGGGAACCGCGCCGTCACCAGTCGGAGCGGGGCGTCCGACGTCCTGGCGCAGTTGGGCGTCAACATCGAGGCGCCGCTGCCCGCGGTCGAAAAGTGCCTGGCCGAGGTGGGCATCTGCTTCTGTTTCGCACCGCTCTACCACCAGGCGATGAAACACGTCGCTCCCGTGCGCCGCCAGTTGCCCCATCCGACCGTGTTCAACCTCCTCGGCCCGCTCGTGAATCCGGCCTCGGCGCCGTTTCAACTTCTCGGCGTGGGACGGGCGGAACTGCGGCCGCTCATCGCCGAGGCCGTCGCCATGCTGGGAACGCAGCGGACACTTGTCGTTTTCGGCACCGACGGGCTGGATGAAGTGACGCTGGGCGGACCGACCGAAGTGACCGAGGTCGGCCCGGACGGGCTGCGGCACTGGGAGTGGACC
This sequence comes from uncultured Planctomycetaceae bacterium, assembly GCA_964414315.1. Lineage (GTDB taxonomy): Bacteria > Planctomycetota > Planctomycetia > Pirellulales > Thermoguttaceae > PWXP01. The sequence goes on along the minus strand of CAYPWB010000064.1, from coordinate 2,589 downwards.
CCGTCCGACTTCGGGCTGCCGAGCGTTCGTCGCGAGCAACTCCAGGTGGAGGGTCCCGAAGCGAGCGCCGCGCGCATTCGCGGCATCTTCGCAGGCGAGGCCGGACCCGCCCGCGACGTCGTCCTGGCCAATGTCGCCGCCGCGTTGTGGACCGCAGGTCAGGCGGCCACGCTGCCGGAAGGCGTAGAACAGGCGTCCGAAGCGATTGCCTCGGGGGCGGCCGCGGCGAAGCTCAGCCGCCTGGCGGAGGTGTCATGTCGCGATTGAACGGCCCGTCGTTGCGGCTGGTGCTGCTGGTTTCCTGCTGCCACGCCCTGGTGCACGTGTACGAGAACTCCTTTGCCACCGTCGAGCAATTGGTGGCCGCAGATTTCGGCGTGGGCACGGAAGTGACCGGCACGCTGGGCAGCGCGCTGCGCCTGCCTTTCGGCCTGTTCGCGCTGGCCACCGGCTGGATTGCCGACCGGCTGGGCGCGAAACGCCTGCTGCTGCTCTACCTTGCCGGTTGCAGCGGCGCCTGCCTGCTGGCCTTCCTGTCGGTCGACCTGGCCTTGCTGTTCGCGGCCATGTTCGCGCTGGGCACATTCTGCAGCATCTACCACCCGGCCGGCACGGGGCTCATTTCGTTGCACACCATCCCGTCGAATCGGCCGATGGCGCTGGGCTACCACGGCATCTTCGGGTCGGCGGGCATCGCCGCGGGGCCGTTCCTGGCTGCGCTGGTGCTGAGTTTGGGAGTCAGTTGGCGGGGATTCTTCCTCCTGCTCACCGTGCCGGGGCTCCTGCTGGCCGTTCTGCTGCACTTTCGGCTGCACCACGAATCGGAGAACCTGAGCCTGGAAGGCATCAAGGAACTCGACGGCGGGACGCCCATCGATCCCGAGGACGGGGCCCACTGGCCAAGCTTCGCTCTGCTGCTGGCCCTCGGAAGCATGGCCGGCTTTGTGTACGCCGCCATTCTCACGTTCCTGCCGCGTTACCTCGACGGGGCCGACATCCACTTCCTTGACTTGCCGCCGGGAAGCGTGCGGAACTACCTGACCAGCGGCGTGCTGCTTTTGGGAATCTTGGGGCAGTACACGGCGGGTCGTATCGCGCGGGCCCACTGGCTCGAACCGATGCTGGCCGTGGCGCTTTTCGGCGCCACGCCGTGCGTGCTGTGGATGGGTTTCGCCCAAGGCGCCGCCCGCCTGTGGGCAGCCGCCCTCTTTGCCCCCTTGTTCTTCATGCACCAACCGTTGTTCAACAGCCTGGTGGCCAAGTACGTTCCCCGCCGGCGGCGAAGTTTTTGCTACGGGCTGAGTTTCACGATGGGTTTCGGAGTGGGGTCATTCGGCCCGGTATTCGCCGGACTGATCGATAGCGACGTACTGACGTACAGCATCCTGGCCGCCGTGCTGGCGACGGCAGCAACGCTGGCGCTGGTTCTGGGGCGGGGCCAAGCCCTCCCGAACCCGGACGCGCCGCGTTCCTAACGGGGCCTAAATCCTTTTCTGAAAGAGAGTTGCGCGCCGAAGCCGGGGGCGAACTCCTCTTGTCCTGCTTCCTGGAGCCCGATAAAATGCGGCCGCGGGTCCGGGCTCGCAATCTCCGAACCCCCGCACCAGCACCAAGGAAGGAACCGGATGCCCGCCGCCCGAATACCACCCACGGAGCCGTCGCTTCTGGCCCTTCCCCTAAGCTGGCTCACCCGGCTCGTCACCCGGTTCCCCGTGCCGACGATCGCCCTGGGCGTTGCGGCCGCCGCGTTGTCGTTGGTGCTGGCGGGCAGTCGCCTTGGGTTTCGCACCAGCCGGCTCGATCTGCTCGATCCGGAAAGCCACTGCAATCGCCTTTGGATCGAATACATCGACGAGTTCGGCGATGAAGACGACGTGGTGGTCGTCGTCGAGGGACCCGGTCGGGAGCAGGTCGTGCCGGTGCTGGAGGACGTGTCGCGGGCGTTGACGAAACAGGAACACCTGTTCGACGCCGTGCTGCACGAGGTCGATCTTTCGGCAATCCGTTCGAAAGGCCTCCATTATCTGACCGGCGACGAACTGCAACGTCTGGAGCAGTTTCTCGCCGAGATGACGCCCATCGTGTACGGAGGATGGGCGCGCCTGAGCCTCGGCAACACGGCCGAGGCGCTCAGCGAGCGGTTCCGGCATACGGCCGGACGACCGGAACAACGCGTCGCGGTGGAACAGGAAATCGCCCGACTGACGGAGAGTCTGCTGGCGGCCGTGTCGGACCGGGCCTGGTATCAGTCGCCGTGGCCCGCCATGCCCGGGCTGGTCGCTACGCTCAGCGAACTTTCCAGCGATTACATCCTGGCCCAGGAAGGGCGCATGGGGTTCGTGTTCCTGCGGCTTGCCCAAAAGGATCGCAACAGTTTCGCGCAGGGCACCGTTGCCATCGATGCCTTGCGCGAGCAGATTGCAGAAATCCAGGCGCAACATTCGAACGTATCCATCGGGCTGACCGGGCTTCCGGTGATGGAAAACGATGAGATGCGAATCAGCCAGACCTCGATGATGGAAGCCAGCGCCCTGTCGCTCATCGGCGTGGCCTGCCTGTTCATCGCCGGGTTCGGCGGCGTCCGCCATC
>CAYPWB010000063.1:0-19394 GCA_964414315.1 uncultured Planctomycetaceae bacterium | reverse complement strand
CGTCGCATATTCGCCGGCGGGTTTGGCCTCACGGCATTTGTGAGTTTGTGCGTGTTCGGGTCCATCGCCTGGTGTCAGTCCGCCGCTCCCAATTCCCGAGAGATCCCCTTGCCGCTCCAGCAGGGGGGCGGGCGATATTCCGAATCGCAATCTTCCAACCGGTCTCCGCGCCAAGTTTACCAGACGGCGGAACGAACGGTCCGGGTCGCGCAAGCGAATTCCGGAACGTCCAGCCGGGAGCAACCGGCCGAGCATCCCCTGATGCCCACCCTCCGCTGGGCCCATGATGGCCTTAGTGACATTGAGGCATTGAAGGATTACTCGGCGGTGCTCGTCAAGCGAGAGCGGGTGGGAGGCAAGGTGGGCGATTACGAGAAGATGTTCGTAAAAGTCCGCCATCGACCGCTCAGCGTCTACATGTATTTCCTCTCGCCTGCAAGCCTGCGAGGCCAGGAAGTCATCTATGTCGAAGGACAAAACGACGGAAAGATGTGGGCGCGTGGTTCGGGTATCCGGGGGCAGATGTTCGGCACTGTCTCGCTCAAACCCGACGGTGTCATCGCCATGCAGGGGAATCGATATCCGATTACCGAAATCGGTATTCTCAACCTGGTGCGCCGCTTGATCGAAGTGGCCGAGGCCGACACCAAGTACGGCGAATGTGAGGTCAAGTTCTATCAGGGGGCAAAGGTGGGCGATCGGGTGTGCACCTGCATCGAGGTCGTGCATCCGGTGCCGCGGCGCAACTTCCGATTCCACTTGGCTCGCATCTTCGTCGATGACGAATTGAACATGCCCATCCGGTATGAGGCGTACTCGTGGCCGACCAGCCCCGATGGCGCGCCCGAGTTGATCGAGGAATATACCTACCTCGACCTGAAACTGAACGTCGGCTTCACCGACGCCGATTTCGACATCCGAAACCCGAACTACCAGTTCTAGTGCCCGCCGATGCACCGCCCGAAGGGCGAACCCGAGCGAATGACGCTTCCGGGCGCCGGTCGGCCTTTCGGCCATCGCTATGGCGCGTCGTTCGCACCTTGCTGCTGGTGTATCTGGGGTTCCTCCTGGTGATGATGTGGCTCGAAGAGACGTTCATCTTCATTCCCTCGAAATACCCGGCGGGCAACTGGGATACTCCGGGTATTGCGGTCGAGGACGCATGGTTTGAAACACCCGACGGCGTTCGCCTGCACGGCTGGTACGTGGAGCATTCCGATCCGCAGGCTGTCATCCTGTTCAGCCACGGCAACGCCGGCAACGTAACCCACCGTGCCGGCGTTCTCGATGCGATTACCCGACGGGCGGCGGCCAGCGTCCTGGTGTACGACTACCGCGGTTACGGCCGCAGCGAAGGGCGGCCGAACGAGCCGGGCGTGTACGCCGATGCCCGGGCTGCCCGGGCGTGGCTGGCGGAGCGGGCCGGGGTCGAGCCCGAGCGAATTGTGCAGATGGGCGAATCGTTGGGCGCCGCGGTGGCGGTCGAACTGGCCGTGGCCGACGGGGCCCGCGCGCTGGTGCTCGACAGCGCGTTCACCAGCGCGCCCGATATGGCAGCCGTGCACTATCCATTCGTGCCGGCGCGCCTGCTGATGCGCAATCGGTTCGATTCCCTGGCGAAGATCGACGACTACCGCGGCCCGTTGCTGCAATTCCACGGCACGGCCGACCGGATCGTGCCCTTCGAGTTGGGCCGACGGTTGTTCGACGCGGCGGAACGCGCCCAACCGAAGCGATTCGAGGCCATGCAGGGCCTCGATCATAATGCTCCCCGGCCAACTCCCTACTACGACGCCCTGGGCGAATTCCTCAGTCGCATCCCCTAGCCGGGATTATTCACGAGAAGTAGGGTGGTGACAAGCAAGCCATGGGCTTGGTGGGACTTCGGTCGCTGGGGCGGACGTGCTTCGTGCGCACGGTGCATGAATCACCCGTGTCTGGCTTGCGCAGTCCCACCAAGGACTTACGCGACCTTGGCCCACCCTACACGAATAATCCGGGCTAGTCGAGCGGTGGACGGCCGTGTTGCGCACCGTTTTTCCACCGAGTCCTTTCCCTCGGGGGTGTTCGCCGTCAGAATGGGTGCAGCGGGGAAGTTGGAGGAAGATCGACACTCGGGAGAATGCTATGCGTATTTCCAGACGACGTTTTGTGGCCCTCGGCGGAATGGCGCTCGCGCAGTCGGCTCTGGGGGCCCGCGCCTTCGCGGCTCCGAACATCCAACCGGACCGGACGTACAAGGCGGTGGTCATCGGCCGCACGGGCGGTGGCGGCTACGGGCACGGCTTCGATCGGATTTTCACAGGCATCGAGGGCATCGAAGTGGCGGCGGTTGCCGATCATGATGCGGCGGGGCGCGCCGAAGCCATGAAGCGTTCCGGGGCGCAACGCGAGTACGACGACTACCGGACCATGCTCGAAACCGAACGCCCCGACCTTGTGAGCATCAGCCCGCGCCAGCCCGATTGCCACAAGGCCATGGCCCTGGCCGCCATCGAGGTCGGCGCCCATATCGTTATGGAGAAGCCGTTCACCGAGACCCTCGAAGACGCCGACGCGATTGTCGAGGCCGCGCGAAAAGGGGGTACCAAGATCGCCGTCGGCCATTTCCACCGGTACTCGGCCGATTGGCGCCGCATGCGATACCTGATTGCCGAGGGCTTTGCCGGGGCGATCCGACAGTGCCGGGTGGAGGGCAAGCAAGACACGCGGGCGGGCGGCGAGGACCTCATCGTGCTGGGGACGCACGATTTCGACATGATGCGGTGGTGCTTCGGCGATCCGAACTGGTGCCTGGCCAGTGTGACGGTCGAAGGGGGCGACATTACGGCCGCCGACTTCCGGCAAGGCCGCGGCGAGCCGCTGACCGTAGCCGGCGACACGGTGCATGCCTTGTTCGGCATGCAGGACGGGACCCCGGCCTCCTGGTCGTCGGTGACCACCGCCGACGATTGGAACACGCGCCGCTTCGATCGGGACAAGTGGGCGTTCGTGGTCGAAGGCACACAGCGGGTTTTGGGACACCAGCCGGGCTGGGGGTTCGGATACGTCGACTCGCCCTTCCTGATGCATCGCGATGAAAAAGCCCAGTGGAACCCCTTGCCCGACCCGGAGGCCTGGCCGGCCCCGGAGCACGAGCGGCACATTGTACGCGACTTGTTGCACGCGATCGAGAACGATAGCCAGCCGCTAGTCGACGCGGAGGCGGGCCGGTGGACCGTCGAGATGGTGTCGGCCGTCTACCATGCCCAGCGGTCGAACGGCCGCGTGACCTTCCCGCTGCCGGACCGGCGGCATCCGAAGGAGGCGTTCCTCGACGCTTCTTCCGGGGGACGGACGGCGCCCGCTGGGTGATTCCTCGTCGGGCCCGGGGCACCCGCGACTACTCGAGCGGGGGCGTTTGCGTGGCCTTCGTATCCATGAGCACTTCGGCGTGCGCCCGGAGCAGGTCGGGAGTCATTTCGGCGTGCAGTTCCAACCCCCGAAGCCAGCGGAGCGGTGGGGCCGTGTAGCCCGCCGGGGGCTCGGCGTGCAGAAGGCCGCCACCGGTGCCGGCTCCCAGGGCGGTGGAGGTCCATCGGTTGGCGCCATGGCGGCCGACCAACTCGTACTCGCCGCCCAGCGGACAGTACACTTTCGCCCCCAACAGGAACTCGGCCGCCTCGCGGCAACTGCCCGTGGGCACGTGCAGTTGCTGGTCGAGTTGCTGGAACAGCCGCAAATTGCTCAGCGTGGTTTCGCGCGTGCGCGAGTAGACGAACTTGTTGAGGAAATCGGTCATGCGCGGTGCATGCGGGTCGGCCACTTCGAGCCGGAGTTGGGCCGGATGCTCCGATTGGACGAATCGTAGTTGCGGCACGACCTCTGCCAGCACCTGGGGCTGGAAGGAGAAGACCGTAAACGGCCCAAGCTGCCGGCGATACAAGCCCAGCCGCTGGCTGATCGCTTCCCCGCGGGAGCCCGGGGGCCCCAGTTGCATGTGCAATTGTGCCAGAGGGCCCAACTCGCCCGCCGTACCGATGTAGCCGACGATCAGATCGCGCAGGCGGCCGAACGGGAGCAGTCGGCTCTCCGCCGAGGGGGGCGGAGGACCGGCGTCTCGCACGCCCCAGAAGATACGTTGCCGCTCCAGTTGCACCTCGCCGGCCAACACGTTGCCCGGGATGGTCGCCAAACGCTGCTTGTCCGGTGCCCCGACAACTTGACTGATCGCCTGATAATGCTCGTTCGCGAACGGCTTGACCCGCGCGTCAATCACCACGCGCTCGATGCCGTCGTCGAGGGGTTCCCGCGATAATGCAACCATCAGCGGGTCGTATCGGCCGCCCCATTTCTCCACCAGAAAGGCGTGGAACCGCTCGACGGCCGATACCTCGGCCTGCGTCACTTGCTCCACGGGCGTATCGGGCACGGGCAGAAATGCTCCGTACTGCCCGCGTAAGCTGTCGGCAACCGTGCCGTCGGTGTCGAGGATGGTGTAGCTTCCGTCCGGCCGAGGGCCGAACTCGGCCGGCAGCAGCCCGCCATCGACGAGCTGCTCGATCGTCGCGCCGGGCTTCCCTTCCGCGGCCGCCGCCAGAACGGCCAGTTGTACCAGTTCAATATCGGCATGGGCCTGCAATCGCCGGGCCATTTCGATGCGGTAATGCGGACTGCCGAAGTTTTCGAAGAAGGCCTGGGAAAAGTAGACGAACAGGGTGTCCTTGCGTTCGAGGGGCATTTCGCGGCGGGCGAGTTGGAACTCGGGCAACGCCCCGAGCGAACCCTTTCCCTGGGCCGTCTCCAGAAACCGCCTGGCCATCGTGTGAGACGACGTCGCCAAGAAGAAGTCGCCGTCGGCGACCAGGTACGACCGAACCTTGCCGTCCGGTGAACTGAGGAAGGGAACTTTCCGGCCGTTGATTTCTACGGGCCGCTCCTCGGCCGCCCCCGCCCGCACCAACTCAGAGCGGGTCATCGACAGCGAAGTCTGGAGCATGGCCGGTTGCTTCGCGTGGAACAACATGCCGAACGCCGCTCCCTCGCGGAAGAACATGTCGGTGCCGATGATGGCCACGTCGCCGATGACGGCCTCACCGAACATGCGGGCCAGCGCCGTTTGCTTCACGGCCAACCGGTTTTCAAACCGCTTGTTCAATTCGTAGTCGAGCCCGCGCGAGGCTACGAGGTTTTGCAGGTCGCCGCCCCACCGGGCCAGGGTGTCTTGGAACCAGAGCAGATTCGGATAACTGCCGAAACGCACATAGAAGCACTCCTGGGGGACGCGCATGGCGATGGCTTCGACGGGCACCTCCTCCGGCAGGTCCTCGATTCGGTCGCGAGGCGCTGGAAGGGCCTCTGGGAGCGGCCGGTCGGCCGGCAAGTGCAGGTTGTTCAGCCCCAGGATGCGGTCCTGGATCATTCCCACGCGGATCGACTCGGTTCCGAGCGCAGGACCTAAGGTCTCGTCAATGTCTTTCTGCCAGGCCGGGGTCTGTTCCTCCGGCGGGAGTTTCAAGTTCAGCCGCCTGGCCAGCAGAGTGGTCAAGTAATTCTCGACCATCGGCGGATAGGCAGGCTCCGAATCGAGGAGCCCCGGAGGAGCCGTATAGGCTTTCCACCACGCTGCCAAGAGATCGGCGTGGGCGCGGGGGTCGCGGCGGGGCACAATGGTGCCGGAAAGAGGCCGATCCGCGAGCAAGGTCAGCCGAAGCGCGTTGCGGCCGCGGAAGAGGAAGAACAATTCGGTCGTCGGCGGCCGGTTCAGCACCTCGCGCAGCAAGCCGCCAATTCCCTCGCGAACCGGGCCCCCTCGGACCAGCGGCGTCCCTTCAATCAGGTCCGACACCAGTGCGCCGGCGTTCCCTCGGGTTCCGAGCGCCGGATACAACACCCGCCCCTCTTGCTCGGCAAGCCTGAGGCCCTCGGCCCCCAATGGTTGGGGGAGCATGGCGGGCGGCAGATCCACCTGGAGCCGCCCAACGCCGAACGGTTCCCCCGCATACGCCTCGACCCGAATGTTTTGGCCATGCCCGCGCGAGGGAGCCGCCAGGAGCAGGAATGCGACAAACATGACAACGCAAGTACACAACCGGCTGGAAAAACGCATGATCGTTGCCTCGGGCTGACGGGGCTGGCAGGAAGACCGCTTAGGCCACTCTAACGCCGGTCGGGCGACATGGCAAGGTGTATTGGTCGACGGAGCGGCCGACATTTGACACCCCGCATGTTCGGTGCCATACTTGTGGCTTCCGCTGGTAGTGGGTCGAAAGAGCCGTGGCCGGCTTCGCGACGGGCGGACGGCACGGCGGAGCGTGCCTGCTACAATGTGGCGGACGGCACGGCGGAGCGTGCCTGCTACAATGTGGTGGACGGCACGGCGGAGCGTGCCTGCTACAATATGGCGGACAGGACGGCGGAGCGTGCGCGGTACGATGCCAGGTTCGTCAGCTTTAGCGAGGAGCAAATCATGAATACGAGTATTAGTCGACGTCGTTTCCTGGCCGCGTCTGCGGCGGCCGCCGCAGTCGGACCGACCTTGCTTTCAGAAACCGGCTCGCAGGCGGCCGAGTTCAAGGCCACACTCAAGAAGGCGCTGATCGGCAGCCCGACCGAGAAGACGTTGACCGCGTGGAAGGAGGCGGGCTTCGACGGGATGGAAGCGCAGCGCAGCGACGTCTCGCCGGAAGCCGGCAAGGCGATTCAGCAGACGGCCGAACGGATCGGAATGCGCATCCACTCGACCCTATATGGATGGGCCAGCTTCAACCAACCTGATGCATTCGACGACCAGGTCGACAGCGTTGCCAAGGCTCTGGAGTCGACAGGAAACTTGGGCGCGGCGGCCATGCTTCTGGTTCCCTGTCGCATTGGCGGAATGCCCATGCCGGAACCCTGGGAATTCGACATCGAGTTCAATGAGTCGACCGGGCACTTGACGCGGGTTGTCGAGGGCGACAACGCCCCCTACCGTCAGTACATCGACGCCCACAACGCGTCGACCGACGCCACGCGCAAGGCGGTCGAGAAGCTGATTCCCGCGGCGGAGAAGGCCGGCGTCGTGATTGCCCTGGAGAACGTATGGAACAACCTGTGGGTGAAGCCGGCTCCTTTCAAGAACCTGGTCGCCTCGTTCGGAAGCCCCTGGGTGCAAGCCTACTTCGACATCGGCAACCACGTGAAGTACGCGCCGGCCGAGGAATGGATTCGCGAGTTGGGCACCCTGATCGTTCGCTGCCACGTCAAGGACTTCCTGTTGAACCCCGACGGCCGCGGCGGCAAGTTCGTCGACATCCGCGAAGGAAGCGTGAACTGGCCGGTCGTGCGTCGTGAAATCGACAAGCTCGGCTTCGACGAGATGTGGATGACCATCGAAGGCAGCGGAGGCCTGTCGTTCGAGGAACGCAGCAAGCGCCTCGATTTGATCATTGCGGGGAAATAGCCGCCGACGGAGCAGAATCGTCCGGCCCGGTCGTCGAAGGTTTCGGGCGCTCGGTTCCGTCCGAACACGGACGGTCGGCAAGGCTTGCGTCGCCCAGGCGGAACGTGGCGGTGCGCGCCTCGTTGTCGAACTTTAGCAGCAGGTAGTCGCCCGCCCGCGCCCCGCTGCCTCGCAGCGCCGGACCGAGGCCCCAGCCGCAGCCCCGCTTGGCCGTCATCCGGCCGAGGCACTCCTGCTGGGCCGACACCACCGCGTATTCGCCGACGATGCGTTGCTTCAACGCGGCGGGAATGGTAATGACACCGCCGGCGATCGCTGCCTTGGAAAGGCGGTAGACGGCGTAGGGGCGGTCGTCGGCTTCCACGCCGCAGGTCTGCAGTACCCGGCTCGGCATCAGGCGAGACCGCTGGGCGCGGGCTCGCTGAAGGGTCTTGGAATCGGTCTTCCGGGCGACGAGCCCGTAGATGCTTCGAGCGTATTGCGCCACCACCGGCGAGCACATCAGAATCGCATTGAAGCTGAAGCGATTCATGCCCCGCCGGATCCAATGCTCCTCAAACTCGCCACGATCCATGACCGGCCCGAACTCGCGAAGCACCTCGACCATGCCCCGTTCCACGCCGGCCAGCACGGTTCGCCAGTCGAGCGAGGGCAAGGCAACGACGTCGTCGCCTTCGACTCGTATGCTGGGCATCTGGCGGCAGTATTCGAGGAGGGCCCCCGGCGGCGGTAATTTGCGGCCACTCCGCCGATATCGTCCCATGGCTGTCCGAAGCCGCACGACGTCGATCCGTTCCGCTACCGACACCACCTTTTCCACCATGTTCGGCAGGCCGTACTGCGGCAAGGTTTCCAGGCGGAACCACTGCTGCCGGGCGTCGAGCCAGTGAAAGTCTTGAAGCGTCGAGAGGGTTTCCTGAAGCAATTGTCTGCCCGTGCGGCGTCGAACCCCGTCTTTGGCCAGTTCCGCCTGCACTTCGGCCACATTGGCCACCCCAAAACTGCCGACGGCGCTCCGGGCGGCCCGGGCAATGCGGGGTGGAAGTTCCGCTTGCCCCGGCTCGACAGCCACCGCACCCTCGCCTACGGGCACAACGTGAAACCCGGGAGCCCGCGCAAAGAATCCGGCGGCCTCTTCAATGGCGGCGATGGGCAAACCGTCGCGCGAGAGCCCCGCTTCCTGCAAGACGCACTCCAGACGGCCGGTCGTCTGGGGAAGCCGTTCGACGATCATCGCCAAGGTGCGGTCCAGCACGGGAGCGAAGATTGGAGCGTGCCGGACTCGCTTCACACATCGCATGCAAATCTGACGAATTCGCTCGCGGCTGAGTCCGTATTTCTGCCCCAACTGCTCTAGCGTCCGTCCACCTTGCCCGTCCCAATTGTAGTAGGCTGCCAGAATCGCCTGGTCACGCGCATTGGCCATCGGGGCGAAAATGTCTACCAGTTCCTGCTCGATCGGCTGGGCGCCAAACTGGCGGATCTTCTCGACCAGTCGGCCGATCCCTTCGGCCAAACGGAACGGCTCGGTCAGGTTCAACTCGCCCCGCCGAATCCGAGCGACCAGTTCCGCCACCGTATTGCTATCGCTGTCCAACGCCCGCAGCAGGCGCCCCAGTCGTGGGTCGCCGAAATGAATGTTCGAAGCCTCGGGCAATTGGGCCAGCGTGTCCACGTGCTCGGTCAACTCGACGCCAATATGCCGACCCCGGTGGGCGAGGGCCTCCAGGGCCGTCAACAGATCGACAAGGCATTTCGCGCCGAATGTCGACAGTTTCACCAGATCGCCCACGGTCATTTCGCCGAGCCGCTGCAGGTTTCGGGCCAGCCCGAGCCGGCGCAGGCAATTCTGCGTGCGATTCTCCAGCCGCAGGTCTTCCAGGCGGAGGCCTTCCGGCACCCGAGGCAAACGAAGCTTCCGGAGGTCGCGACCAATCACGCCCACCCCAACGCGCGCAACCACCAGGCCCGCCAACTCGCCGATCACCTCAGGGTCGAGGCGGTCCCATACCGTCTCATCGAGGTCGGCAAGGCGAGCGCCGGCAAGCTGCGTTCCTTCCACGAGGCGAGGGGGGACGTCGTCCTGAAGCAACTCGGCCAGCAGCCGCGGTGCAATTCGCTGGCTCTCCCGCGGATACCGACCCGCCGCCCGCGGCTGCCTGATCGGCATCGGCGGCGCATCGCGGGGCGCGAGGCGGGTCTCGGGATGGTCGATCACGTGCTCCATCGCGGTCAACAGATCGACCAGGGACTTTGCCCAGAATCCGCGCAAGCCCAGCACTCCCTCGATCGTCATCCCCTGAAGGTCTTGCGGCCGTTCGTGAATACCGGCAGCAACCAGACAATTCACGGTGCGCACTTCGAGGTCGAGGTTCGCCAGAGTGACTCCTTCGGGCAGCGTCGGCAGCGGGCGGTTTCCGATGGGCAGCATCGCGCGCACCGCCTGGCCGACCGTCGCCACGACCTCGTCGGCCAACTGCCGGCACGTGTCCGGATCGAACTGCGTCCACGCAGACTCATCCAAGTCGGCAAGGAGCACTCCCTTCGCACCGGGGGTTTGCTCACACCGCTCGGGGAGCGGCTTTTCGAGGAGTTCGCGGAGCGTAGCCGGCGCGATTCGTTGTCCGCGCCGGGGATAACGGCTATATGCCATGGCAGTCACCTTGCCCAACACCAACGACTTGGTCTAAGCCGTTTCTAACAGCGCCGCGCAGGGTTGCCAACCGGGGCCCTGGCTGCTGTCATGGGACTGGGCGCGCCATGGGGTTCGCCCGACGATACGCCTCGACAAACTCGTCCACCATGTGCCCAACGGCGGTCAGGAGGTCTTCTTGCACACGGTCCGAAGGGGCGATGCCAAACCGGTAATCGGGGGCCCATGTGGTGGCAGGCACCGACAGGGCCGTCTCCAGGGTTGCATCCGGGTTGGCCAAGAGAGCCACCCACTGTCGCAGATCGAGATGGACCGAGTACAGGAACTCGTCGTTTTCCAAACTTAACGCCGCGACGTGCAAACTCAGCCCCGGCCGACCTGCGGTTCGTTGCTGCTCGACGGGGGAGAGCAGCGAAATATCCGCCGCCTTCAGCCGAGTACGGAGAAGCCCCTCCAGCCGTTCCGCAGAGATGCCCAGCCGTTGGGCGTCTTCGCTGAGCGGCTGGATTCGCACGCCAACACCGGGCAGCCCCCGCAGGGAAAGCCGCGTTGCCGGACTGTTTTCCGCAGAGGCGGTCTGCGAAAACGCCACGGCCAGAACGGCCAACAAGGCCGGAATCAGGTTTCTCATGGTGGGCTCCTGGATGGGCAAGTGAGGGAACCCACCTATTCTCGCCTGGAGTTTCGGCCGATGCAAGCGCGCCGCCCGGCTTTACCTGCTTCGAGGAAGCCTCTATAAAGGGCACGCACCGTTGCCGGTACTGTCGGCGGTCCGGAAACCGTTCGCGGCCCGGCCGGGGAGTGGTCCGTTTTTCGGCCGAGAAACGTTGTTTTCGCGGAAGAACGATTCCCGAAAATGCACCTATCCCCTTACCGGCCCGTCGCCAAGAACCAACCCATTTTTTGCCCGTCATGTTCCCCAGTTTCGATATCGTCGGATTCGGTGCCATCGCCGTGGACGACTTGCTGTACGTCGATCACTACCCACCGGCGGAGAGCAAAGTGCGGGTCGTTCGGCGGGAGCGGCATTGCGGAGGGCAAACGGGTACGGCTCTTGTGGCCGCGTCGCGTTTGGGAGCGAGTTGTTCTTACGCGGGCCTGCTGGGCGACGATACGTTCTCGCGGTTCGTTGCGAAGGAACTTGGTCGGGAAGGCGTCGACCTGGGCTTCGCCGTGCCGCGTGCCGATGCCGAACCCGCCCACGCTACGATTATCGTCGAACGCTGCAAGAGTACGCGGACCATCTTCGCTTGTGTCGCCGGGGCCATGGGGCCCGACGAAACGCGGCCCGACGCGCGGCTGATCCAAGCGGCTCGAACGGTGCTGGTCGATCACCACGGCACGGAAGGGACGCAGCGCATCTGCCGGATCGCCCGGGATGCCAAGGTGCCGATCGTGGCCGATCTGGAACGCGATTCCGGCGGCCGATTCCAGGAAGTCCTATCGCTGGCCGACCACCTGATCATCCCCCTTCGACTCGCCCAACAGCTTACCGACGAGCAGCCGGACCGGGCCGCCGAGCGACTGTGGAACGCCTCGCGGCAGGCCGTCGTGGTTACGTGCGGCGATTCGGGCTGTTGGTATGTGGGCGCCCCGTCGCAGCGGGCGCGGCATCTGGCGGCATTTCCCGTGGAAGTGGTCGACACGACCGGCTGCGGCGACGTCTTCCACGGCGTGTACGCCGCAATGCTCGCCTGGGGTCTCCCGCTCGACGCCCGGATAACCGTTGCCGCCGCCGCGGCCGCCATGAAGGCCTGCCGGCCGGGCGGCCAGGCCGGCTGCCCTACCTTGGAGCAGCTTGAAGCCTTCCTTCACGCCGCCGGCTCGGACGCGGCGTATTCGCTCCGCAATTGCGCTACCTCCTCGAAGATCGCCGAGACCTGATCGTCGTTCACCCGGTCGTCCATGTTGATGCAGCAGACGCCGGTCAAGTACGGGTTGTCCGAGTCGTGGATCAGTCGGCGCACCGTGGCGCGAATGTCGGCGGGCGTTTGCTTGACGATTTCGACCGGGCTGTAGCGAATGTTCAAGAAGGTGTGCGGCAGGTGCTTGCGGAGCGTCTTCACGTCGCCCGGCCAGCCCACGTCGAGAAAGTCCAGGTGCGGCACCTTCGCATACGACGCCGCGAATCGGTGAGGATCCTCGCCGCAATAGTGGATGCCGAACGGCCGTCGGCGACGGCTCCACTCGATGTCGAACGGTAGCAGGAACCGCTCGTAATCGGCCGTCGAAATCATCACGTGGGAGCACTCGCTGTGCAGGTAAACGGGCTTGGGGATGTGCCGCAGGGTGCGATTGACGCTGATTGACGAGGTTCCCGTCCGCTGCTCGACGAACGCGGTGAATCGGTCCTGCACATGCGCCAGGGCCGCAAAGAACTGCGCAGCCCGGTCGGGCTGATCCATCAAATCCATGAAAATGCTCTGCCCGCGCACGTCGAGCGCGTGGTTGAGAATCCCGCCGAAGTTCACGTCGCCTACGGCGTACCCGAATTTCGACTGCAAGGCGTCGATCAGGGTTTCCAGCCGGCGGAAGGCGGGCGTTTCGAACGCCTTCTCCGGGTCGAGGTCGAGGGTGGCGGCGTTGGCGGCAAGCACTTCCGGCGGTTTATCCTCGGTGTACCTCACGTCGCAGCCGAGCATTTGCGAAATGAGGAATCCGGCCGCCAGATGTACGGCCCCGGCTACCGGACGATCGGCCTGGCGGTCGGCGCCCAACCCGTAGCGGCCCCAGCGATCGTACAATGCCAACTCCATCTGCCGCTCGACCTCGACGCGGCGTGCGGGATGGAAGAAGTAATCCTCGTCGAACGCGATGCCTTGATGCTTAAACCACCATGCCGGGCTCAGCACCACGTCGACCGGCAGCATCTCGTTTTGCAGCGACGGGTTACGGTAAAACGGAACAGGCATTATTCATCCAGGAACAGCGGACGGAGGTGTCGTTCGTACACGTTCTCGGTCACGTCGCGGCCGACCACGTCGCTATGGTGGCGCAGCACGTCGAAGAACCGCTCGCCCAATTCCGCGGCCACCTTGAAACCAACGTGGAGTAACTGGCGAAAATGGGGGTTGTACGCCGGGTCTTTCTGGTCGTGGCGAAGGGTGGCGGCGTATTCCGGCCCGCTCATGCAGTCGACCCGTTCGGGCGACGGCAGCGCCTCCGGGTCGATGTCAATCACCGTGGCGTAGGGGGCACAGAGTTCCTCAAAGCGGCCTCGGGCATTCCGATAGATTTCCTTCGCCAGCGCAAGCCCGTCGCCGCCCGCCTCGGCCAGGCCGATCAGCTCCTCAAGCCACGTCGTCCCGGCCGTCTTCAGATGCAAACCGGCGTCGAACTTGCGCATTGCGCGCCGCATGGGTTCGTAAATGGAAAACTTGTCGCTGCCGGAATGCACGCTCAACTTGAGGCTTTCGGGCAGGCCGAACTCGCGCACGGCGAACGCCACGACGGCCAGGTCCTGCTCGAACTCGCGCGCGAACTGGGCAATGTCGCCGACGTAATCGACCCCCTTGTTGAATCGGCCCGGGAAGCGGGGTGCAATCGTATCGGCCGGGATCTCCTCCTCGGCAACGGCCGCCAGAATGAGCAGCAGTTCGACCGGCGTCTGGGGCGAATCGGTTTCGTCGAGCGAAATTTCGGTCACGAACCCGTTTTGCGACTTCTGATCGCGAATGTGCCGATACAGTCGCCCCGCCTCCTGAACGGCCAGCAGGTATTTTGCCGCGGCAGCCTCGATCGTCGCCCGTTGCACCACGAGGGGTTCCTCGAGCCCGGGAACGGACAACTCGCCGATGAGCGGCTCACAGCGGCGGACCAGGCGTCGGCAATCCTCGGCCGGCGCCTCGGTTCCGATAAAGTCGGCCACGTCGAGGGTGAAGAAGTCGCACGGTGCGAGGAAGGCGTCGACCGAGTCGATACTGATGTGGTCGGCGTCGACAAAGTACGCGTCCTTGTAGCTTCGCGCCCGAGTCGCCGCATCGGCTTCGGCCCGAACATCGGCGGGCTGCGTGCCAATGATCTTGTGCTCGCGGTGCGACTTGTTCCACACCGGGGCGACGGTGACACCTGACTGGGCGGCTCGCAAAATGGCTTCAAGTTGGAAGACGCCTTCACGGGCGAAACGGTCGCCCAAGCCGAACGAGTACTTCGGTAGTTTCATGTCCTTCCCCGTGTGGATTCAACTTGTACCCTTACCGGCCGAAGGGGACAGTCGCATTCTCGCGGCGAAAAGGGCATTCTCTCTACTACGAACCGCAAACATCGTGAACTCTTGCACAAAGTTGCGGTCTCGGCTCCGAGCGGAAGCTCGCGTTGGTTGGCGGCCGTGCCGCCCTGTGAGGAATACCGACTCCGCCGCGAAAACTGGGACAGTCCCCCGTGAACGGTTACCGGCGCGAAGCGCGCCGGTGCTTACAAAAATCAGAAACCAAGATTCTAACATGGCGCGCCCGGGTTCGCCAAGGGCGACGTCAAGTCGGGCCGCCCGCCCTCTTGAATACTGTCGTTCGGCGGGGTTACCGGTCCAGCTTCCGCAAGAGAAAAATCATGTTTCTGGCCAGATTTCGGATAGTGTCCATGCCCTCCCGGTCGGCGGCCGCCTCGCCTTTTTCGCGCCCGACGGCCACATTCCAATAGGTGGAGCCGGGAACGAACATCTCGTTGATCAGGAAGAAGTAGTTCAGTTGGGCGAACGTAAAATTCTGCCCGGCACGGCGTGCGACAGTGATCGCCGCCCCCACCTTATGCCGGAGAAAGTTGCCGCTGTGTCGGGCCACGTAGCCCACTCGATCGAGCAGGGCCATCGTTTCCGGCGTGGCGGATCCAAAATAGACGGGCGACCCGACCAGAATGCCATCGGCGGCGATGAATTTCTCGATCAACCCTTCGAAGTTCGGGTCCTCTTGCGTGCACCGAGGCTGATCGGCCCCGATGCACCCGCCGCACGCCGTGCATGGCTGGATCGGTCGCCCCGCGAGGGAAAGCAATTCGGTTTGCGCCCCTTCCTCCGCACATACATCGAGCGCGGTTTGCACCAACAATTCGGTGTTCCCTCCCCTTCGCGGACTTCCCGACACCCCTAGAATGTGCATGTATCTCTCCCGTTATCTCAAGTTGCCGCCGGCGCCTTCTTCCGCAACGTTGCGGGCGGGGCTATCCTGAATGGAAGGTGGCAGTGTACCACGGTGCTCCCGGGGCTGCCAGCGACCGGCCGGAGGAACGCCACCGCGGTCGTTTGGTTTCGCTGCAGTTCCGGTCCAGGTGAAGAAAGACGGCAGAATGCCCGGTCCTGAGGCCCCGCCTCCTGTTCCCGACACGGCCCCGCCGTCCGGCCCGCTTCGTTCGGCCGGAGCCGCCGCTCGATCCATCCGTTTGCTGGCGGGTTTGGTCGGCTTCCTGGTGGTGCTCATTTGCGTGGTCGTGGCGGCGCATCACATGCGACCGTTGCTGCGCGGACCGTCTTCGACCGATGTGGACGATTCTTTGCCGGCACAAATCGAACGGCTTACTGCGTCGGCCGATCGGCAGACGCGGCTCGATGCCGCCCGTGCCATTGTGCATCGGGGTCCCGACGCACTGACCGACGCGCTGGCGAACATCGCCTCGGTATCGGGCGACGGCAACACGCTGTCGCTCTCTGCGCCCGCCCTTCGTTCCGTGGCCTCGATTGGCGAGGAAGCCGTGCCTCCGCTTGTGCGGGCGCTTGGGCACCGGCGCGTCGAAGTGCGCGCCGCGGCGGCCGCTGTGTTGCGCGAAATGGGTCCCGAGGCGGCAGACGCCGCCGAGGCCCTGGCCGGCGCCGTGGACGACGAGAATCGCTGGGTTCGGTGGTACGCTTGCGAATCGCTGGGCGGCCTGGGGCCGGCGGGGGCCGGCGCCGTTGCGGACCTGACGCGTCTGCTGGAGCACGCCGACCGCCTCACACGGCGACGAGCGGCGACGGCCCTGGGCCAGATCGGCCCCCCGGCTGTGAGCGCGGCCGAGACGCTTCGCGGCGTGGAGCAGGACGACGTCGAACGCGACGTACGCCGCGCGGCCACACTGGCGTTGTACCAGATCAGCTTGGAACGCATTGCCCGCGAAGCGGCCGCCGGCGCGGAGCCCGAAATCGCGGAGTTGATCGAAGCGCTCGACGCGGGCGACGCGGACCGCCGTGTGGCGGCAGCCCGCCGCCTGGGCCAATTGGGCCGGCGAGCCGAGCCCGCGGTGCCGGCCCTCGCCCTCGCCCTGCGCAGCGATAGCAAGTGGGTGCGCGAGGCCGCGGCGAGTGCGTTGGGGGCCATGCCGCGCGCTGCGAAGAACGTCGCTCCGTCGCTCCGCGCCGCCACCGACGACTCCGACATCGAGGTCCGCATCGCTGCCCGAAGAACGCTCGAAAGAGTCGAGGCAGGGCGATGAGCTCCGGGCCAAAGGTCACTCGATCAGCACGCCGGCAATGGCGGCGGTCATGAACGCGGCCAACGCACCGCCGATGAGCGACCGGAACCCAAGCGCGGCGAACTCGTGCCGGCGCGACGGCACCAGCCCGCCGATGCCGCCAATCATCACGGCGATCGAGCCGAAGTTCGCGAACCCGCACAAGGCATAGGTGGCGATGGTGAACGATCGCGGCGAGATGGCGTCCCGCACCTCCGCGCTGCAAAGGCTCTGGTAGGCGACGAACTCGTTGAAGATGGTCTTTTCGCCGAGCAGGCGGCCGACGGTCGGCGCATCCGACCAGGGGACGCCCATCAGCCACGCCAGCGGGGCGCCGAGCCAGCCGAGCATCCGTTGCATCGTAAGCGGCTCTCCACCCACGGCGGGAAGTTCGCGGAGGCCCCAGTTGAGCATGTGCACGATGGCGATGAACGCGATGAGCATGGCGGCGATGTTCAGGGCCAGTTTCAGCCCCTCGCCGGCGCCGCGGCAGGCGGCGTCGAGCAGGTTGGCGTCCTCGCGGGGAACCTCGATGCGTACGACACCCTTGGTGGGCGACGTTTCCTGCTCCGGCACCATGATTTTGGCGACCACCAGCGCGGCCGGGGCCGACATGAGCGAAGCGACCATCAGGTGCCCGGCGTCGGCGCCCATTGCCGCGTAGGCCGCCATCGTACCGCCGGCCACCGTGGCCATGCCGCCGGTCATCATGGCCATCAGCTCACTGCGCGTCATGGTGGGCAGGTACGGCCGAACGGTCAGCGGCGCCGTGGTCATCCCGATGAAGACGTTGGCTGCCGTACAAAGCGACTCGGCCCCCGACGCATCCATCACCCAAACCATCACCCACGCCATCGCTTTTACCAATTGCTGTAGCACGCCCAGGTAGAACAACACGGCCGTAAGCGACGAGAAGAAGATAACCGTGGGCAACACTCTCACGGCGAAGGGCGGCCCGTCCGGGAAGTACTCGCGATCCCAAAAGAACGGGCTGAAGACGAACTTCGCCCCTTCATCGGAGCAGGAAATCAGGTTGGTAACGAAGACACGCGCGTAGATGAACACCTGCTGTCCCGGCGGACTCCACAGCAACGCCACGCCCAGCACCGCCTGCAACAGCACGCCGCTGGCAATCAGCCGCCAGTTCATTGCCCGCCGATTCTCCGAGCACAGCCATGCCAGCAGCAGCATGGCGAACAGGCCGACGAAACTGACAATGCGGGGAGGCATTTGGACTGGGGGATGGGAGATGGGAGTTGGGAGCTGGGAGATGGGAGATGGGGAAGCGCTTTCGCGGAAGGTTGCGATCGCGTCGGCGCGTCCCCAACTCCTAGCTCCCAACTCCCATCTTCCCCTCAAGGGACTTCGAGCAGGGTTAGGGCGATGCGATAAACATACCACATGCCCACGGTCCCGGCCAGTACGGCGAGAAGCGAGGCGAGAAGGGCCGCGTTGGCCAAAGCTCGGGCCTGCAAACCGGTGCGGACGACGGTATCGCGAACGAGCTTCACGCCCGGCGGCGGAAATCGGCCCGCGCGGTTGATCTGCACGCCCAGTCGAAACAGCCACAGGCCGATGCCGACTAGGCTCAGGCCCAGGCAGAAGACCGCTACGGCCACCAGATTGCGTGCCTTCTCGATTGCCGCAGGCAAATCGTCTTTCGCCAATTGCTGAATTCCCGCGATGTGGCGGTCGAGCCACCAGAGCACCGCCGCGCCCGCCACGGCAATAATCAGCACTGCCAGCAGCGCCAGGCGGCGTTGCTTCGTATCGGCAGGGACGATTTCCGGCTGAGGGGTATCTGTCATGGGGAAGTGGTCACTGCACGGCCGTGAGCCCCTCCGGCTGCGGCTTGGGACGATCGGGGCGGTAGATGTAGTCGGGCCAGAGAGGGCAGTTCAGGTCGATCCACGCCTTGACGGCCCGCATTTCGGCCTGGTCCAGTTGAACATCTTCGTGCTGTTTGTCGGCCAGTACGTCCCAAAGACGGCTGCGAACGGTGCCGAACGACAACGGTTCGGCCTTGAAATGCCGCATGCCGTAGGTGAAATCGAAGTAGTGGACCCATCCTCCTTCGATAAGCGTTCGGTACGAGATGGGCACGCGGGCGACGTCGAGCGCGCCGCGCAGATCGGGTCGCCCCGCCTCGCCGCCGTCGTGGCAGCGTACACAGTTGGCGTCGAGCACCGGTTGCACCACGGTCTGGTAGTCGAACGCCTCGGTACCCCACGGCTCCGGTTCGAGGCTGCGGGGCGGTTGCAGCAAGGCCAGGCCCATTTCCGCCGGCGGCGAGGAATGCCGGTTCTCGTGGCAGCCGACGCACCCGCGCCGCTCGCCCGGCTGCAACTGGATGACGCTGCGCATCCGTTGCAGTTCGTTGTACTCGGCGTCGAGCAATTGGAAGTAGAGGACCCTGCCGGCCGGCGCCAAAAAGTTCGCCGAACCGTCTTCCTCGATCGGAACCGTTCCGAGCGAGGCCTTCGCCACGTAGCTGGGCCAGCCGCCGCCCTCCCGCACGCTGTACACGCCCGGCTCCACCTCTTGCACGTGGTTCGGCCAGTTATGATTCGTGCGCAACGGGGCCAGCGGGGCATTCGGCGTTCTCGTGAGGAAGCTCGGCGTCGGTCCTCGTACCAGATGAACGGGCGCGGCGTAGAAGTCCTGGAACGGCGGATGGTCGGCTCGATACTGTCCGCAGGAAAGCTCCTCCAGCGTCGGCGGAACCTCTTCGGTCACGCGAAGGTACTTCGCCCTCCCGCGAGCGACCCGCGAGCCCAACCCGGTGTACACGTCCTGCACGGTAAACTGCCCCAGTCCCCGCTCCGCCAACGTCGTGTCGAGCATGCTTGCAAGTACCGGCGGCCGCGAACGGGCCCGGAGCGGAGTGGGCCGCTTGCTGCTGAT
>CAYPWB010000062.1:0-19676 GCA_964414315.1 uncultured Planctomycetaceae bacterium | reverse complement strand
TTGGGCCTCGAGTTCACGCTCCGCGGCCCCGGCCGCCCTCGAACAGCATCGGGAACTCAGTGATGTCCCCTTTTCTTGCCTTGGGCCATACGAGGTTTGTGGAGCGTCTTGAGCGAACCGTTGGTCGCAGCCTCCGCCCAGGAAGACCAGGCCGCCTATCGAAATTGCGTAAACCACCGTAATCGGTTCGTGTCCCCGAATTTCCCCTGGAAAATGGATGCGTCATCCGGCGCGGCCCGGTGACGCGGGTCGTTCGTCGCCCAGATCGAACGCGGTTCTTGCCGGATCGGATTCGGAACCATAGAATTGGAGCATGAAAAGCATATACCTGGAAACCTCAATTGCGAGCTACCTGACGGCGCGCCCGAGCCGGGACTTGCGCGCCGCCGCGTGGCAGCAGACGACCCTTCAGTGGTGAACTGCTTTCGTCGGAGGATGGCAATGTACAACGATGAGATCATCGCTGAAGTGTGGCGCAACCGCGATGCGTATACGGAAGCCCATCACCACGATCTGGACGCGATTGTTGCCGACCTCCGCAAGCGTGAACAGCAGCACGCCCAGCGGGTGGTTGACCGACGAGCACGCCAGCCAACCGAATCGAACGCGACTTCGAAACGCATATGAACGCGCCATCGCGAACCATGCCGGCAGCACCGGTTCAGAAGACCCCGATTTGGGCTTGGTTGTTCCTTGCAGCGTTGATTGCCGGACTCGCATATTGGTTTTCGCAGCAGCCCTACGTGGTTGGAGTTCTGGTGGCGGTCGTCGGAGGGCTTGTGTGGATTGAGATGGTTCGGGATACGCGACGCCTCCGTCGGCTCGCTGCTTCTCGGCAGGAGGAGAGCATTTGCCGGTTTGCACGCTCTTTCGATCGGCACACCGACACCTGGCTCATCCGCGCGGTTTACGAGGAGTTATCGCGCTACCTGTCGGTTGATGGGCGGCCTATTCCGGTTCGTCGCCAAGATCGGTGCGAAACAGATCTCGGAATCGATCCGGAGGATTTGGTCGACATTGCAAGCGATGCGGCAGTCCGCGCGGGCCGGTCGATGGATGATTGCGATAAGAACCCGATGTACGGCAAGGTTCAGACGGCAGGAGACCTCGTCACCTTTCTCGCCTACCAGCCGCGAGTCGTCGAAGCAAGCACTGCGCCGCCGGTCCAGTCGGGCCGGCACTGGTAGCTCTCGGGGTCAGCATGTCTCACCGAGTCCAACGCACGATCACTCAGGCTCTGGCGGTCTTCGTGGCGATTGTCGGCGTCGGCCTTCTATGCGCTCGCATCGACAGCGAGGAGGAGTTGCGCAATGTCCTGGTGTTGGACGGCTTCGTGGGCCTTGGCCTCTTCGCTTACCTTGCTTTGAGCGGCAATCAGCCACGTTGCAGGATGCGGAGAACATGGCTGAGACCCGCCGTGGGCGTCGCGGCAGGGCTTGCGGTTGCCCTTCTGCTGGGATGGATGCACATTGCCCAAGTGGAAACCCGGAAGAGCGCGCGCGATTCGATGCAGCAATTGGAGCGAATCCAAGCCGAGCCGGCCGCACGACCGTCGCCCTGATATCGGACCAGGCCATGAACGGGGGAAACCGCTGGCCTGTGTCGTCCACAGGCCGCGCGCCCTTGTGCGCTGCCTCTCTGCACCGCATGTCCACCTTCAGAAGCTGATCAGGTAATACGGCGTGCGGTCGCGGGCGCCGTCGATGCGGAAGCGGCCTCTCTCGACGGGCCGGGTGCGGCCGGTCTTGCGCCCGTTGTGGTCGAGCACGTGGACGGTGAAGTTGCCCGGCCGACTCAGCTCGATGTCGGTCTGCACCGGCTCGAGCACCACGGGAGCGTCGCCGCGGTCGAGGATCAGGTAATCGGCCACGACCTTCATGCCCGAGTTGCGAGCGCGGGCCATGGCCACGACCAGCAGGTGGCGGTCGGTGGCGATGGTGGCGTCGGGCTCACGGGCGGTCAGGTAAATGGCGCTGAAGCGGCTGCGCGGGGTGATGGTCACGTCGCCCAGCCGGGCCTCGCGGCCTTCGGCGAAGCCCACCACGGCCTTCGTGCCCGGCGTGTCGATGGTGAAGTGGCCGTCGTGCCGGGCCTGCCCCTCGCGCCATCGCAACTGGCCGGTAGTCGATACGTACTCGTCGCCGTCGACGTACGGCGCCAGATCGAACTGCGGCGTGGGGCGCAGCGCGTCGGTGAACTCCACTTCGCAACGGGCCACGGCCAGCGCGCGCGAGGGCACCTTGTCGCTGTCGAACGCGCGGACGTCGTACTGCAAACTGCCGACGGAATCCTCGAAATCGAGCTTTCCTTCGAACAGCGACGGCACGCGCACGTACCGCGCGGCCCGGATTTCCGACGGGGCCACGTCGCCGCGCAGCACTTGCCGGGCAACGGCCGGGAACACGCCGAGCACCTGCGGGGCGGTTACGTCCCAGCGGTCGCGGCCGACCTGGCGGCTGAAGGTGCCGTCGTCGCGGTTCTGGAACATGTAGCTGACGTCCCACCCTTGCAGGCCCATGCCGTACGCGCCAATGATGGCCGGCCCTTCGGCGCCCCACTCGTTGGGCGCCACGTGAATCCACTCCGACAGCATGAAGGGGCGGCCGGCCGCCTGCTCCATGCCGGTGCTGAGCATGCCCGAGCCGGGTATGCGCGCCATGGCGATGTTGTCGATCTTGGCCCCGCTGCCGCCGCCCATGTAATTGTGCCGGTCGATCGTGCCCACCAGGTAGTCGGTGTGCAGGTTGGCGTAATGGCTGAACATGCGGCCCGCGTGCCAGTTCGAGCCGATAATTCGGCCTTCGTATCCGGTTTCCCGAATGCCCGCCACGATGCGCTCGTACGCCTCGACTTGCAGCGTGTAGAGGAACTCGAGCGTGTCGAGCAGGCGGCGGCGTTGGAACTGCTGCGAGCCGGCCAGCCGCTCGGGGTCCCAGAACCAGGGGTTGCCCAGCGGCAGGATGTTGCCGCGCTCGAGGCTTTCGGGCTCGCCGTCGGGCGTGGGCACTTCGTTGGTAAGACTGTCCATCGCCTCACGGCCCCACGCCTCGACCAGCGCCGCATGGCTGCCGTACTTCGCCCGGAGCCAGTCGCTGAACCGCTCAGCCGTCCGGCGGCGCAGCGTGGGGCTCTCCTTCAGCGGGTTCATCGAGGTGTAGAACAGGATGCTCGACTCGTTGACGATTTCCACAAACGCCACGGCCGGGTCCTCGGCGTAGGTGAGCCCCGTGTACGGGTTGCGGTGCGTGAGGATGTTCTGAAGCTGCCGGATCGTGGCGTCCTGCAACTCCCGCGAATAGTAGAGCGTGCTGTTGCCGCCTCCTGCCCGAGCGCCGGGCTTGTCGAGCGGGCCGAACTCCTCGGCGTAGGGCACCAGGTCCAGATCGTCGCGGCCGACGCGGATGGTACCGAACGCCTGGGATAGTTTCAGGAAGATGCCGGCCTTGCGAAACTGCGCGTTCTGGTAATCGAACAGGTCGAGCCCTTCGGGATCGAACCGCAGCGCGCTATCTTGTGCCTGGATACCGGCCCAGCCCGGGCCGTCGGCCCACTTGTGCAGACGCACCGAGTTGACGCCGAACTTCCGATACAGCGCCGCGCGGCGGTCGGCCACCTCGTTCGACGGCGCGGCGCCGGAACGGTAGCACAGGTTCAGCCCCCACAGCTTCATGGGCTTGCCGTTGTAGAGCAGCTCCGCGCCGCGGGCCTCGACGCGGCCGTGCTTGCCTGCCGGCGCGTCGAACCAGGCGTGCATGTCGAACTCGCCCGGCGTGGCGTAATCGTCGTCGGGCGTGAAGGCGTACCACTGCTCGAAGCCGGGGTCCTGCGGCACCCGGTCCGGGTGCGGGTAGTAGGTAAGCGCGGCCGGCAGGTCGATGGTCAGCTTCGCCTTGACCGGCTGCCGCGCGGTCAGCTTTCGGGCCAGCCCGATGCGCACGTCGCCGTCGGTGCTGACCTCCAAGGGCGGCTGCAGCGTAACGGTGGTTTCCCGGCCCTCGGAGTCGACCAGGACAAGCCGCCGCACCTGCTCGCCCACCTCGCCCCTACCCGGCGGCAACTTCACGGTGGTAGCGCGGTCCGCCGCATGCGTGGCCACCATCTTGCCGTCGGCGAATGCGCGTGCCGCGGGCTGAACGCCGGCCATCAACAGGGTCAGGTCGGTGTCGCGGTCGCTCGTGATTTCGACCTCGATGGCAAGTTGCCGCGGGCCGGTCGGTACGGTGCGGGTGGCAATTTGCACCTCGGCGTCCGAGGCCGCGATGGTCGTCCGGCTCACGGCCCGGCTTGCTTCGCCGTCGGCTTCCACCTCGCCGCGGAACCCCTGCCACGCCCAGCCGGGCCCCCAGCCGGCGAAACGCAGTTCCAGGTACGGCTCGCGGTCCAGCAGGAACACGGTGCCCTGCGAATCGACCGGCAGCGCCATGATGCCTTCGGCCGCCGCGGTGGCGGTCGATGCCAGGCAAGCCAAGGTCCACGCCAATATCGCCAAATCGGTGCAAGGACGTTTCATCGGTTCTCCTGTTTCCGGTGTTTCCACTCGGGAAGCTTCTCGAGGGTTACCATCAGTTCATGGGGATAGACCTTCTTGACCCACTCCGGCTCGTTCCAGTTTTCGCCGCCCACGTACCAGGGGAGGCAATAGAGCCATACGGGACCCTCCCGGCTCATCCGGTCGGGATCAGGAATGCCCTGGCATTCGGCCAGCGCGTGCATCTTTTTAGGCGCGATCTGCTGCATCATGTCCCATGCCTTCGGGTATGCGCTGTCGCGGTAGTGCGGCCAGCCGAACCAGGCGTTGATGTAGATGTCGATCCCGGCGATGTCGACGTACTCATCGCCCGGGTAGAATCGCTTGCGGTATTCAATCGCCTCGACGTCCTTGCCGTGGGGGCCCGCTTTCAGAGCCGAACTGTACACCCAAATCAGATTATCGAGCTTCCGCTCGCGGACCATGTAGTCGAACATCATGCGCCACAGTTTGGCCGTGTTTTCAGGCGTTTCCGTGTCGGACCACCAGAACCAGCCGCCTTCGATTTCGTGCAGCGGCCGCCACAGGACCGGCACGCCGGCGTCGCGAAGCTGCTCGAGGTAGTCGGCGTGCAGCCGCATGTCGGCCATGACGGCGCGGTGTTCCTCGGTGCCGGGCGTAACGACCTTGCCCACGTCGATCGGCGCGAATTTCGGCCGCGTCGCTTCGAACGTGCCGGCTTCGGTGAGCGGGTTGGCCCAGTGCCATTCGATCGACACGATGCCGCCTTGTTCGAGGTACCACGCCTTCGACCGGTCGATGGCGCGTTGCAGTGTCCGCTTGTAGGTGTCGCTCCAACGCTCTTGGTGCCAGCCGCACAGGTCGACGCTGACGACGGCCGGCCGCTTGCCCGACGCCTGAAACGCCTTCTCAGCGTCACCAAACTTGTTCTGCCCGACGAGCGACTTCCTGCCGTATACCGACTGGAGGTACTCGAACACCTCGCGCGCCGCCGGCGTCAGGTTCGGGTTGACCGGATCGTACCGGGCGGCAGGTTCGTCGCCCAAACAGGCCGCGGCGGTGAGGCAGCACGTGATGGCAACGGCGGCAAGTGGGAAGGTTCGCATGGCAAGGCCTTGTTTCAGAGCGAGGTTGTGGGTGCGCAGGGGCGATCGACCATCGAGCATGTACGGTATTATGGGACTACTCCGCAGCGCCGGTCAATACCATCGTTCCGAATCCGCTCGTATCGTCTTCGTTCCGTTCGGTGCCTCGCCAGACGACCCGGTGGAGCGTGCCGTCGCCCCTGTCGATGGCGATATCCAACCCGTAGGCCGCCTTCGCGTCGAAGGGCACCCACGCGCCATTGCCGATGAAGTAGTTGCCGCCGGGCAGGGCCACTTCAAGCACGTAGCCGTCCTCGACCTCTTGGGCGGCTGCCTGGAGGAACCAATCGGGCTTCCCGCGAATGGAACGCTTCCGTCCTTCGCGGTCGATGCGGAAATGCGTGTCGTCGGCGTTGTACACCACCTCGCGGTTGTGCCGGGCGTCGAGGAACAGGTGGACGGCGTCGCGGGGCGTTCGGCCTTCCGGGCCGTCCTCGACCCGAATGGCCAGGTACAGGCAATCGCGCGTGCCCTGGCGGTCGCGGCGGGTCCATACGGCGGCGAATGAGCCGCGTTTTCCTTCGTCGCCGATCACCGGCTTGGCGATCGGCTGGAAGTTCGACCAGCACGGCTCGTCGAGCTTGCCGTCGACCTTGGGGGCCGCGTCGACGCGGGGTACGAACAGGGTTTCCGGCGCGGCCTTCTCGATGTGCCACTCGAAGCGGCGCCGGTCGGAACGCGGGCCGTCGGGGTGCGCGTCGGCTACTTGTACGGTGAAGTCGAACCGGCCCGACTCGCCCGGCGTGCCGACGACGATGCCCGGCTGCATGAGCATCAGCCCGTGCGGCAGTTGCCCCTCGGCCAGCGACCAGGTGAGCCGGCCCACGCCGCCGGCGGCGGCGAGGGGTACGAAGAGGTATTCGTCCATGCGACTGCCGGGCAACGGCCGGGCAGCGATTCGCGGCGGCTCGTCGCGGCGCACCGAAAGCTTCAGCGGCCGGGCAAACTGCCGGCCGCCGCTTTCGGTGCGCACCTTCAGGGGGAAGTCGCCGGCGACACGCGGCGTACCCGCAAGCAAGCCTTCCGCCGAAAGCGTCAGGCCGGCCGGCAACGCGCCCTCGGCGAGCGACCACCGGGTGCGGCCCGCGGCATGCAGCGCGCGAAGCACGTGCTGGTACGGCCGGCCGAGAATCGCCGGCGGCAGGCGCCGATCGGCAATCGCCAGCCCGGCGTCGACGCCGGCCGGCGGGTACGTGGCCAGCACGTCCCACACGACCCGCCGGATAGCGGCCGCCGTGTCTTCCGGAATCGCGTACTGCACCGACTCCAGATCGACCGCTTTTTCTTCGAGACTTTGCCGGCTGAACCGGGGGATGACGTTCGGGTAATCGAGCGGCGACTCGCCGTAGAGCATCGCGCAAATGGTGACGTTCACCGCGTAGCTGCCTAAATCGCTTAGATGCCCTCCATCGGAAAGCAGCGCGAACCGATTGGGCACGTGCGGCAGCTCGCCGGCGTCGGCCAGGCGGCCAAGCTCGCGAACGACCAGACTGCTGGGGATGACACGCGGGCGGGGAGCATTGGGGTGCGCCGTTGCAATGCGCGCAGCACACTGCTCGGTGAGTGCCTCGGTGCGACCCGCCTGCGGGGCGTCCCAGTCGTCGGTCGCGGCCGGCCAGATCGTGTACAGATACACCCGGCACTTCGGATTGCCCCGCAATGCAAGCCCGGCGAAGAAGACGGCCGCTTCGATCTCCTTCTCGTCGGTCGCGTAGGCCTGGAGGGTCAGGGCGTCCCAGGCGCGGTCGGGCGCGAGGCCCTTCGACCACGGCTCGGCCTCCCAACCGCCCGACTGCTCGTCGTGGTCGCGAATCCATCGCAACGGCGCGCCGAGAATCGACGACCACGAGTAGTCGTGGTCGGTGTGCCCGACGGCGTGGGCCAGCGGCATCAGCACGTTTCGCACCGAGTGCGTATGGCTGTTGCCGATATGGTAAACTCGCAGCCCGGAGGGGGCTTCCTCCTCGGCCCGAACCGCGGCGAACGGCGCCAAGCCGCTTGCCAGCACGGCCAGAGTGATTACCGGAGGGAACGCGGCGAACCGCACGCGTCTCGATGTCGACGACTCCCGGAACGTACGCATCAGTCGTTCTCCTGGTAGCAGGTCACGGGGGCTGCCCCCTTCGGCCGGCAAGAGGGGCCGTCCCGATCCGGTTCGGCACGATTATCGCATCGGGACGATGACGACGCAAGTTGCCGGGAAGCTCGCCACGATGCCGGGGGGGCTTGACAGCGGTCCCGTCGACGCAACAATCGCAGTTGGTGGCAGTTCGTGTTCCCCCGCTGGGTTTCCCATGAAACGATGGACGAAAGGCAACGACGCATTGCGGCGAAAGCTGCGAGGCCTGGCGAATTTGCGGCTGGGTATTCCAGGCGCGAAGAAGGCGGGCATGTCGCCCGGCAGCCTGGTGCACGTGGGTGAACAGAAGGCGCCCAGCGTGCGCATTCGCGTGATGGACTACAATGAACAGCGGCTCGACGAGCGCGCGGCGGTCGAGCCTGCCGAGTGCGCCGCCTTTCGCGGCGCGCCCACCGTTACCTGGATCGACATCGTCGGACTGCACGAACCGGCGGTCATTGAGGAATTGGGAGCCGCGTTCGGGCTGCACCCCCTTACCCAGGAAGACATCCTCAACACCCAGCAGCGGCCCAAGGTCGAAGTGTTCGACGATTACTTGTACGTGGTCGTAAAAATGCTCGATTCCCGAAACGACTCTCTGTACGTCGAACAGGTCAGCGTCGTTATCGGCAAAGGATACGTGCTTTCGTTTCAAGAGCGGCCGGGCGACGTGTTCGACGGCATCCGGGAGCGGTTGCGTTCCGCGAAAGGCCGGGTGCGCCGCTCCGGGGCCGACTACCTCGCCTACGCGCTGATGGACGCCACCGTCGACAACTACTTCGTTCTCCTCGAGCAGTTGGGCGAAACCGCGTCCGACCTGGAGGAGCAGGTGCTCGCCGATCCGCAAGAGGGCGTGCACAAGGAGATCTACCTCCTCAAACGCCAACTGGCCATGTTGCGCAAGGCCGTGTGGCCCATGCGCGAAATGATCGCGGCGTTGCAGCGCACCGAAAGCGACATGCTGGCGCCCGGCACCGGGGTGTACCTGCGCGATCTGTACGATCACAGCGTGCAGGTGCTCGACGCCGTCGCAACGCTGCGCGACATCCTCGCCAGCCTCACCGACATCTACCTGAGCAATCTGTCGAACCGCATGAACGCGATCATGAAAGTGCTGACCATGATCGCGACCATCTTCATTCCGCTCACGTTTATCGCGGGCATTTACGGCATGAACTTCGAGACCATGCCGGAACTCCAGTGGAAGTGGGGATATCCGGCCGTACTGGTCGTCATGCTTCTTCTAACCGCCGTGATGCTCGGTTACTTCCGCAGCAAGAAGTGGCTCTGAGCAACGTCCCGTGCAGCCGGCACGTCGCCACGATCTCGACAGCCGGCAGCGCCGCCCTCGCGCTATTGCGCCGGGGTGTAAAGCTCCAGTTCCCAAACCCGGGCACGCTCATCGGAACCGGCATTGACGACCAGCCGGATGCGGCGGCTGGTAACCGGCGCAAACTCGGCCGCCCAGGCGAACGCGTCGTTGTCGGCGGCGCGGGTGCCGGGAACGTCGCGCCAGGCGTCGCTGTCGTAGTATTGCAGCACGAACTCGCGGTTCGCGCCGACCAGTTCGCCGTCGGGCTGGCGGTAGCCGCTTACGATCCGTGCGGCCGAGACGGTTTGCGGGGCGTCCCAGGTCAACTCGACGTGGTGCGGGGGCGCATCGCCGCTGATCCAGCGCGCCTCGTTGTCGCCCCAGTCGACGTGGCCGTCGTTGAGGTTCGCCGCCGGATAACGCTTCGGATCGAGGCTGCTCGACACGTTCACCTCGGCCGAAGGGGCCACGTTGCTCCGCTCGTCGGTAAGCCAGTCGGGTTTCGGCGGCCCGGGCAGGGGCCGGCCGGCGCCGCGGAGGACCAACTCCTTCAGGTCGTCGAGGTGCTGCCGGTATACCTGCCGCGGGTCGGCATCGTGGCGGCGGCAAACGGCGGCGGCCATGCCCACCACCTCGCCCATCAGGCCGCCGGTGCGCATCACGCGGGTCGCCCCCAGCGCCTCATGCGTCACGCTAATGCACCGCCCCGCCATGAAAAGATTTGTTACGTTCCGCGAATACAGGGCACGATACGGAACGCGGAAGGGCCGCGGATACTGTGTATACAGCGCGCGGGAAATGAAGGCGTCGCCCTCGAAGCCCTTCTCGTAGCGCGGGTCGGGCAGGTGCAGGTCGACCGGCCAGCCGGTGGCGACGAACCCGTCGGGATACTCTCGCTCCTCGAGCAGGTCGTCGAGCGTCACCTGCACGTCGCCCAGCAGGCGGCGGCTTTCCCGCTTGCCGGAAATGTGCGCTGCCCAGTTGAGCTTGTACGTGGGCAGCACCCGGTCGACGTTCTTCAGCGCGTCCCAGGCGCCGTACATGGCGCGGAAGTTCCA
This sequence comes from uncultured Planctomycetaceae bacterium, assembly GCA_964414315.1. GTDB lineage: Bacteria > Planctomycetota > Planctomycetia > Pirellulales > Thermoguttaceae > PWXP01. Next base: position 9,553 of record CAYPWB010000062.1, on the reverse strand, counting down.
ATCGCGAATGTACTCGTCCTTCTCGAACGGGTCGTGGTCGAAGCCGCTTTCCCAGTACCAACCGCCCAGTTTCAGCGGATCGGGCTTTCCGCCGCCGCGACCGGGGAACGGCTTGTCGCTCAGGTCGAGCGCCCAGGGGGTGCGGGGGAAGTGGGCCGGCTCGCCCGTGTCGATCACGTTCCAAAGGTTACAGCGGCCCATGTGGCCGGGGAGCGTCTTCTCATACTCGGCCCCAACCAGCGCGCCCAGGTTGCCGTCGCCGGTGCAGTCGGCGAACCAGCGACTCTTTAGCCGCAGCCGCCGGCCGGTGCGGGTGTGCTGTGCTGCGACGGCCACGATCCGCCCGTCGGCCACCTCGGCCTCGTTCATGCGATGTTCGAGCAGGAGCGTGATATTCGGCTCGTCGCGCACGATGCCGAGCTTGCGCTGGTCCTCGTACAGGTCGGCCGTGTTGGCGGGGCCGTAGTGGGCGCGACGCTGCTGCTCCAGTTCGCGTACAATGTCGCCCAGCCGCGGATACGGCTGCACGTTCCGCGCCCCTTGCAGCCACACGCGCACCTCGGAACTGTTGTTGCCGCCCAGCACGGGCCGATCCTGCACGAGGGCCACCTTCAGGTCGAGCCGGGCGGCCGCCAGGGCAGCGCACGTGCCGGCAATGCCGCCGCCGACCACGACCAAATCGAACGGTCCCGCCTCCTCGGGCTGCTCGGGCAGGCCGAGCATGCGGCGGCGGAATGCCGCCATGTCGGGTTCTTCGTTCGGCGGCGTGAAGTTCGGATCGCTGCTGAAGACGATCGCATCGCAGCGGCCGGCGAAGCCGGTCGGGTCGCTGAGGGCGATTTCCACCGATCGGCCGGCAATTTCCACTTCGCCGCCCGGCTGCCAGTGCCAGTCGGCCCCCTTCGTGCCGAACACCGTTTCGAGCGGCTTGCCGTCGAGGAGCAGTTGAAACCGTCCCGGTGCCCCGGGCGCGTCCCAGGTAGCCACCCAGTCGCGCGTGCGCACCCAAACGCGGTAGTTTCCCGGCGCGGGAAAGCGGACGTTGGTTCGCGCGTCGGCCACCGGCTCGCCCAGCCCGTGCGCCAAGAGGAACGGCGAGCCCATCTGGTCCATGAACTGGCTGTCGTGCAGCCATCCGCCGTAGCAGTCGAACGCCTCGGCCTCGACGAGGAGGGTGTGTCCTTGCGTTTCGGCGTGGGCGGGCCCGGCGCCTACGATGCCCAAGATCAGCGCCACTCCGACCATGCCCCGGACGCCGCTCCACCACTGCCATCGGATCATCGCCGTTTCTCCCTTCGTTTCGTGTTGTGGGGCCCGCCCCAAGCGTTCGCCCGGCCCTCCACTGTAGCACGAGCCTGCCGAGAGTCAACAATGACTGTTTGCACGGCCGCGCGGGTTGTAAGTTGCCGGGCGTGCGGTTATGCTGATAGCCGGTTGAAAGCCGTTTCTTTCGGCCGAACCAACGGTTGTCTTGCCCAACCCACGCCCCCCCCTATTTGGAGACTTCCATGCCCCGCGATACCCATTCCCAGGAACCGACCCGCACTTCCCGACGTAGTTTCCTGAAAGCCGGCGCCTTGGCCACGGCGGCCGGCAGTTTGCCGATCGGCCGCAGCGCCCACGCCGCCGGCGACGACGTTCTGAAGGTGGGGCTGGTCGGATGCGGCGGCCGCGGAACCGGGGCCGCCATGAACGCTCTCAGCGCCGATCCCAACACGAAAATCACCGCCCTGGCCGACGCCTTCGCCGACCGCGCCGAGAGTTCCCGCGCGGCGCTGTCGAAGCGGGAGCCCGACCGCGTCGACGTGCCCGACGAACGCTGCTTCGTCGGCTTCGACGCCTATCAGAAGCTGATCGACAGCGGCGTCGACGTGGTGCTCTTGGCCACGACCCCGCATTTCCGGCCGGGGCACCTGAAGGCCTGCGTCGACGCCGGCAAGCACGTGTTCTGCGAGAAGCCGATGGCCATCGACGCGCCCGGCGTACGCAGCATCATGGCCAGCGCCGCGGCGGCCGACGAGAAGGGGCTCAACATCGTTTCGGGCTTCTGCTGGCGCTACCATCCGGGCGTCCAGGCCACGATGCAGCAAGTGCTCGACGGCGCCATCGGCGACGTCGTGAGCATCCAGGAAACCTACCTGACCGGCACGCTTTGGCACCGCGGGCGCCAACCGGACGACACGGAAATGATGTACCAGATGCGCAACTGGTACTACTTCGACTGGCTGTCGGGCGATTTCAACACGGAACAGCACATCCACAGCCTCGACAAGGCTTCGTGGGCCATGGGCGACAAACCGCCCGTGCGGGCCTGGGGCTTGGGCGGCCGGCAGGTGCGCACCGAAATGCCCAAGTGGGGCAACATCTACGACCACCACGCCGTCGTGTACGAGTACGAAAACGGCTGCCACGTTCATGCGTACTGCCGCCAGCAGGCCGGTACCCACCGCGATGTTTCCGACCTGTTCTTCGGCACCAAGGGACGGGCGGACATCCTCGGCCATCGCATTACCGGCGAAACGCAATGGCGTTACGACGGTCCCGGCGGCAACATGTACGAACTCGAACACGTGGCCCTGTTCAAAGCCATCCGCGACGGCAACCGCATCAACGACGGCCACTACATGGCTACAAGCACCATGCTGGGGATCCTCGGCCGCATGGTCGACTACACCGGCCAGGCGGTCACCTGGGACCAGGCCCTGAACTCGGAACTGCTGCTCTCGCCGAAGGAGTACGCCTGGGACGCCGAGCCGCCGGTCATGCCCGACGCGGAAGGCAACTACCCCATCGCCATGCCGGGCATTACGCCGCTGGTCTGACGCACCGAGTGAATGGCTGTGCAACGGCAACTTGCGGTATGGCTGCTCGTGGTTGGGGTGCTGGCGGGTTGCCGTGCGCAGCCCGACTGGACAAAGCGTTTGCGCCTGGCCACGACGACCAGCACGTACGACTCCGGCCTCCTGGCGGCGATCCTGCCCGATTTCGAGGCGCGGTACGGTGTGCAGGTCGACGTGATTGCGGTGGGTACCGGTCAGGCGTTGGCGTTGGGGGCGGCGGGCGACGCGGACGTGGTGCTGGTGCATGCACCCGAACAAGAAGCCGCCTTCGTGGCCGACGGCCACGGCGTAGCTCGCCATGAAGTGATGGTGAACGATTTCGTCCTGGTGGGTCCGCCCGCCGATCCCGCCGGTATCCGCAACCGGCCCACCGCCGCCGACGCCCTGCGCGCCATCGCGGCTGCCCGGTCGCCGTTCGCTTCCCGCGGCGATCAGAGTGGCACGCACGCCAAGGAACGGCAATTGTGGGCCGCCGCCGACCTTCAGCCCGAGCCGGACGAAAGCTGGTACCAGGCGGTCGGCCGAGGGATGGGTGCGACGCTGGTCTTCGCCAACGAACGGGGCGCGTACACCCTGACCGACCGGGCGACGTTTCTCGCCAGGAAGGACGTCCTGCCGAACCTGGAGGTACTTGTCGGCGGCAGTGCGATTGCCGAGAACCCCGACCCGGCCCTGCTCAATCCTTACGGCGTCATTGCCGTCGCCCCCACGAAACCTCGTGTCAACGGCCCGCTGGCCGCGCAGTTCGTCCAGTGGCTCACGTCGGCGGAAACCCAGCAGCAAATTGCACACTTCGGCCGGCAGACCTACGGCCAGCCGCTCTTTCATCCTCGGGCGAACGCCGAAGGCGAGAGGTGAAGCATGGGGGGCTCGCCCTTTCTGGATGCCTGGCGGCTGCTGCTGACGTTCGATCCGGAACTGACAGCCATCGTGCTTCTGACGCTGCAAGTGACCGGCCTCGCCCTGCTGTTTTCGGTCGTGCTTGGGTTGCCGCTGGGGTTAGCCCTCGGCCTCCGCCGGCGCATTCCGGCGGCCGGGCTGTTCATGCCGCTCCTGTACACCGGCATGGGGTTGCCGCCGGTGGTGGTGGGATTGCTTGTCTACCTGCTGCTGTCGAACCAGGGGGCGCTGGGGGCCCTGCAATGGCTCTTCACCCCGGCCGCAATGGTCCTGGCACAAACGATCCTTGCCCTCCCGCTGGTGATCGGCCTGTCGCTCACCGCGGTGCGCGCCGTCGATCCGGAACTGCGCCTGCAAGTACGGGCATTGGGAGCCACCCGGCGGCAATTGGCCTGGACCGTGCTCCGCGAGGCCCGATTCGGGGTGCTGGCCGCCGTCGTCACCGCGTTTGGGCGCATCGTGGCCGAGGTGGGCGCCGTCATCCTGGTGGGCGGAAACATCGAGGGCCGCACGCGCGTCCTCACCACGGCCGTCGTTCTGGAAACGCGAAGGGGAAACTTCGCCCTGGCTCTGGCCTTAGGCAGCATCCTGCTGACTCTGGCCTTCCTGGCGAACTTGATCCTCTACCGCTTGCATCGGGAGCAGGGCCGATGAGCGACGCGATCTACACGTTGCACAACGTCGGCCGGCGGTACGGGGAGCGGCGGGTCCTGGCGGTGGACGCGTTGAGCATTCAGCGGGGCGAAATCCTGGCGATTGTGGGGCCCAGCGGCGCCGGCAAGAGCACTCTGCTGCGGCTGCTTGGCTTCGTGGAGTCGCCTAGCGAAGGCCGGCTCACCTTCGACGGCGGTCCGATTTGCAGCGAGCCGCCCCTGCCGGTGCGGCGGCGTGTGACCACCGTGCTTCAAACGCCGCGGTTGCTCAGCCGCAGCGTGGCCGACAACGTGCGATTCGGCCTCGCCCTGCGCGGCCGGAAGTTGGAGCCCTCGCGGTTGCAGCACTGGCTCGACGGCCTCGGGCTGGCGGCGCTGGCCCGGCAGCGGGCAACCCGGTTATCGGCGGGCGAGGCGCAGCGCGTTGCGCTCGCCCGCGCCCTGGCCATTCAGCCCGACGTCCTGCTGCTCGACGAGCCGACCGCCAACCTCGACCCAGCGAACGTTGGGCGGGTCGAGGCATTGCTACGCGAGGAACACCGGCAACGCAATACCACCATGGTGGTGGTCACGCACAACATCTTTCAGGCCCGGCGACTCGCCCAACGGGTGGGCTTGCTGCTGGACGGCCGGCTGGTGGAAGTTGCGGAGACGGCCGACTTCTTCGAGCGGCCGACCGAGCCGCTTTCGGCCGCTTTCGTCCGCGGCGAGTTCGTTTGCTGATCGGCTCACATGCCGGCAGGGGAATGTTCAGGGGCCCGAAGGCATGTGGAAGCCCACAGCCTTGCACCCTTTGTAGTGTGGTATCCCGAATTACCCCGTGGGATGCACTCATTGCTGGGGGGAAACACTAAGAAACGAGCCCCGTGGTTGCCGAGAACTCCAGTAGCGGAACGGATGGTTCGGGTGAGGCATCTTCACGGGCGTTTGCCCGGATGAGCTGGCCTCCTCAGGTTCCTGCCCCACCTGGGGAGGCCTTTTCTTGCCCTGGTTCGTCGCCCCGGCACCACGGGCCGCCGCCCGGAAAACGGAAGTGCCGAAAAAAAAGAGATATGGTCCCGCAGCCGTCAAGCCGATAAACTGCTTGCCGCCGCGCGACGAGGGCGGTTTGTGGCGTCCCCTTTCTCCTTTTCGGGGTGTTTCGCATGTCGGTTCCGCAGAAGCCCTTGGAATCCTCTGGAGCGTGGGAGTATCGGCGGGCATTTGTCTTGCCCGAAGGAGCGCTTCCAGCCGAGCTGCCGGGCGACCGCCTGGTCGAGTGCATCGAAACCCTGGAAGCGAGCCAATCGGCGGGTTGCGCGGTGGTTCGGGTGAAGCTCTCAGCCGACGACCAGGGGCGCTCCTGGTTCGACGTGCTCGTGAAACGGTCCGCCGCGGCCGCCGAGCAGTCGGAGCCGCAGCCCGGCGAATCGTGTTCCAACCCGCCGTTGCGTATCGTTCGGGCGGCCTGACGGCAACCGTTCTTAGGGCCCGGGGTGCGCTGGGCGACCCTGGCCTTCCTTGCGCAACGCTTACGGCGCAGCCCGATTACCTGTCCACCCTCCCGCGCAACGGGAGGGTCGGGCTCACAGGCCCGGGGCGAGCACTCTTCAGCATCCCGCGGTACGCTGCCCCACTGCCCGACGCGGCATCATCTCAGTCGGTCTTCGAGGATTCGCGGTCGACCATCGTGAATGCCTCGGTCATCTCCGGCGGAATGCGCACCGGCTGGCCGGTGGCGAAGTTGACAAACGCCCACTTCGTTTCCGCGTCGGCCAACAGCTTACCGTCGCTCGGCCGGCGAATGCGGTAATGCCGCAGCGAAGTGACTTTCTGCATGCCGGCCACCCAGGTTTCGACAACGATGTCGTCGCCCGGCACGGCAGGCTGCCGATAGTCGATCCGGTGACGGCGCACGACCCAACCGTATCCGAAATCCTTGTACCGCTGCCACGACCAGCCCAACGCGGCCGAGTGCGCCAGCGCCGCCTGCTGCATCCACTGAACGTACGCCACGTTGTTGGCGTGCCCCAGCAAGTCGGCCTCGCCCGCATGGACCGTATGGTGGTAGTGGAACACGTCGGAAAGGGGAACCTCCATGCGCGATGGGCTCCTGCGAGCGAGGGCGGTCACGGGCTCAATACTTCGACGGCATGGTCCGCGGCCCGCTTCACGTATCCATTGGCGTTGGCGGCCGCTTTCCGGACGGCGGGGAGCGCGGGCCGAGCCAATTCGCCCAGGTTCTCGAGCGTATTCACCGCTCGCAACGAGGCCGCCCAATGCGTTTGCTCCAACAGCGAGGCGAGCGTATCGAGCGCCGCCTCGCGGCGACCGATCAGGCACAGGGCCTCGGCGGCGGCCACGCGAACGTCCGGGCTGGGGTCGTCCAGCAGCGGCGCGAGGGCGTCGGCCGCCGGCTTTGCCTTCTCGCCCAGGGCGGCGCAGCCCGTCGCGGCCCAAAAACGCACGCCGGCATCGGGGTCGTCGAGCAGTTCCGTCAGCTTCGGCAGGTTGCCCGGCTCCTGCTCACTGGCCAGTTCGGCCGCGGCAACGATGCGTTCGAGCGGGTACAATTCCGGGTCTTGCGCCATCTCGTGGATGGTCTTGCCCGCGGCCTCGGCTCGCAGCATCATTTCGGCCTCGGGCAGGAAGCCGGCGTCGCGAATGCGCAGAATATGCTCCCGATTCGCCTCTCGCATCGTCTGGAGGATGTCCTGGTGGTCGGGACTGTCGGCCAGGTTGTTCACCTCCCACGGGTCGCTGCTCAAATCGTACAATTCCTCGGTGGGCTTGGTCTGCCAGAACGCGCTTTGCGCCTCGTTGCACTTGCCCGCCTTGTACGCCTCCTCCCAGCTTCGCGTGGCCGGCATGCGCCACAGGTAGTTGAGATATTGCCCGTAAATTCGGTGCGGGAAGTAATTGCGGATGTACTTGTAGCCCTCGCCGCGCACGGCGCGCATCATGTCGTACCGTTCGTCCTTGCGGCCGCGGAAGATGTAGTTGTAACGCGGCGATTCGGTGGCCTGCGGGCCGAGAAACGCGTGGCCTTGCATGTGGTCGGGAATGGGAACGCCCACCAGGCTCAACAGCGTCGGCGCCAGGTCGACGAAGCTCACCGGCCGGTCGATCCGGCTGCCGGGATCGGCCGGGGCAAGGTGCCGGTACTTCTCCGGGAAGCGGACGATCATGGGCACGTGCACGCCCGTGTCGTACACGAACCGCTTGCTGCGCGGCAGAATGCCGCCGTGGTCGGAGTAGTAGAACACGATCGTATCGTCGGCCAGGCCGGCATCGTCCAACTCCTGGAGCAGTTCGCCCACCTGACGGTCCATTCGCGAGACGATCTTGTAATACTCGACCCAGTTGCTGCGAATCTCCGGTGTGTCGGGATGGTACGGCGGCAGTTCGAAATCGGTTTCGAGGAACTCGGGCTCCACCTTGCTGCGGTGCAGCGAACTCTCGTGCGACGTTCCCAGGTTGAAGATGGCGAAGAATGGTTGCCCCGGCTCGCGGTTCTTGTAATGTCCGCGGGTCATCTCATCCCAGGTATCTTTCTGCACCGGCGAAAGGTTGTAATCGGTCTTGCTATGGTTCGAGCAGTAGTAGCCGGCCTCCTGCAGGTAGGCGGTATAGAACTTCACGTGCTCGGGAATGCGGTTGCCGCTTCGCATGGGGTGCGTGCCCAGCGAACTGGCGTACATGCCCGTAATGATCGTCGAACGGGCGGGGGCACACACGGCCGCGTTCGCGACCGCGTTCTCATACAAAATCCCCTCGCCGGCCAGGCGGTCCAGGTTCGGCGTGTCGGCGAAGGCATCGCCGTAGCAGCCGAGGAACGGCCCGTTGTCCTCGCTGGTGATCCAAAGGATGTTCGGGTGGTCGGGCTTCCCTGCCGGCTCGGCAGCAACGTGTTGCGCGAGGCACGGAAGGAGAACAGCGGCAAGCAGGATTCGGGACACAAGCTTTCGGCACATGGGCAAGCTCCTTGGCGGCGGGGGTTCGGCGGCGAAGAATCCATAGGAGGGTTCCTCGACTGCCGCCGATTGTAGCAGATGGACGGTTCGTGTTCAAACGCGCCAAGTGCCGGCCTTCGCCCACGAAGTCGCTTGCAGGGGCCGGGGCTTCCTGCTACGCTCGGGAAAACTCGCAACCGTTCGGACGGAGACTTCCCCCGCCGCAAACGCGAGACATTTCCATGGAAAGACGGAGGAGAGGCCATGAGTGAAACCGCCGGCTGGTATTTTGCCCAGGGCTCGAAGTCGGTCGGGCCCATGACGCTCGACCAACTCATTCGCCGCCTGGATACGGCCTCGGGGCCGGACACGCTGGTGTACGGGCCCGGCATCCAAGAGTGGACCCAGGCCCGAAACGTGGCGGCCATCGTGGGCCCGGGCACCGCTGTACCGGGCAGTGCCCCGCCCCCGCCCCCGACCGGCCGCCGGGCCGACGAGATCGACTACGAACTGTTCGGCGAGGAAATGCAATACGCCGAAATCACCCTCGACCCCGGCGAAACTGTGATTGCCGAGGCCGGCGCCCTGATGTACATGAGCTCCGGCATCAAAATGCAGACCGTGCTGGGCGATCCGGCCGCTGAACAGCAAAGTTTTCTCGGCAAGATGGTTTCGGCGGGCAAGCGGGCACTCACCGGCGAATCGGTCTTCCTGACCACGTTCACCAACGAGGCCTCGGGGCGCGAGAAGGTGGCGTTTGCCTCGCCGTACCCGGGCAAGATCGTGCCGATGCACCTCGACGAACTGGGCGGCGAACTGATCTGCCAGAAAGACGCCTTCCTGTGTGCAGCGAAGGGAGTCCAAATTGGCATCGCCTTTCAGAAGAAGCTGGGCGTCGGGCTGTTCGGAGGCGAAGGATTCATCATGCAGCGGTTCACCGGCGACGGCATCGCACTGGTTCACGCCGGGGGAACACTCGTCCGCCGCGAACTCCAGGCGGGCGAGACGCTTCGCCTCGACACCGGCTGCCTGGTCGCCCTTGCTCCCTCGGTCAAGTACGACATCCAGTTCGTCGGAGGCATCAAGAACACCCTCTTCGGCGGTGAAGGGCTCGTTTTTGCCACGCTCACCGGGCCGGGGCAGGTTTGGGTCCAGTCGTTGCCGTTCTCGCGGTTGGTCGGACGCATCCTGCTGGCCATCCCGCAAGTGGGTAGCAACAAGGGATAGC
>CAYPWB010000061.1:8893-19719 GCA_964414315.1 uncultured Planctomycetaceae bacterium | reverse complement strand
CGGCCTCCGTGTCAGGACACCATGCTTCTACCAGCATCTATGAGCAAATCACGGCTGCAATTTCACGTACGTGGCACCATGCACATCGGCCGAGACCGCGTCCAACCCTCAAAACATAGCGGCTTTTGGCCCCAGTGCGTCGCGAAAGCGGAGGCAACTGTAGAAGAAAAGTTTGGGCGACGTTACATGCGGCGTGGCCATCGCGCATCTCCACGAACTCGCGGAAACGTCGGATTCGCACCAGGCCGGTCTCGGCCGTCATGGAATGGCTGTGGCTTGGCTGAACGCATCGATTGCCAGTGAGATGGCGTTCGCGACGGGTTGGACCTCGACGGGATTGGGTTACTGGGACGTGGCACTCGAACACTGGATGCATGTCGTGGCCGCCGATCCGTTCTGGAAGTACGTTGGCCAACGTGCCGAAACCTGCGGAGTGTCGAATGCCTGGGTAGAAGACGTTCGTGAGCGGCTGCCCTGGTTCCTCGCCGGCCTGATCGGTCGTTTTGCGCAGGCGTACGGCCGGCGTGGTGAGAGTGTTTCATGCCACCGGCTCGTCGGCGTGCTGCAGCGGTCGACCCTTCCGGAACGCGTTCAGCAGGACGCAGCGCGAGCGATCGTACAGGGAAGCTTTTACTGACGGCTTTGACTTGATCGAGCAGGTCGATTGACGGGATACGGAAACATCGTATGACGAGCAACCGGCGCAAGCGCAGCAACACGTACCGCGCCGCCGCCTCGTACGTCGCAACACGTATTGTGAAAGGCTTTTGCCATGTTCGACTATCCGATTCCGCCTTTGATTCACGGGCTCTACAACGAGCTGGGCGAAACCAGCGGACCAATCACGGGTCGGCGGCGCGGGTTGTATTCTCCGCTGGGCGTCGACCTCATGGGCCCGAAGTAAGCCGTTCCAGACATCGGCCGAAACGTGAACGGATTACAGGCTCCAACCTTTGCGATACGCTCGTCGCAGGAATCGGTTGGCGTCGGCGTCGTTAGTCACTGCCATCTTCTCTTTGTCCCAGTGGATGGGCTTCCCCGCCGCCAACGCCACATTGCCCAGCAAGACCATTTCGGTCAGTGGGCCCGAGTAATCGAAGCTGGAACCAGCCTGCTTGCCGTTCTTGCAGGCCTGCAGCCAATCCTGCTGATGCCGCGTCGGATCCCACCTCGGACCGGGCTTAATGCGGGGCAACGTTTTCGGCGGATTGTCGACGGAATGCATCAACGCTTCCGGAACCAGCCGGGCCCACTCGTAGTTTTCCGCCACCTGGTCGACGACGAGCGTATGGTCGTCGCCCAGGAAGAAGCTCCCGTGGCACGGGCTTTGGCGGTTTTCAGGCCACTGGGCCGGCAGAGGCGGTGTGCGGTCGCCGTCCCTCCAGGTAAGCGTTACCGGCGGCATCTCGCCCCGGGCCGGAAACTGATAGCGGACCGTCGAGGCGCGAGGGTATGCCAGAGTCGTGATGCCGGTCGACTCGGCCTCGACGATAAATGACGGGGCTTCATCCAGTCGTAGCGCCCAAAAGGCGGGATCGATGACATAACAGCCCATGAAACCCAGCGCGCCCGTTCCGAAGCTTCGCCAGCCTTTCCAATCGCAAGGATGGTAGACAGGGCTGTACTCCACCATCGGCGCAGGCCCTACCCAAAGGTCCCAGTTCAGCGACTGGGGAGGCGGGCAGGACGTCGGTGGCGCATTCATCCCCTGGGGCCACTCGGGGCGGTTGGTCCAGCATTCCACTTCCCGGACCGGCCCGAGCTTGCCGCTCCACACCCATTCGCACACCCGCCGGATCGAGCAGTGCGAATGGCTTTCGTTGCCCATCTGGGTGACCACGCCTGTCTCCCTCGCGATTTCCGCCAACCGGCGGGCCTCCCAGACGTCGTGTGCCAGGGGCATCTCCGTATAGACGTGGCAGCCGTGCTTCATCGCCGCGGCCGTGATCACGGCATGGGTATGGTCGGGGGTGGAGACCATGACAGCGTCGATGTCCTTCCGCTCGTCGAGCATACGCTGATAATCGGTATATCGCTTCGCTTTGGAAAAATGCTTGGCTGCGGGCGCGGCTAGGCGCCAATCCACGTCGCAAAGGGCCACGACGTTTTCCGGTCCGCATTGCCGAAGATTCCGGAACCCTTGAAAGCCGATACCGATACCGGCGATGTTGAGCTTCTCGTTCGGCGAGGCATTACCCTTGCCGGCCAGCACTTGGGCGGGAACAATGGTGATTGCCCCTAAGGCACCGGCGGCCGTCTTGAGGAACTGGCGTTTGGAGATGGCCATCTGAGGTCGGGCCCCGTTGGGCGGTTGATTCATGCTAATGATCCTTGAACTGTTGTAGTCTGGGCTAATGCTTCACTTGCCTCCGAAGCACATGATGGTACCGTCCCGAGACACCATGTACAGGCGCCCAAATGCGGCGATCAAGCCGTCGAACACCGGGGACTTCTTCACCTCGATTTCGGAGAGTTTCGTGCCGTCGGATGTCGAGGCGACCCAAAGCCGCGCACCCTTTCGGCCGCGTATCGCGTCGGCTGCCTCGTCTCCCGGTTCAAGGTCGGGAGGGCCGGCAAAATACAAGCGATCGCCGGCAAGAACCATGGCCTCCACGCGCACGGGCACTTCTTGAAACCACATCCAGAACTGTTGACGCGTGAAACCGCGTCCCTTGTCTTCGCCCGCCCGGGTCGGACGTATTGTCGGCTCAGCCGTGTTGCGGTCTGCATAGAGTTTGTAGCCGCTGCCCGGGCGGAACTCGGGGCTGTGTCCGTGGCGTTCCGTATAGTATTTCACGGAGTAGGTCATCGTGTCATCGAAGACGACAAGTTGTCCCGCCTTGGGCGCTGCATACGCGAAATAGAAGCCGGGCCATCGCTTGCTGTAGGTCCAGAATAGGCGATTGAAGGCCCCGTCGGAGCGGTGCCGGTCGAGGAAGCCCCCGGTAGAGATCAGATGCAATTCGCCCGCTCGGTCTCCCATCTTCGTAATACGCGGCGTCGGTTCCGAAGTGAGATCGGGGTTGAACCGCTGCTGGAAAAGATGGATGTCCTCTTCGCCGGCAACCAGAATATCCGAACGTGTGCCTTCCATGTCGAACGGACGTCCTGCCTGCTTCGACACGTCGGGCCGAGGGTCTTCGAGTTGACGCTGATGCAACACCTCGCCTGTTTCAGGATCGAGGGCGTACATCCAGATCCCGCCTTCCAGATGCGATGACCGGCCCGCGGTGACATAGGCCTTGCCGCCGAAAACCAGCACGCTGCCGTGAGTGGGCCATGCAGATTCGATCTGATCCCGAACGGCAATCTGATGGATGCCGGGCGCCGCCTGGAAACGCCAGGCGAGTTGTCCGTCCGAAGCCCGCAGGCAATAGACGTGGCCGTCCGTCGAGCCGAAAAGGACGCGTCCGTTGTAGATGGTCGGCGGGGAATCGACCCGGGCGTCTGTCGTGTAGCTCCAGAGCGACGCACCGCTCTCGGCATCGAGGCACTCAACGGCATGGGCGTCGGTTGCGGCCACGAAGAGCCTTCCGTCCGCTGCCACGGGCGGAGAAAGCTTGCGATCGAGGCTCGCTTCCCACAGGCATTCGACGCGCTCGGGCAGGTCAAAGTCGACGGAACCGCTGCGCTGCGGGTCGTGGCGATAGGTGGGCCAGTTTCGATCATCCGCCGGACCGCTGGACTGGAACTCCGCTGCCCAGGCCGGCCCCCGGACCAATCGGTCGGTGGGGTCGGAAGCAGTCTCCTGCAGGCCGGCTTGGGCGGTCAGCGCGTTGAATCCGCTGATCTTCACGCCGGGATAGCAGAAACACGGGTTCGGCGGAACATAGAGTAACCCATTGGCCGGCAATGCTCCGTAGCCGCAGCCAGGGCGGAGCCAGTTGTGCCGCATATGGTTGTCGGCCTCAAGGTCGAAAAACTCCACCCCCCGCTTGTTCAGCAGCAGATAACGGCTCGTCGCCTTGGGCCGGTAGCACCGGATGTGATGGCCGGGCGTGACGAGTCGGTCCACCGATACGGTCTTCTTCACTTCGCCGGTGGCAAGGTCGTAACCATTGCGGACCGACGTGCACGGCTCCCAGTTCATCGTCCTGCCGACGGGATGGGGCTCGCCATGCGGCCACGCCGACCACAGCAGCCCTCCCGCCACGAAAAACCCCGGCGTTCGGCGCGTCCGGAGTGAGGACTCCCACAAGAGTTCGCCGGTACTCGCCGAATAAGCTTGTGCAGGTCTTCCGCCGACAAGAAGAACGACATCGTTGTGCATCATGACACAATTATTCTTCCCGCAGGAAGTCTTCCAGAGCTCTTTGCCGCCCAGGGTCAGACAGATCAGTTCGCGGCCGTTGTGATAGCAAATGCGATCGCCCCGGGCCGCCAGCGAGTCGGGCTCCAGTCTGTCCTGCCTGGCCCACAGCATCTTCCCGGTCTGCCCGTCGAGGGCGATTAATTGTTGGCTTTGTTCCCCACTGGAACGTCGCTGGGCTTTTCGGTCTTGTGCGCGGCATAGCAGGATTCCTTGATGGAAAATGATTTCTTCCGCATGGTTGGTGCTCTCGCAGGTCGCAAGTGTTTCCCCGGTGGCCGCATCCAGAATCGACACGGCATCGCCGCCTTTCAACGGCACGTACACCCTGTCGTCGTTGGCTACCATCAAACGCGGTCCGATTCTCGAAACAGACCGCTCCCACAACAGTTTACCGTTGAAGGCGTCTCGCGCCAGCAGCTTCCATTCGGAAGGAACGCCCGAGCGCTGGCCGACAATCCCTTCGTCCATGATGGCGAACAACCGGCCGTTGGCGGATACGAGCGCTTGCACCGTTGCGGGCATCTCATGACTGCGAGACCATTCGGGCGCAGCCTTCCACTGAAACTGCCGCGGAGGTCCGACGCGGGTGTCTTCCGCCACCGCATTGTTCGAAGCATCGTGCAGGTAGTGAGTCCACTCGTCAATATCTTTCGGCCAGGGCTTGACCGTTTTGGTCCATCTCCCCGCGATTTTCAGGTGCGCCACGCCCCCCGGCGCCAGCACCCTCATGACTTCCTCCAAGCCGGTCGGGCCGACCTCCTCGGAGACCATCAGGTTAATCAGGTTATCGGCAAACGGAAGCCGAGCGGACTGCCAATGAGCGACGGAAACACGGCCGTACAGTCCTTGTGCGCAAATGTATGCCCGGGCGTTCCGGATGTCGTCCTGGTCGGTATCGAGCCCCCGGACCAGATAGGCATCGTTGGGAGACAGCGCCGCCGTCAGGCGTCCATCGCCACATCCCAGGTGCACCACGATTCCCCCCTGGATGCCGGAGGCGTCCAATATCTCCCGAGCTTCCTGTTGGGGCTCCGCGGCTTCGACCCCTACGGCCACGCCGAGCAAGCTGGTAACAACCGTGATGATCCATCCGAAGTGTGTATATTTGCTTCTCATTCGAGTCTCTCGTGGTTCGTTCTCGCGCCAACTGTAATGCACTTCCCTCCAAGCTGTCGTTGCGTTCGATTCCTGGAACCCGCAAGCAGCCTGGGATTAATTTTCGCCGACGGGCCTTGTGTTGGCAAGGCCCGCGGGTTGTCTGCGGCTGCCTGCCTCAAGAAGAAAAACTCGGGCGTCATCCCAGGAGCGACGCTTACCGGTTTGGCGAACACCGGCTCCTACCGCTCGTCGAGCCCCAGGTCGACCCAATACTCGCCCACGCAATCGCAGCGCACACCGCGTACCGCAGTTGGGGCACTTGGCCGTGGGTGCATGCGATGCATTCGGTTCCCTCATCTGCTGCTGTTGCACTTCGCGGCTGGGCTGCTTGCCCAACTCATGCGCCCTCCCCTCGATAAGGGAGCAATTTGGCACTCCCCTGATCGTTCCGTCCGCTCTGCTCAGTTCCACCTCGATCTCTACCGCCTCACGTAGCGTGCGTTCCAACCGCTCCCGCAATTTGGCCATCCTTGCCGAATCCGGAATTCCGTACGGCCCTTTTTCTCCGCGAATCGCTTCCATGCAATCCATCTCTCGCCTGCCTTTTCCAGGGAGTCCTTGTCCAAATCACGCCACAGTCCAGATCTTGCCACAGAATCCCCAGATTCACCTATTGACCTTTTCGGCCCGTTGTCAAGGCGCGCACAAGCTGGGACGCACCCGGGATGCACCTGCGTTTGAATATGACATTGACATCGCGTCGGCGAAGAAAGTATAGAACGCGGACACTCAGACGCCTCCCCTTTCTCCGTTCCCCGAAGATGCCCCTCATTCAGGCTGTTGCCGGGCGCCTGGGACACCGTGTTCCCCCATGAGGGCGCCGGGCGACCATTCTACCGGAGCAGGCTGCAGATCATGATACGATCCATCCGTCACGGGGCTTCGCGAGCGGCGTCTTGCGGGAAACACCACCGACCTGGTATTCGCCCAGGCGTGGGTTCGCCCCTTCGGTTCGAGAAGCTCGAGGAGCGTCTGACGCTGTCCTTGGCCCCCGGTTGGGACAGTCTTCCTGCAATCGATCCTTTCGCAATGGCGGTGGGTAACGATTCAAGTCGGGTGGCGCCCGTCGAGGCACAGAGCCTCGATGGCGATTCCCGCGAGGCCGCCATCGACCTCGGGGCCGTCGATGGCACTCGGGCGGTGAACGGACATATTGGCGGCACGGACCGCGTCGACTACTACCGTTTCGAATTGACCCGGACCGCAGAAGTCGACCTCGCACTGACCGCACTTGAGCAGGATATCGATCTCTATCTTCTCGATGCCGTCGGCGGCCAGTTGGCACGTTCAATCCGGCCCGGCAACCAGTCCGAGGACCTGGGGCGAACTCTCGCGGCCGGCGAATACTTCATCAAGGTTGTTCCCTTTGGGAGCAACGCAAGTTCGTATCGGTTGACACTCGACGCCATCCTGGCCGGCCGCCCCCCAACCGGCGATAACGGCAACACTTTTGACGACGCACGACGGCTCGGGAGCCTGGCAGCTCCGACAACCTTGGATGAATCTGTCGGGGGCGAAGACCCGGCCGATTATTACCGCTTCCGGCTGGACACCGATGCCGAGGTCGACATCCAGTTGACCGGCCTGCGGGCCGACGTCGACCTGTACCTGTTCGGTTCTGACCGCCGTGAGCTGGCGCGCTCGTGGAAGGGCGGCTCGCGTGACGAGTCGCTTCAGCTATCGCTCGACGCAGGCGAGTACGTGGTGCTGGTGAAGCCTTGGGGAAGCGCCGAAAGCCCTTATCGACTTCAAATGCAGGCCGAGTTGAAGCAGCCGGATACGGTTCCGCCCTCCGATCCTCCACCTGCTGAAGACGGGCCGTACCCGGA
This sequence comes from uncultured Planctomycetaceae bacterium, assembly GCA_964414315.1. Classification (GTDB taxonomy): domain Bacteria; phylum Planctomycetota; class Planctomycetia; order Pirellulales; family Thermoguttaceae; genus PWXP01. Next base: position 12,420 of record CAYPWB010000061.1, on the reverse strand, counting down.
TGTCGACGATTTCGGCGGCGCCGACGACTGGAATCTGAACTCCATCCAGGCGCCGGAGGTATGGGCTCAGGGCTTCACCGGCGAGGGGGTCGTCGTGGCCGTGGTCGATACGGGAGTGGATGGCAGCCACCCCGAACTGTATTCCCAAATGTGGGTCAATCCGGGCGAATTGCCCGGTAACGGCATCGACGACGACGACAACGGTTTCATCGACGACGTGTACGGTTGGGACTTCGTGGAATCCGACAACGATCCAGCCGACGGCAATGGGCACGGCACGCACGTGGCCGGAACCATCGCGGCCGCCAATGACGGCCTCGGTTCCACCGGGGTGGCTTTCGGCGCCACGATCATGCCGGTGCGGGTTCTGGACGCCAACGGCGCAGGTTCGTTTTACGACGTCGCCGCGGGGATCCGCTATGCCGTCGACAACGGCGCCCAGGTGATCAACCTGAGCCTTGGCGGAAGCTACAGTTCCGCCGTGCATTCGGCATTGGCCTATGCGGGACAACATAGCGTTTTCGTCGTGGCTGCGGCAGGCAATGAGGGGGGCGTTGCCCCCGTTTACCCGGCGGCCTTCAGTGCCGAGTTGACCCATGTTCTCTCGGTGGGCGCCCACGACTCGAACAACGCCAGGGCGTATTTCAGCAACGGCGTGGGCGCCAGCGGGGCGGTCCAGGTGGCGGCTCCCGGCGTGGGGGTTCTCAGTTGTTTGCCCGGCAATCGCTACGGCCGCCTGAGCGGGACGAGCATGGCGGCGCCCCACGTTTCCGGCCTTGCCGCCCTCGCCCTCTCGGCCAACCCGACCCTCGTTCCCCAGACTCTTCGGTCACTCATTGTTGAGGGTGCCGATCGGGCGATCGCGGGCTCCGACGCTTCCGGTGGCGTGAACGGCGCGCTGACCGTCGCAAGGGCCGAACGGCACACGTCGGCTGGCGACCCGCAACCCGTCGCCACGGTAACCGCCCCGGATCGATCGTCGGGGGGCACGTTCGCTCAGGCCCATCCAAATCGACGGCCTTTCCCGGCCTCCCGCCCGGCGGAACGGTGTTCCCCCTGGGCGTTGACGGGGCACCCTGGACCGATCGGCGCCGCCTTGGCTTCCCCGAGCGCGGTGCAGTGTGCGATTGACATGATCTTCGGCGCTCCCGGCCTCGAGTCCTGGACGCGTGTTTAGCGCTGCCCCAAGCAATACCCTCTTCGCCGCGAGAATCGGGACAATCCTCCGTGAACGGTTGCGGTCCCGCTTTCCGGCCGCAGCGATGTCCCGGAAGACACGCGTGGCCTTCCTGTTGCTTCTCGTCGCTGCGGCCGCGCCGTCCGGGGGCGCTGGGAAGCGTTTGCGCTTCGATTGGTCTGAAGTGGTCAAACCGTTTGTCCGGCCGATTCGTAGGAATGAAGTTGGCCGGCGTTGCTCGTAGTCCATCGCATGCCGCTGAGGGCCTGGCGACGACCACGAATCGATGCCCGTGCCGGCAATGCTGCCGCCCGTCGGCAGAAGATCGACCCGGACCGTAGTGTCTACGCTGCGCTTTCCGCTTGGATGCGGAAATGCAGAGTCCGAGCGTGCCAAACCATACAGGACGGACCCTTTGGGTGCGCGCTGAGCATGATGCGACCAACAACCGCCTGGGTGCAAATTCGTTTGGGTCGGCAACGCAACGGCCCGCCCTTTTCTGAAAGTTCGGTTCCTTATAAGGCGTTCCTATTCCGGTTGCACCATGCTCCGGCAAGCGCGACGAACCCCGCGCATGGCGACGTCGACCTGGTGCTGTTCAGCGGCGTTCAGCGTTACTTGACCCGCCTCTCTAAGGGCGAGCGGCCTGAACCCGCCGAGCGGGAACGCTGGGACCGATTCTACCGGCAATTCGATCCTTACATTCGCCGGCTCGTCAAGGCGTGGCGTTTACCCGCTGCCGACGCGGACGACGTAGTCCAGGAAATCTGGGCGGACCTGGTCATCCGGCTGGTCGGCCTGAACTACGATCCCCGGCGGGGCCGTTTCCGCGCATGGCTGTTCACGTTCGTGCGGCGAAAGGTCATCCGGTTCCTTCAGCGCAAGTCGCGCCACTGCGTGCAACAGCTTTGTGATCCCGCGGAAACGCCGGCCGAAGACGACGGCGACCCGGCGGCCGCATGCATGCGCCGGGAGAACCGCCGGCTCGTTCGTCGCATGCTGGCGGTACTTCGCACCAGCGTTTCCGACACCAACTACCAGGTCTTGCATCTTCGCTGGATCGACGGCCGCAGCAGCGCCGACGTCGCCGCGCAGGTGAACATCAGTCCGGATCAGGTGCGCTATCGCCTCACGCGGATGAAGCGGAAGCTTCGAACGCTTCTCGAAAAAGAATCGCGCCACAGCTAGCCTGTTTGCGGGCAATACATTCATAGAGCCGGCCTTTGCAGAAGCAGTTTGTCTCTCCACATGGAAGTGGGGGTTATGCAGCGCCATGGATTGGGCGAACACATCGAGTTGGAAGTTCAATACGGCTTCTTTCACGAGCCACCCCTTCCCCTTCCCCTTCCTGTATGCGGAGATGCCGAACCATGATGCGTCCTCAGTCCTTTCTTTCACGGATGTCCTCTCGAAACGCGCAGCGCGGCGCCGGCCGCGGTGCACGCAGCTTGTCGCTGGAGCCGCTGGAGCACCGAGCGCTCCTCTGCGCCAATCCCTTTGACTTCGGTGGCGTTGGGGCGGCGGAACTCCTCCACGCCGCCGGGGAGTACGCCCAAGACCTCAGCGAGCTGAGTTACGTCGCCGGCAGCCAGGCGGGCAGTTTCTCGCAGGCCGGCGACGGCTTCTTCGCTACCGTCGACTATTCCTCCAATACGGAGCTTAGCAGCAACAACCATTTCCTCCTCACCCACTTCAACTTCAACTTCACGTTCTACACCAGCTTCAATCAATTGCCCACCGCCGACCCCGGCGGGCCGTATGTCCTTGCAGAAGGGGACTCGCTTTCGCTCGATGCCACGGCCTCGTTCGATCCCGACGGCGACGACCTGACGTACGCCTGGGATCTAAACGCCGACGGCGTTTTCGACGACGCCACCGGGGCCGCGCCAACCCTTGATTGGTCGCAACTGGAAGCCCTCGGTCTCGGCGATGACGGCGTGTACACGCTCGGCGTGCAGGTCGACGACGGCCACGGCGGCCTGCACCAGGCGGAAACCACGCTTACCGTGGAGAATGTCGCCCCGGTCGTGAACATCGAAGTTGCTGGCAGTTCCGCCTACGAGGAAGGCACCCCGATCAGCCTCACCAGCGCGGTGCTCGACCCCGGCACGCTCGATACCCACACCTACGCGTGGAGCGTCACGAAGGACGGCGAGGCCTACGCGACAGGCGACGCCGAGACGTTCGAGTTCACGCCCGACGACAACGGGGCGTACGAGGTGACGCTCACGGTGACCGACGACGACGGCGGCGTGGGCACGGCCACGGCCGCGATCGACGTGGGCAACGTGGCGCCGAAGGTCGACATACTGGGCGCGCCCGAGAGCAGTGTGGAAGGCGAGCCGATCAA
>CAYPWB010000061.1:0-8793 GCA_964414315.1 uncultured Planctomycetaceae bacterium | reverse complement strand
TGGAGCGTCACGAAGGACGGCGAGGCCTACGCGACAGGCGACGCCGAGACGTTCGAGTTCACGCCCGACGACAACGGGGCGTACGAGGTGACGCTCACGGTGACCGACGACGACGGCGGCGTGGGCACGGCCACGGCCGCGATCGACGTGGGCAACGTGGCGCCTCAGTTGGTCAATCTGTCTGCGCCCGAATTGATCGACGAAGGCGAGGCGTTCACCGTCATGGCCGAAATCGTCGACCCCGGCGTCCAGGACGCCTTCAAACTCGAGATCGATTGGGGCGACGGCACCACCGACACGATCCCCCTCGCGGCCGGCACGACGGCCCTGAGCGAGGCCCACGTGTACGAAGCGGGTGGCGTTTACACCGTCCAGTTGAATCTGACCGACGACGATCAAGGCGCGGCGTCCGCTATGCAAACGGCAGTGGTAACCGGAGCGGGCGTCAACGGCGGCATCCTCCAGGTGGTCGGCTCCGCTGGCGATGATCATGCCGTTGTCGGCGAGTTGCCCGACGGTGGGTATTTCGTAGTCGCCGACTTCCTCGCCGACCCCGGGCAGCCGAGATTCTTCGATGCCGAGGGCGTAACCCGCATTGACATGCTGCTCGGCGAAGGCAACGACCTCGGGGCCGTTGCCGGAGCGGTCGACATGCCCACGCTGCTGAATGGTCAGGCCGGCAATGATCTCCTGCTCGGTGGATTGGGTCACGCCGTCCTCCTCGGGGGCGAAGGCCACGATAGGCTCTTCGGCGCCGCCGGGGCCAACCTGATGATCGGCGGAGGCGGCCCGGACCTGATCGCCGGCAACGGCGACGATATCCTGGTCGGCGGTCGCACCGCGTTCGACACCGACCCCGATGCCCTCATGGCGATCATGAACGAATGGACGTCCGGCCGCGACCTCGGCGCCCGCTCGGCCAACCTCTTGGGCACGGGTACCGGCGATCGCCTGAACGAGCAGTGGTTCCTCCAAGCCGGGGTGCCGGAGGACGAATCGGCAACCGTCTTCGACGACGACGCGCCCGACCTGCTAATGGGCTCGGCCCACGACTGGTTCTTTGGGACCACCGGCGCGGATGAACACGCCGGAATCAACGACGTCTTGCTCCAGTTCGGCCTCGATACCTAACGCCACCTCACCTTGTGCAGGCGGTATTTCGGTACTCGGCCGTTTGAAAGAGAAGACAAGGCTTTTCGCATCGCGCAGCCGATGCGAAAAGCCTCTTATTTTAACTCAAAGTGAAAATGCTATCGATGCTACATTTGGCTAATCTCCTTGAGCTTCCTGCCGACGCGGCGGTTGCGAGAGCCCTTTTCAGGCACACACTATGAAGGAGAACCCACTTTCTCTCGAATTGCAAGGCTGATAGCATTGCTAGCTTTTCAGTTTAAGTCTTGTAGGCGATGAAATTCGGCAGTACCCCGGCAGGGGGAGGGAGCCGGCGAGACGGTAGCATTCAGGCACAGGTCCGCCGGCTCAACGTCATGAATGCCCGCTCGCAGCCGCAGCGGGATGCCGTCGGTGGGGTTTTACCCAGGTATTACCTGCCATGAGTCCACTTGGCGTTGACGATCGACGGCGGCGGCCGACAATATATTGGGGGCTTGGCGGCCAGGGGAACCGGCCCTCGGAACGGCTGCGCCCGGCTTTGCGGGCAGCGGCCAAGAAGCCCACCTTGGACGACCCGTGAACGATATCCCCGCGAATCCGACCTGCATGAATACAACGGAACAACTGCTTCCTTCGCCCGGCGAGGAGATGGCCAGCGCGATCACCCACGCCGTCGGGGCCGCTTGCGTCATCGCGGGAGCGCCTTACCTGCTGGCCGCTTCCTTCGAGCAGGGCGGAACTCTGCGGGCCGTGAGTGCGGGCGTATTCTTGGCGACGGCTGCGCTGCTGTATGCCGTTTCGGCGATCTACCATTCGGTCCGGTCCGGCCGTACCAAGCGAGCGTTTCAGGTTGCCGACCATGTCGCAATCTACCTGCTGATTGCGGGAACCTATACGCCCTTCGCGCTCGGCGTGCTGCGAGGTCCTTGGGGCTGGGGACTCTTCATCGCCGTTTGGGGACTGGCCGTGTTCGGGATCGTCCAGGAGCTCTTCGCTTCCACGCGACCGCGGTGCCCGACGCTTCTGTTGTACCTGGCCATGGGGTGGGTCGCGCTGGTGGCCATCTGGCCGATCGTCGCGCACGTGCCGGTCGAAGGTCTGGTGCTTCTTTTGGCCGGCGGCACGGCCTACACGGTCGGCATCGTCTTCTATTCCATCGAACGCGTCCAATATTTCCACGCCGTATGGCATCTGTTCGTGCTCGCGGGCACGGCGTTTCACTACTTCGCGGTCATGAACTACGCGTGAGCGGCGTCGCAGCGGCCCGTTAGTCGCCAAATATCGCGCCGCCGGGACAAGTCCCGCTGATGGCGGGTGTAATGTGCATGCCGCAACCCACACCGCGTCCCACCCCTTAAGCTCCTACCTCGGGTTTCTTTCATGCAACGACGACAGTTCCTTCGTACGGCCGGCGCCGCGCTCGCGGCTGCCGGAATGCGCTATTCGCGGCCGGCGCGCGCCGCTGGCAATGACCTCGATGGCCGGCCGGACTCGGCGCCCCAATGGCAGGTGGCCGAGGTGGCGCTCCACAGCAGCCGGAACTATGCAAACCCGTACCGCGAGGTCGAGCTGAACGCCACGTTCAGTGGTCCGGGCGGTGAGGTGATCGTAAGGCCTGCGTTCTGGGATGGCGACGGCGTTTGGAGGGTGCGGTTCGCCCCGACGTCGCCCGGCGCCTGGCATTGGCGCACGGCCTGCTCCGATCCCGCGAACGCTGGTCTAAACGGGCGGTCGGGACGGCTGGAGTGCGTGGCCGGCCCGATCGACAACCCGTGCTACCAGCATGGCTTTTTGCGCGTGAGCGACGACCGCCGCTACTTCGTTCATGCCGACGGCACGCCGTTCTTCTGGCTGGGCGACACCCACTGGCAGATGCCCGACACCGAACGTCTCGACGCGTGCAACCACCCGGAACACCAGGGCGCGGCCTGCCCGCACGGTGGCCAGTTCCAGCACGTGGCGGCCGATCGGCTGGCGAAGGGGTTCAACGTGTACCAGACGTATCCGTCGGCGACCAACCCGGCCTGGTGGACGGCGCCCTACACGCACATCAACCCCGCGCGGTTCCAGCAGGTGTTCGACTTCCAGATGGATCACCTGGCCGAACAGGGGTTTGTCATCGCCCTGGGTTTCGGGCATTTCAACAACTCGACGCACATCCCGGCCGAGGACCTTTGCCGATGGGCCCGGTATCTGGTGGCCCGCTACGGGGCGCATCCGGTGGTCTGGATCACCTGCCAGGAGATGAACGCGCCGGAAAACGGCGGGAAGCAGAACCGGATCGACGTGTGGCGGGCAGTGGCGGAGGAGCTTTCGCGGGTCGACGGCTACGGCCACCCGCACTCGGGGCATCAGTGGGTGCTCGACGTGCATACCCGACCGCTCGGCCACGAGCCGTGGCACGACTGGTTCGCGCTGCAGGGCGGGCACCGCAACAGCGGGCTGACGCCCCAACGGCGGTACGCCGATTACTATGCGTTCGAGCCCACCAAGCCGGTCCTCGAAACGGAGGCGATGTACGAGCGCATCGACTGCGGCGGCGTGGCCGATACGGACGACGTCCGCCGCTCGGCGTGGAAGGCCCTGCTGTGCGGCTGCTCCGGCTATACCTACGGCGCGGCCGGCGTGTGGGCGCTGAAATGGGACCGCGACGACCCGCGATGGAAGTCATACAACCACCCGATCGAAGGCTGGTTTGCCGGTATGGCGCTGCCCGGCTCCCGACAGATGTCAATCCTCAAGGAGTTCTTCCTGGGCCTGCCTTGGAGAAAGCTTGTGCCGCGTTTCGCTGACCCGGCCTGGGCCTTGTTGACCGACCGGGAGGAATCGGTGCTGGCCACGGTGGGCCGGGAGCTGTTCGTGGCGTACTTCTACGGCGGGTCGTCCGAACCCGGCGTGCTGCGCAACCTGGCGCCGGAGGCTGCTTATCGGGCCGATTGGTTCGATCCGCGCACCGGCGCCTATACGCCCATCGCCGCCGGCATCCGCGCTCCCGACGGCCGGTGGACCATCCCTGCAAAGCCCGACGGCGACTGGGCGCTCGTTGTAAAAGAACAGTCGTAAAGGGGCCGCGCGACACCATGACCGCGGGCTCGCCTTCCACCTCGCCTTCCAGCTCGGCTTCCGCTTCGACCTCCGCTTTGTCCTGCCGGTTTACTGGGGTGTGCCCGGCGCCTACGACGGCCGGAGCTTCGCAGGCCTGCCTACGCTCGCGTGGGGAGCTGCGGCTTTTTTGGGAACTTTCTCCTCGCTTCGTGTGTCCAACCTTAACGATCGCCGGTTTGCCGATTTCCCGTTTACATGCGCGGTAGACTTGGAAAGCGCCGACCCCACGTGGCGGCCGGCACGCGGAGAGTGCGTCAGCCTATCGGCGTGCTGGGCGGCGTCTCACTCGTAACCCCTTCACAATCAAGGAGTTCTGACCATGCGACGAAACGTGCTGATTCCGTCCCTTGTGGCGCTTGCGGCGCTGTGTGCCGCGCCGGCGGATTGCTGGGCGCGGATCAAACTGATCACCCTGCCGGTGCGGCAGCGGGTCGAGATCCAACTCGACAACCCCAATGCGACCCTGGTGGAAGAGGAGCGGATTGTGCCGCTGGTCAAGGGAGTCAACCAGGTCGACTTCTCCTGGGCCAACACGCAAATCGATCCGAATACGATCGTCTTCCGCGTTGTCGCTCGCGACGAGGGCGAGGAGGCCGAGAGTGAGGATGGCCAGGGTGAGGACGGCAAAGGTGACAATCCCAAGCCGCTCGACGTGAAGGTCCTGTCGGTCAGCTACCCGCCGAACGAGGCGGCGTTGGTCTGGCAGGTGGCCGCCAGCGGTTCCGGCTCGGCCCGGGTGCGGATCAGCTACCTGCTGGGCCGGCTGACGAAGAGCTTCAACTACCGCGCCGTGGCCGACCACGACGAGAAGACCCTCACGCTGCGGCAGTACATCCGCCTGCAGAACTTCGCCAATGAGGAGTTCGGCTCGACCGGCATTTGGGCCGGCTTCGGGCCCCACTTCCTCAAGCCGGTGGGCATCGACGAGACGAAGGAGATGCTCATGGAGAAGTTCACCAAGGTGCCGATCAAGAAGACCTATACGTGCGACCCGCAGGAGTTCGGCTATCTCGACCAACCGCAGAACAAGCTGGCGGTGCCGATGCATTACGTATTGAAGAACGACAAGGCCAACAACCTGGGCACAGCTCCTCTGCAGTTCGGCAAGGTCCGCCTCTTCCAAGAAGACGGCCGTGGCTCGACCGCCTTCATCGGCGAGGATTGGGGGCAGTTCACGCCGTTGGACGACGAGATGAAGCTCTACGTCGGCACCGCCCAGGACATCGTCGTCAAGCGGACCATCGACAAGAACGAAGTCCATCGCATCGCCGGCAACCTCTACAACCGCGAGGTGATCGTGAAGTACGAGATCGAGAACTTCAAGGATCGTGCCGTCGCACTCGACGTTTCGGAGAACCTCGTCGCGTTGCGCAATGAGGTGGGGGGCACGAGCCGCGATCCCGAGTGGGATTTGGGCGATGCGACCACGTTCGAGGGCGAAACCGACCCGCGGCGCACCACGTTCGACCGTATCGTCCTTCAGACCGATCTGCCCGCCCGAGGCGCCGACGCCAAGGCCGAGAAGATCACGCACAAACTGCACGTTATTTTCAAGAACGAGTGGTAATCTCCCAGGCATCCTGCAGAATCGAGGTGATTGCAATGCGATATCGAAGATTCCTTCCGACGGCTGCCGCTTTGGGGATGAGCCTCTTCGTCGCGGCGGCACAGGCCAAGAACGTCGACCTGTCGACCGTGCCCGAACGCGACACGGTGCAGCTTACGATCTACAACTCCGAAGACCTGACGCTCGTGCGCGAGACGCGCAAGGTGAGCTTCAAGCCGGGCGGCAACCCCTTGCAGTTCAGTTGGGCCAACACGCTGATCGACCCGACGAGCGTGCAGTTGCGGTTCGCCAGCGACCCGGACAAGCTGGAGCTGCTCGACACGACCTTCCCGCACGACAAGCCGCAGATGCTCTACTGGAACGTCCAGAGCGAAATCGACGGCGAGGCGACCGTCGAGATCACCTACTTCACCAGCGGCATAAGCTGGTCGGCCGACTACGTGGCTATCGCCAACCCGGACGAGACGCACCTGAAGCTCGAAAGCTTCGTCCGAGTCCACAACAACTCGGGCGAGGAGTACGAAGACGCCCAGGTGCGGCTGGTGGTCGGCAAGATCAACCTGGTCGAAAAGATCGCCGAGTTGGCCCGGATTCCGATGTCGCAGGTCGTGGAGCTTGAAGAGAAGCGGCGCGACTCGCTCCGCCGGGAGGCCGCCGGCCGGCTGATGAGCAAACCGGAAGCCAGGCCCGCCGCGCCCGGTTCTGGGGCGGGCGGCGACATGGCGGCCAAGCCCAAGCAGGTCATCAAGGAGGGGCTCAGCGAGTATTTCATCTATACGATCGAAGGCACCGAGACGATCCCCAACGGCTGGTCGAAGCGGCTTCGGAGCTTCGCGGCCGACGATGTGCCCGTGAAGATCCAGTACCGCTATCGGCCGCAAGAGTACGGCGACCGGCTGGTGCGGATGTACCTGTTGCGCAACGACGAGGAGTCGGAACTGGGCACCACGCCGCTTCCCGACGGCCAGTGGCGCATCTTCCGCCACAACGGCCGCGATGGGCTGAGCTTCCTCGTCTCGCAGTCGATGAAGTACGTGCCGATCGGCGACAAGATCGAGCTGAACTTGGGCGTCGATCCGGAGGTGGTTTTCGAGCTGGTCAAACGCCGCGTGTGGCGCGACCGTGTTTGGCTGCAGATTCACGGGGCGAACGTCTATCGCCGTGTCGACGACGGTAAAGTCGAGTTCGACGTCCGCAGCCCGGTGGCCGGCTGGAGCGAACACGTGCTCTACATCCAGCAGATCCGCAACTATACGGCCAAGCCGATCGAGGTCGAGATCCGGCGCTCGTACGACGGGCACGTCTTCTTCCGAAGCAGCCTGGAGGCGAAGAACCACGACTACCGCACGGTCGAGTACACCGCCAAGGCTGCGGCCGGCCAGCGGCTCGATCTGCCCTACGAGGTCGTATGGCTGCACGGCCATAGCCAAAAGCAGAACAACGTGACCATCGAGAAAGCGGAGGTCGACCGATGAGGAATACCCATCGTCCGATCCGCCTCATGTGGTTGACGGCCGCAGTCGGGCTTCTCGCTGTCCCGGCTGCGTTGGCCAAGAATGTCGACCTGTCGACCGTGCCCGAGCGCGACACGGTGCAGCTCACGATTTACAACTCCGAAGACCTGACGCTCGTGCGCGAGACGCGGAAGGTGAGCTTCAAGCCGGGTGGCAACCCGTTGCAGTTCAGTTGGGCCAATACGCTGATCGACCCGACGAGCGTACAACTCCGTTTCCTGAGCGACCCGGAGAAGCTGGAAGTGCTCGACAGCACGTTCCCGCACGACAAGCCGCACATGCTCTACTGGAACGTCCGGAGCGAGATCGACGGCGAGGCGACCGTCGAGATCAGCTACTTCACCAGCGGCATCAGTTGGTCGGCCGACTACCTGGCCATCGCCAACGCCGACGAGACGCACATGGACCTGGAGAGCTTCGTCCGGGTGCACAACAACTCGGGCGAGGAGTACGAGAACGCCCAGGTACGTCTGGTGGTCGGCAAGATCAATCTCGTGGAGAAGATCGCCCAGTTGGCCCGGATTCCGATGGGCGAGGTCTCCACGCTGACGGAACAGAACCGTCACGGCCTGAAGCTGGGCGCCCTGAAGAAAGAACTCCGGGCCGCCGAAATGGAGTGCGACGGCCCCCAGCCGAGCATGGAAATGCCCGCGGAGGAGGCCAAGCCGAAGGAAGTCATCAAGGAGGGGCTCAGCGAGTACTTCATCTACACGATCGAAGGCACCGAGACGATCCCCAACGGCTGGTCGAAGCGGCTGCGGAGCTTCGAGGCCGAGGCCGTGCCCGTGAAAATTCAGTATCGATACCGCGTGCCGGAATACGGCGATCGGCTCGTGCGAATGTACCTGCTGCTCAACGACGAGGAGTCGGAACTCGGCACCACGCCGCTTCCCGACGGCCAGTGGCGCATCTTCCGCCACAACGGCCGCGATGGGCTGAGCTTCCTCGTCTCGCAGTCGATGAAGTACGTGCCGATCGGCGACAAGATCGAGCTGAACTTGGGCGTCGACCCGGAGGTGGTCTTCGAACTGGTCAAGCGCCGCGCGTGGCGCGACAACATCTGGATGCACCTGCACGGCACGAGCGTCTACCGCCGCGTGGGCGACGAGAAGCTCAAGGTCGAGGTGAACAGCTCCGTCGCCGGGTGGGACGACCACGCCTACTACATCCAGCGAATCCACAATTACACCTCGAAGCCGATCGAGGTCGAAATCCGCCGCTCCTATGACGGGCACGTCGTCTTCCGCAGCGAGCTTGGGGCGAAGAACCACGACTACCGCACCGTCGAGTACACCGCAAAGGTCGACACCGGCGAAAAGGCCCGTCTCTCTTACGAGATCCGCCGCCTGATGGGCCGCAACAAGAAGCAGGACCACGTCGAGATCAGCGACACTTCGCCGCCGTAAAGGACGGACGGTCGCCTCCGTGCTGGAGGGCAGACCGCGCCGTCACCCAGGGGCGCGCACTCCTCGACGTTGTTGCGCAAGGAGCTTG
>CAYPWB010000060.1:4763-19750 GCA_964414315.1 uncultured Planctomycetaceae bacterium | reverse complement strand
ATCAGGTAGTCCCTGGGAATGCGGCGGTCTTGGGAACCCGGGATGCGGTATCCCTTCAGTCGGCCCGAATCGAACCACTTGCTTACGGTGCGCGGGGCCACCTTGCAGATCTTGGCGACCTGACCCGTTGTGAAGACCTTCATCGCAGGCTCTCCGTTTGATCTCACGTTGGTTTATTCAAAGTTTCGGCCGGGCGTTGCCCCAGCTCGAAACGCTCTCTCGCCCCATACCTGCGAAACCGGACTTCGCTCCTTCGAAACAGCAGTTCCTGCCGCCGGAGTCCGCAAGCATCTGGGTCGGGGCCTCTCCGCAATTCGCTTTTCATCGTGGCTGTGGTTCAGCTCCATCTGATCCGTGCCGTACTAATCACATCGTCATCCTGAGTATCCGGAAGCCAGCGAAAATCCGTAAAATAGCGAAGCTGCGGTCTAACCTCACCAGTACGAATTGCTTGCATTTCCAGACGCTCCCCGGCGAACTAAAGGCGGAAAGTAGAGAGAGAGTTGCAGACTACCAGCCGAGGAGAGACTTCGGCTGGCCGCCAAGGCACGGCCTTCAAGGCAGGTTCCCCCCCTGCGGCCCCCTCCGAAAGGATGCAATCTGGCCTAATACACCCCGGCGGAAAAAGCCTTCCGATCATTTTCTTCGCCATCGCCCGGCCTTCGACTTTAGAAACTTTGCCTGCCCCTGACCTTTACGACGATTCCGAAGAGTTTGACGGGTGTCGAGAAAAGCGCGGTTACAAACAAGAACGCACATTTCGCGTCAAGCGTGAACGTAAACGTTGACGGGGCGGGGCACGGAATGTTCTTCCGCGGTATGCGAGCGAGCCCCCCTAGGAACGACTACCCGGAACGACATTGGGGGCAAGCCCCTCGCTCGCCCAGTGAAGCGTGAACACCCACGCCAGGCCCGTTACGGCTTCGATTGGCCGTCTTCCTTGCGCAAAGTGTCCTGCCAGCGGGCGAGATGCTGCAGCGCCGTAAGCGGCGCGGTGGCGTTGAGGTCCAACTGCCTCAGTTCGTCGAGCAGCGGATGTTCCTGCGCGGCGAACAGGGTGAGCTGCATTTGGCCGGTCCGCTGCTTTTCCTGCCGGGCGATGCGGGCTCGGCCGGCCGAGTCGTGGTGCTCAGCCTCGAGCTGCGCAAGGATGTCTTTCGCACGCTCGATCACCTCGCGCGGCACGCCGGCCAGCCGGGCCACGTGGATGCCGTAGCTGCGGTCGGCCGTGCCCTCGGCAATCTTGTGCAGGAACACCACCTCGTCCTGCCACTCCTTCACGGCCACGTTGTAGTTCTTCAGGCCTTTCAGCTCCTGGTCGAGGTCCGTTAGCTCGTGGTAGTGCGTGGCGAACAGGGTGCGGCACGTCACACGGTCGTGCAGGTGCTCGGCCACCGACCAGGCCAGCGAGATGCCGTCGTACGTGCTCGTGCCGCGGCCGATCTCGTCGAGGATCACCACGCTCCGGCGCGTGGCCGTGTTCAGGATGCGGGCCGTTTCGGTCATTTCGACCATGAACGTGCTTTGCCCACGGCTGAGCTCGTCGCTGGCGCCCACGCGGGCGAAGATGCGGTCGGCCAGTCCGATGCGGGCGCGGCGGGCGGGTACGAAGCTGCCAAGCTGCGCCATGAGCACCATGAGGGCCACCTGCCGGATGTACGTGCTCTTGCCCGCCATGTTCGGTCCGGTGATCAACAACATGCTGCCCGCCTCGCCCCCGCAGTACACGTCGTTGGGCACAAAGGTGCCCTCCGGCTCCAAGACGTCGAGCACCGGGTGGCGGCCGTCGTCGATCGCCAGCACCGGCTCGTCAACCATTTCCGGCCGGCAGTAGTTGCGTTGCCGTGCAAGCTCGGCCAGGGCCACCAGGGCGTCGATTTGCGCGAGTACGCCGGCCGTGGCTTGCATGCGGCGGCGCTCGGCGGCAACCGCGTCGCGCAGCTCGATGAACAGGTCGTACTCGAGGTCCTTCGCCTTCTCGTCGGCCGTGAGCACCCGCTCCTCGTATTCCTTCAACTCCGGCGTGATATACCGCTCGGCGTTCTTGAGGGTTTGCTTGCGGATATAGTCGTCCGGAATGCGCGAGCGGTGGGTGTTGGTAATCTCGATGTAGTAGCCGAACACCTTGTTGAACCCGACCTTGAGCGTCGGAATGCCGCTGCGCTCGGCCTCGCGGGCCTGGTACTGGGCAATCCACTGCTTGCCGCCGCGGGCCAGTTCGCGCAGCTCGTCGAGCGGTGGGTGGAAGCCGTCGCGGACGATGCCACCCTCGCGCACGGCCAGCGGGCAGTCGTCGCGCAACGCGGCATCGAGGCGGGCGCGTAAGTTGTGGCACAAGTCGATCGCGTTTTCAAGCTCGCCGAGCAGCGGGCTGTGCCGTGCGGTCAGCTTGGCCTTCAGCCCCGGCAGGCTGCCCAGCGTGCGGCCGATGAAGCTCAGGTCGCGGGGGCTGGCGCGCCCGGTGGCCACCCGGGCCAGGAGACGCTCGAGGTCGTACACCTTGCGGAGCATCTCGCGCAAGTCGGCGCAAAGCTCCGGCTCGTCGAGTAGTTCGGCCACCGCCTCGTGCCGGCGGCGAACGGGCTCCAGTTCGACCAGCGGATTGGCCACCCACTCGGCCATCAGGCGCGAACCCATCGCGGTCACGGTCCGGTCGAGCACCCACAAGAGCGAGCCCTCGCGGCGACCGTCGCGGATGGTGCGCGTGATTTCGAGGCTGCGGCGGCTCGACTCGTCGATCTCCAACGTGCCGGCGGTGCGGTAGGGCACCAGGCGGTCGACGTGCTCGAGCCCGGTGCGCTGCGTTTCGCTCAGGTAGTCGAGCACGGCCCCGGCCGCGCGGATCGACTGCTCGTCGGCCCGGCCGTCGCCGAACCCGAACCCTTCGAGCGTGGCCGTGCCAAAATGCTTCGCCAGGGTCTGCCGGGCTTCGGAAAGACCGAACGCCCAGGACGGCCGGCGCGTGACCATCATGTCGCCCGTCGTGCGCTGCGGCAGCGGGGGTGCGTCGTCGGCCACGAGGCATTCGGCCGGCGAAATGCGGGCAAGCTGATCGGCGAGTTGCGCCGGGGGTACGCCCGCGGCCACGAACCGGCCGGTGGAAAGATCGACCCACGCCAACCCGGCCGGCTCGCCCGGGGCGACGGCCGCCAGGTAGTTGCTCTCGCGCGGGTCGAGCAGGGCGTCGTCGGTAACCGTGCCGGGCGAAACGACGCGGGTGACCTCGCGCTTGACCAAGCCCTTCGCCTTGCGCGGGTCTTCGACCTGCTCGCACACGGCGGCGCGGTAGCCGGCGGCGATGAGCTTGCCCACGTAGCCGTCGAGCTGATGGTGCGGGAAGCCGGCCATGGGGGTCGCGTCGGGACCCTTGTCGCGGCTGGTGAGCGCGAGCCCGAGCACTGCGGCGGCCGTCTTGGCGTCGTCGTGGAACAACTCGTAGAAGTCGCCCATGCGAAACAGCAGGAGCGCGTCGGGACAAGCCCGCTTCGCCTCCTCGTACTGCTTCATCATGGGGGTGGCGGCGGCCATGCTGCTATCCCGTGGCCCACGCGTCGGCCGATTCGGGGAACAGCGCCCGATACTTCACACCCTGCCGCGGCTCGGCCATCCATGGGGCCACGGCGTCGCGCCAAGCGGCGTAGTGGGCCGTTTCCTTGTGGGCGGCGGCGGCAGCCTCGTCGCGATAGACCTCGTACAGCACGAACCGCGCCGGGTCGTCGGCCTGTTGCAGAACGTCGAATCGTAACGCCCCCGGCTCCTGGACGGTGTTCCGATGGTTCGCCTCGGTGGCACGAATGAAGTCGTCGACGTGCTCCGGTTTCACATGGACGTAAACGCAGGTGACGATCATGGGAAATGCTCCTTGTCCCGTTTACTTCTCAGCAAGACTCTGCACAACGCATCATTCTGCCGAACGGGAAGCGACGCGACAAGGGGCACGCCGAGCGACAACTGCCGACAGCGCAGGCGTTCGGGCGACGAGGTTGCCCGTGGTCCGGGCCCGAAGGGACGTACCTGAACCAGTTCGGGGTGAAGCCGACGCGAGTCGTGCGAACGAGGCGCAACCCCCGGGTTACGAAAGGCGCGTCAGACAGAACCCCGAAGGGACGGGCCGAGCAAAAAGCGGCCAGACAGCGAACCATCCGTCACAGGGCGGCAGGGCCGCCAACCAATGCGAGCTTCCGCTCGAAGCCAAGGCCGCGACTGTGCGAAAAAGTTCACGATGTTTGCGGTTAGTAGTACAGTGGCCTGCGCATCGCAGGGCTTCGTCGGAGATTTCGGGAGCAACCAGCCGGGGCTTTCCGGCCCACCGGCGGAAGGCGTCGGCCCTTTGCTGTGCCGGTGCGGTGCGTCAGAAGGGGAGGGGCTTTCCGAAGGGACGCAGGAGCAGCATATCCGCTGCGACCCCCGACTCGAACTCGGCGTGCGGGCGCTCCGCCAAACCACTCCGGCGGCAGGTGCAGCCTGCCGTCCTCATGAGTTTCCAAAATGGCCGCGATCAGCCCCAGGACGACTTGGGGAAGGATATCTCACAATTCAGAATGCCTCGTCCGAGGAAGCGGCTAACGCCTGGCGGCTATGCGAAAACCCACCTACCGCGTTGGCAGAAGAGTTCACCGATAGCCACTTAATCTGCGAACAACCCCCACCAACAATCTAATAGCCCCCCCTCCAATGGCACTTACAAATCCAGCCGATGGGCTGCGTCGGACCACATCTCGCACCGCGATTTGACTTTCAAACAGCCGTTTCATATAATTGTTTGAAATGGGAAACTGTGACGATTCTGTAAATGAGGCAATGCAATGCACCGGTGGGGACGTCTCCGACGCTGGCTCTCGGTTCTGGCGGTGACGACGGCGAGCATAGCGGTCGTGGCCGGCGTGGGCACGCTGGCCTATTACACCGTCGGGCCCGGCAAAACGGCCGAGGCCACCGACGACGTCCAGCGCCGCCGGCCCGAGGTGCCGGTCACCCTCTTTACCGTCGAGGCCCGAACTTTGACGGAAACCGTGTTCGGCGTCGGTACGTTGGAGGCGTCGGCCGAGGTGGAAATTTCGCCGGAAATTGCCGGCCGAGTCCGAGCGATTGAGTTCGAGGAAGGAAGTTTCGTCGACGACGGGACGGTCCTGTTCGAGCTAGACGACGACCGCCTGGGGCACCAGCGGGCCGCGCGTCGGGCGGCGCTGCGAGCCGCCGAGATCCGCGCAGCGAACGCCCGCCGCATCTTCGACCGCCGCTACCAACTTCGCGACCGCGCGGTGTTCACCGAGGAAGCCTTGGAGGAGGCCGAGGCCGACCTGGAAACGGCCGTTGCCGAACGCGAGCGGCTCGAAGCCGAACTGGCGCTCATTGAGCGGGAATTGGAGGACATGCGCATCCTGGCGCCCTTTGCAGGCGTCGTGTCGCACCGCGAGGTGGACCGCGGCGCCCATGTAACCGTCGGACGGGTCTTGGCTCGCCTATACCAAATCGACCCGCTGGAAATCAACTTCTGGCTGCCGGAGCGGCATCTCGGACGCATTCGCGAGGAGCAGCCGGTGGCGGTGACGGTGGCCGCGTATCCCGAACGCCGGTTCGACGGCACGGTCGAGTTCGTCAGCCCGGCGGTCGACCCTTCCACCCGGCAGTTCCTTGTGAAGGCCGTCATTCCCAATGAGGAGCGTGAACTCAAGCCCGGGCTGTTCGCCACGGCTTCGGTGACGATCGGCGAGCGGCCCGACCGGCCCGTCATTCCCGGCACCGCGCTGGTGGCCACCCGTCGGGGCTACATGGTGTTCGTGGTCGAGGACGGGGTAGCCGCGCCGCGCGAGGTGGTCACCGGGTTGCGGAAGGAGGGGATGGTGGAAATCGTCGAGGGGCTGGCGGCCGGCGAGCAGGTGGTTCACGAAGGGCACTTGCGTCTCAGCGGCGGCGATCGGGTCCGCACCGCGAGCGACGACGCCAAGGAGGAGCAACCGCAGTGATTTGGAATTTCTGCATCCGTCGCCCCGTGCTGACCATCGTCATCTTCGTCGTGCTGGCCATTTTCGGCGGCTACGGCTACGTGCAGATGCCGGTGCAGGAGGACCCCGACGTCGAGTTTCCCATCGTCAGCGTCAACGTCGTTCTGGCCGGCGCCGCGCCCGGGGTGATCGAGTCGGAAATCATCGACCCGCTGGAGGCTGAAATCAACACGATCGAGGGCTTGCGCACCCTCAGTTCGACCGCGCGGGAGCAGGTGGCCACCGTCACCGCCGAGTTCGAACTATGGCGCGACATCGACATCGCCGCGCAGGACGTGCGCGATGCCGTCGATCGGGCGGCGCGCCTGCTGCCCGACGACATCGAGTCGCCCATCGTGCGGAAGCTGGAACTGGGCGCCAGGGCCATTATGTGGATCACGCTCCGCGGCGATGAGCGCTGGGACGCCGTTCGCATGACGGAATACGCCGAAAACGTGCTGAAGCAACGGCTGGAGACGTTACGCGGCGTCGGGCAGATTCGGGTCGGGGGGCGGCGCAAGTACGCCATTCGCGTCCGCGTCGATCCGGCCCGGTTGGCCGCCCACCAGCTTACCGTCCAGGACGTCGTCCGCACCGTGCAAATGAACAATGCCGACATCCCCTCGGGGCGCATCGAAGGGGGGCAGCGCGAGTTCCTCATTCAAACGCGCGGGCAATTCGCCGAAGCGGAACCGATGAACCAACTGGTCGTCGCGTATCGCAACGGGGCGCCGGTTCGCATTCGCGACGTGGGCGAAGTGGTCGACGCCGTCGAGGACGACCGCCAGCTTGCCCGGTTCCGCGGCGAAACGGCCGTCGGCCTGGGCGTTATCAAGCAGGCCGACGCCAACACGGTCGAACTGGCCGCGTCCCTGCATCGGCGGATGAGCGAAATCGGCGGCGACTTCCCGCCGGGGCTCCGCTACACCATCGCCACCGACAACTCCGAATACATCCAGGAAAGTATCCGCGACTTGTTGCTGACCATCTTCATCGCCACGGCGCTGGTGATGTTCGTCGTGCTGGCCTTTCTGCGCAGCGGCCGTGGAACCGTCATCACGCTGCTGGCCATCCCCACGTCGCTTTTGATCGGCTTGGCGGGCATCAGCCTGCTGGGGTTCAGCATCAACGTGCTGACCATGCTGGGCCTTATTCTGGTCATCGGCATCGTCATCGACGACGCCATTGTGGTGCTCGAACGATGCTACTTGCACATGGAGGAAGGCGCCGAGGCCGAGCCGGCCGCCCGCGTCGGAACCACCGAGGTCGCCTTTCCCGCTCTGGCGAACACGCTGGCCCTGGGCGCCGTGTTCATTCCGGTGGCGTTCACCGGCGGACTCATCGGCCGCTTCTTCATGGAGTTCGGCCTGACGGTGGCCATTACCGTATTCGCCTCGACGTTCGTGGCCCTGACACTCACGCCCATGCTCTGCTCCCGGTTGCTTCGCGTTCCGGAGCGACACGGATTGGCGTTCCGCCTTTCCGAGCAGATGTTCCGCGGCATCGAGTGGGTGTACCGGGCGGTGCTGGCCGGGGCCTTTCGCGTCAGGTGGCTAACCCTGCTGTTGGGCGCGGCGGCCTTTGTCGTAGGGATGCTCGCCCTGGCGAGCATCCCCCGCGAGTTCGCCGCCGAGGAGGACCGCAACGCCTTCATGCTCATCTTCGAAACGCCGCAAGGCGCGACCCTCGCCGAAACCGATGCGTTCGCCCGGCAAATCGAGGCCCTGCTGGCCGAAACGCCCGAGGTGCGCCACCAGTTCCTGGCCATCGGGCTTTCGCGCGGCGGCGGGCCGGGGCAGCCGAACTCGGGCATGGCGTTCGTCCGACTCACGCCGCGGCAACAGCGCGACCGGCATCAGGTCGAAGTGATGCAGGACCTTCGCGGACGCCTGAACTCGCTTCCCGCCGGTCGGGCCTTCGTGACGGAGTTGAACCCGGCCGGCTTGGGCGGCTCGCCCGTCGAAGTGGTCCTCCAGCACTCCAACCTGGAAACGCTCGCCCAGCAACAGGAACAGTTGATGGATTGGATGCGCCGCCAGCCGGAATGGTACGTTGGCGTGCGGACCAACCTCGAGCTGAACAATCCGCAGGTCGACATAAGCATCTACCGCGACAAGGCCTCGCAGATGGGCATTTCCGTCGCCGATATTTCGAACACGATGCGGTTCCTCTTCGGCGGCCCGGCCATCTCGACCATCGAACGCGACGCCGAGCGTTACGACGTCATCACCGAAGCGGCCGGCCGCGGAACGATGAACCCCGACACGCTGCGCGACATTTACGTTCGCGGGCCGGACGGGATGCTCGTCTCGCTGGATAATCTGGTCGACTTGGACGAGACAATCGGCCCCAGTCAAATTCACCGCCACAACCGCATGCGTTCGGCCACGATTTCCTCGCAAGTGCCCCCCGACGTGGCGCTGGGCGAGGCGGTCGCTCGCTTGGAACGGTATATCCAGGAGGAACTGCCTCCGGGGACCGATTACGAGCTGACCGGCCTTTCGCAAATTTTCGACGAGTCGTTCTATTACTTGTCCATTACCGTCGTGTTTTCGATTGTGTTCATCTACCTGGTGCTGGCGGCGCAGTTCGAGTCGTTCCTCCATCCGATAACCATCATGGCGGCCCTTCCCTTGGCCACCATCGGGGCGTTCGGCGGCTTGTGGCTGCTAGGCCTGTCGTTCAACGTGTACGCCTTCATTGGGTTGATCATGCTGCTCGGGCTGGTAACAAAGAATTCGATCCTGGTGGTCGACTACACCAACATTCTCGTCGCCCGGGGACGCGATCCCTTCACGGCGGCACGGGAGGCGGCGGCCGTCCGCTTCCGGCCCGTGCTGATGACGGCCATTTCCACCATCCTCGGCATGATGCCCATCGCCACGGGCTTCGGCGCCGGGGGCGAGGCCCGCATGCCCTTGGGCGTTTCAGTGGCGGGCGGCATGCTCACCTCGACCGCGCTGACGTTGGTGGTCATTCCCGTCATGTACACCCTCGTGGCGCAGTTCCAGGCGTTGCTCGTCGGGCGGCCGGCCCGGCAGGCTGAACCTTCGAACCGCTCCCAACTTGCCACGGAGCCGACCGCCGGATGAAACTCGTCGCCCTTGCGTTCCACTTCGAGTACACCGACGCCGTCGAGGCGATCCTCGACCGGCACGGCATCGCCGATTTCGTGCGCTTTCCGATGATCGAAGCGAAAGATTCCGACGGCAAGCATTTTGGCAGCCAGGTGTTCCCGGGCAACAGCAGCGTGGTACATGCGCAGGTACCCGACGAGGCGCTCGATGGGCTGTTCGACGAACTAAGCCGCTTCCGGGATTCCAAGCCGGCCCACCGACATTTACAGGCGGTGGTTTTGCCCATCGAACGCCGGTTGTGACCGAACCAAAACGCATACAGGACACCACGAGATAGAACCCATGGGAGGGGCCCGTACTGTGAGCAGCGACAACACGCAGCAACGCATTATCGACGCCGCCGGCCCCATCTTCGCTGTGAAGGGCTTCGAGGCGGCGACGGTGCGGGAAATATGCCGCCGCGCCGGGGTGAACCTCGCGGCGGTGAACTACCACTTCGGCAGTAAGGAAGCACTGTACGTAGCCACCGTGCGCGAAGCGCATCCCGACCGACTCGAGCAGCGGCTGGCGCCCGTGTTCGCGACGGGTACCACCCCCGCAGAGCGGCTGCGCGGATTCGTCAAGGTCCTTCTGAGTCGGCTGTTGGAACTGAACGCGACCGATTGGCAGTGGCGTCTGCTGCTCCGCGAGATTACCGATCCCACGCCCATGTGCCGGGAAATGCTCCAGGAGCACTTTCGTTCCGGATTCGGCGCGCTGCTGGCCATTATCGATGAGGTGGTCGGCCCCGCGCTGCCGCCCCACCGGCGGCACCAGATTGCGTTGAGCGTGGTGGGGCAATGCGTGTATTACCGGTCGGCCGCGAGCATCGTGCCGATGATCGTCGGCGAAGAGGAGCTTGCCGCCCACTACGACGTTGAAACGTTGACCGACCACATTGCCCAGTTTAGCCTGGCCGCCCTCGGCATGGCGCCGCCGATCACGAAGAGTCTATCCGAAAATGGGGCCCGGCGCACGGAGGTCGCAACCGGCACCAAGCGCTGATTGCCGGCGCAGGGTGCCTGCCCCCACGCTTGAACAGATTTCGAGGACAAGTCATGTTGGAGGGACCCCGTATGCAACCGATCGTTCGGGCAGTAGCTCCGCCGGTCATTCTGGCGTTGGGTATTGCCGGTTATTGGGTGCTGGCCGCGCAGCGCGCCGTGGAAACGCAGCCCGCGCCCGACGACGCCGCTCCGCTGGTCGAGGCGACCGAGGTGGTCGCGCACGGAGAGGGTCTCGACTTGACCACCGACGGCGTGGTGGTGCCCTACCGGGAAATCACCCTGGCGGCCGAGGTAGCCGGCCGGGTGACGATGAAGGCGGCGGTCGCCCAGGCCGGCAACTTCGTCGCTCGGGGCACCGTGCTGCTGGAACTCGACCCGCGCGATTACGAGTTGGCCGTCAAGCAGGCGCAGCAGGAACTCGAGCAGGCCGGCACTTCGCTGAACGAGTTGGACGTCGAGCTGAAGAATGTCGAGGAGATCGCTCGCCTGGCGCAGGAACAGCTTGAACTGCATACGGCCGAGTATGAACGCCAGCAGAAGCTCGCCGAACGCCGCGTGGTAACGGCAACGCAACTCGACCAGGCCCGGCAGTCCGTCCTTCAGTCGCAAAGCCAAGTGATCGAGTTGCGGCAACAGATGCAAATGTTCGAGACGCGCCGCACCCGGCTCGAATCGCTCCGCGACGCCGCCCAGCTTCGGCTCGAACGGGCGCAACTCGATCTGGACCGAACTCAAGTGACTGCACCCAGCGACGGCGTGGTGGTGCGCGACCTGGTCGAAGTGGATAGTTTCGTGAACAAGGGCACGCAGCTTTTCACGTTCGAGGACACCTCGAAAGTCGAAGTGCGGTGCAGCCTGCTGATGGACGAGCTGTACTGGCTCTGGCTGCAGCGCAGCAACGGGGCGCCGGACGGCTACCCGGCGGCCGGTCCGGAACCGGGGCGCGATTACCGGATTCCCCGCACGCCGGCCACGGTCATTTTCGAACTGGCCGGGCAGAAGTACGCCTGGCAGGGCGAGCTGTCGCGATTCGACGGAATCGGCCTCAACGACGCCACCCGCATGGTGCCCTGCCTCGTCACGGTCGACCAGCCGCGCAACGTACGGCTGCTGAACCCCGGCGACGGCAGCCCGGCTTCCGGCCCGCCGTCGGGCCCCACGGCCCTGGTGCGCGGCATGTTCGTCACCGTACGCATTCATGCGAAGCCCAAGGCGGAACTGCTGCGGATACCGGAAGAAACCATCCGGCCGGGCAACCGGGTGTGGCTGATCAACGACGGTAAGCTGCACATCGCCGACGTGCGCATCGTGCAGCGGCAGGACGGCTTCGCCATTGTCCGGCCGAAAGACGCCGGCAATACCCCGGGCCGGCGCCGCCTTACCGCCGGCATGCGGGTGGTCACGTCCCCGCTGGCCGTGGCCGAAGCGGGAATGCAGTTGCGGGAGCAGAAGCCATGAAAGGACTCATCCGCTGGGCCATTGCGAACACGCCGGCCATGAACACGGCCATGGTGGCCATCCTCCTGGTGGGCGGAGTGGCCGTGTTCCGAATGCATCGCGAGCTGTTCCCCGAGTTCGAGCTGGAAATCATCTTCGTCGCGGTTCCCTACCCCGGGGCCAGTCCCGAGGAGGTCGAGGAAAGCATCTGCCAGCGCATCGAGGAGGCCGTCCGATCGCTGCAGGATGTCAAGCGGCTCAGTTCGGTGGCGTCGGAGGGCGTGGGCACGGTCATCCTCGAACTCGAGGCCGACGTGCGCGACGTGCAAAAGGTGCTCAACGAGGTGCGCAGCGAGGTGGACCGCCTGCCCGGCTTTCCCCCACTGCGGGCCGAGGAGCCGGAAATCAAGCAGATCACGCTCCGCCGGCCGGCCGTCAAGGTGGCGGTCGTCGGGCCCGACGTTCGCGGCCCCGAGGCCGAGTTGAAACTCCGCACCGTCGCCGAGCAGGTTCGCGACGAGGTCCTGCAACTCGGCACCATTTCGCAGGCCGACATCGGCGGGGCGAAAGATTTCCAAATCGACGTGGAGGTTGCCGAAAGCACGCTCCGCGAGTACGGCCTGAGCCTGAGGGACGTGGCCGATTCGATCCGCCGCGAGAACATCGAAATTCCTGCCGGCATCCTGCGCACCAACTCCCAGGAATTGCTCCTGCGAGGCAAGAACCGGCACTTGGTGGGCGAAGACATCGCACGAATCCCCCTTGTCACCCGGCCCGGCGGCGCCGTCCTTACCGTCGACGACCTGGCCACCGTACACGACCAGTTCGTCGATACGACCTCGTCGATGTTCATCGACGGCAAGCCGGGCATGGTCGTTCGCGTGAGCAAGACGGCCGACGAGGACCTGCTGGCCATCGTGGCCGAGGTACGCGAGTTCGTCGAGCGGGCCCAGTCGCCCGGCGGCTGGAACGGTTTCCATGTGCCGGAAGGCTACCGGTTGACCGTCTTCGACGACACCTCGGTCGTCGTGCGCGACCGGCTCGAACTACTGCGTCGCAACGGTCTCCAGGGTCTGATCCTCGTGTTCATCGTGCTGGCTCTGTTCTTGGAACTGCGGCTGGCGTTTTGGGTGGCCTTGGGAATCCCGGTTTCCGTCCTCGGCGGCTGCGGCGTGCTGTTCGCCGCCGACCAGACGCTCAACATGCTGTCGATGTTCGCGTTCCTCATGGCGCTGGGCATCTTGGTGGACGACGCCATTGTGGTGGGCGAAAACGTGTACTCGCAACGGCAGCGGGGAAAGGGCTACCTGGAGGCCGCCGTCGACGGAACCTGCGAAGTGCTCCCCTCCGTGCTGGCCTCGGTCACGACGACCGTCATCGCCTTCATGCCGCTGCTGTTCGTGCCCGGCATCATGGGCAAGTTCATTGCAGTCATTCCCCTGGCGGTCATCGTCATGCTGCTGTTCTCGCTGTTCGAGAGCACGTTCATCCTGCCGTGTCACCTGGCCCACAGCGGCGAGCACGACGCGGAAAAAGTCGCCCGGCGCGAGCGGCGGGCCGCGGCGCGCCGGCGGCATGCGTGGCTATGGACGGGCGTCGGCGTCGTCTGGTCGGCATTCTTCCTGACGGCTTCGCTGCTCGTGTTCCTGGCCGAGGAAAGCACCGGACCCCTCGCTTCGGCGCTGCGCCAGGTGCCCCAACTGGCCGAGGCCTCGCCGTTTCTGGTCATTGGCCTGTTCGCGTTGGCCGTCGCCCCATACCTTCTCTATCCGATGCGTCTTTCGGCGGGACTCATCGGCCGCATGAACGGGTGGGTCACCAAGCGACTCGACCGAACCATCCAGGGCGTCTACCTGCCCACGCTCCGCTGGACGCTCGACAACCCCTGGGTCACCCTGAGCCTGGCCGCGACCGTGCTGCTGGTGTCGTTCGGACTGATCCAAGGCGGCATTGCGCCGTTCAACGCCTTTCCGAAGATGGACGTTCCGCTCATTCAGGCGACCGTCGTCTTTCCGGACGGCACACCCGAGAGCATCACCGAGAAGGCCACCCGCCGCGTCGAGGAGGCCATCCTGCAGATCAACGAGAAGTACGCGGCCGAGGGTCAGCCCGTGGTGCAAACCGTCCTGCGCTCGGTCGGCGACGCGAACGTGACCGGCACCCTCGGACCGACGGCGCCGCCCCGGGGCAGCCATGCCGGCGGGGTGGCCGTGGAACTGGTCGACGTGCAGTTCCGCCCGCGAACCACCAGCATGCAGTTGGTCGACGAGTGGCGTGAGGCGGCGGGCGAGTTCCCCGGCGCTGAGGAGGTGTCGTTCAGCGGCGCAGCGATGGGCCCGGGCGGCACGCCCATCGAGTTCAAACTCCTGGCCGCCCCACGCGACATGGCCGCCCTGGAGCAGGCGGCCGAGAAGGCCAAACAGAAGCTCCGCACCTACCCGGGCGTGTTCGACATCGCCGACGACTCGCGGCCCGGCAAGTGGGAATTCCACGTGCGCATCAAGGAAAAGGCCGAGGCCCTCGGCGTGACCAACGCCGACCTGGCCGAGACCATCCGCGCCGCTTACTACGGCGAAGAGGTGATGCGGTTGCAGCGCGGCCGGCACGAGGTGAAGCTGATGGTCCGCTACCCTCGCGACGAACGGCAAAGCCTGGCCGGGTTCGACAACGTCCGCGTGCGCACCCGCGACGGCGTCGAGCGCCCCATTACTGAACTGGCCGACGTGCAGGTCGAACGCGGCTATTCGCGCATCAACCGGCTCGACCAACTACGCTCGATCACCATCACGGCCGACGTGCAGGAAGAAGTGGCGAACGCAAGCCGCATCGTCGACGACCTGCGGCGCAACTTCATGCCCGAGCTGCTCGAGGAGCACCCCGGGGTGCGCGTTCGCTGGGAAGGGCAGGCCGAGCAGACGGCCGAGTCGGTTCAGGGACTGGTGTTCGGGCTGGCCATCGCGTTGGTATGCATGTTCGCCCTGCTCACATTCGAGTTCCAAACCTACTCGCAGCCGCTGATCATTATGGCCATCATCCCGTTCGGCGCCATCGGGGCCGTGTTCGGACACGTGCTCCTCGGGTTCGACCTGACGCTGTTCAGCCTGTTCGGCCTGGTGGCCCTAACCGGCGTGGTGGTGAACGACTCGATCGTGCTGATCGACTTCATCAACCACCGCGTACGCGACGGCGTGCCGCTGAAGGCCGCGCTGTTGGACGCCGGCCGACAGCGGTTCCGGCCCGTGTTGCTGACCTCCATGACTACCATCGTCGGCCTGCTGCCGCTGCTCTTGGAACGCTCGTTCCAGGCCCGGGTCCTCCAGCCCATGGCCACCAGCCTCGCCTTCGGCCTGATGCTCGCCACGCTCCTCGTCCTGTTGCTCGTGCCCACCTTCTACCTGGTGTACGCCAAAGCAACCGGCAACGGAAACGTGCAATAAGCCTCC